>JADCRD010000001.1:2477736-2787453 GCA_014946745.1 Lysobacterales bacterium | reverse complement strand
AACATCGGCCTGATCAACTCGCTGGCCGTGTACGCCCGCACGAACCGCTATGGCTTCCTCGAGACGCCGTACCGTCGCGTGGTCGATGGCAAGGTCACCGACCTGATCGACTTCCTCTCGGCGATCGAAGAAGCCGAGTTCGCGGTGGCGCAGGCCAACGCCAACCTGACCGAGGACGGCAAGTTCATCGAGCAGTTCGTGCCATGCCGTTACCAGGGTGAGTCGCTGCTCATGGCGCCGGCCGAGATCCAGTACATGGACGTCTCGCCGATGCAGACCGTCTCGGTCGCGGCGGCGCTGGTGCCCTTCATCGAGCACGACGACGCCAACCGCGCCCTGATGGGGGCGAACATGCAGCGTCAGGCTGTTCCGACCCTGCGTGCCCAGACCCCGCTGGTCGGCACCGGCATCGAGAAGGATGTGGCCCGCGACTCGGGCGTTAATGCCGTGGCCAAGCGCGGCGGCGTGATCGACCAGGTCGACGCGGCGCGCATCGTGGTGCGCGTGAACGAAGCCGAGATCGGCGAGAACGACCCGGGCGTCGACATCTACACCCTGACCAAGTACACCCGCTCCAACCAGAACACCTGCATCAACCAGCGCCCGCTGGTACATGTCGGTGACCGGGTGGAACGTGGCGATGTCCTGGCGGACGGCCCCTCGACCGACATCGGTGAGCTGGCGCTGGGTCAGAACATGCTGATCGCCTTCATGCCGTGGAACGGCTACAACTTCGAAGACTCGATCCTGATCTCGGAGCAGGTGGTCAAGCAGGACCGCTACACCACCATCCACATCGAAGAGCTGACCTGCGTCGCCCGCGATACCAAGCTGGGGCCGGAGGAAATCACCGCCGACATCCCCAACGTGTCCGAGCAGGCACTGGGCCGACTGGACGAGTCCGGTGTGGTCTACATCGGCGCCGAGGTGCAGGCAGGTGACATCCTGGTCGGCAAGGTTACGCCCAAAGGCGAAAGTCAGCTGACCCCGGAAGAGAAGCTGTTGCGAGCGATCTTCGGTGAGAAGGCCTCGGACGTGAAGGACAGCTCGCTGCGTGTGCCTCCGGGCATGGACGGCACCGTCATCGACGTGCAGGTGTTCACGCGCGACGGCATCGAGAAGGACAAGCGCGCCAAGCAGATCGAGGAAATGGAAGTCCGTCGGGTCAAGAAAGACTTCGACGACCAGTTCCGCATCCTGGAGGGCGCGATCTTCGCCCGCCTGCGCACCCAGATTCTGGGCCGCGTGGCCAATGGCGGTCCGGCGGGCCTCAAGAAGGGCGCCGAGATCACCGACGAGTACCTGGGCAGCCTGAAGAAGGACGAGTGGTTCTCGATCCGCATGAAGGACGAGGACGCCGCTGACTTCATCGAGCGCGCGCAGAAGCAGATCGAAGCGCACAAGAAGGAATTCGAGAAGCGTTTCGCCGACAAGCGCGCCAAGATCACTGCAGGTGACGATCTGGCGCCGGGCGTGCTGAAGATGGTCAAGGTCTTCCTCGCGGTGAAGCGTCGTATCCAGCCGGGCGACAAGATGGCGGGTCGCCACGGCAACAAGGGTGTGATCTCGATGATCCAGCCGGTCGAGGACATGCCCTACATGGCCGACGGCCGTCCGGTCGACATCGTCCTGAACCCGCTGGGCGTACCTTCGCGCATGAACATCGGCCAGGTGCTGGAAACCCACTTGGGCTGGGCCGCGAAGGGCCTGGGCGAGAAGATCCAGCGGATGCTCGACGAGCAGCGCAAGGTCAAAGAACTGCGCGATTTCCTCGACCAGATCTACAACCACGACAAGAGCATTCGCGGTTCGCTGCGTGAGGATCTCTCGCAGCTCAGCGACGACGAAATCCTTGCGCTTTCGAAGAACCTGACCACTGGCGTGCCGATGGCAACCCCGGTGTTCGACGGCGCCGACGAAGCTGAACTGAAGGCGATGCTGAAGCTCGCGGATCTGCCCGAATCGGGTCAGACCACGCTGTACGACGGCCGCACGGGTGAGGCGTTCGATCGCGCGGTCACCGTGGGCTACATGTACATGCTGAAGTTGAATCACCTCGTTGACGACAAGATGCACGCGCGCTCGACCGGCCCGTACTCGCTCGTCACCCAGCAGCCGCTGGGCGGTAAGGCGCAGTTTGGCGGCCAGCGCTTTGGTGAGATGGAAGTCTGGGCGCTGGAAGCCTACGGCGCGGCCTACACCCTGCAGGAAATGCTGACGGTGAAGTCCGACGACGTGCAGGGCCGCAACCAGATGTACAAGAACATCGTCGACGGCAACCACGAGATGGCCGCGGGCATGCCCGAGTCCTTCAACGTGCTGGTCAAGGAAATCCGTTCGCTGGCGATCAACATCGAGCTGGAAGAGCACTGAGGAACGGGATTGGGGATTCGGGATCTGGGATTCGCAAAGGCGCAAGCCGAGCTGTCCTGACGACCGAATCCCCGCTCTGACGAATCCCGACTCCCGACTCCCGAATCCCGGAGACTGCAATGAAAGACCTGCTTAACCTCTTCAACCAGCAGCGCCAGACGCTCGATTTCGACGCCATCAAGATCGCGCTGGCCTCGCCGGACTTGATCCGTTCCTGGTCCTACGGCGAAGTGAAGAAGCCCGAGACGATCAACTACCGCACCTTCAAGCCGGAGCGTGACGGCCTGTTCTGCGCGGCGATCTTCGGCCCGATCAAGGACTACGAGTGCCTCTGCGGCAAGTACAAGCGCATGAAGCACCGCGGCGTGGTGTGCGAGAAGTGCGGCACTGAAGTGACCTTGGCCAAGGTGCGCCGCGAGCGCATGGGCCATATCGATCTGGCCAGCCCAGTTGCGCACATCTGGTTCTTGAAGTCGCTGCCGTCGCGGATCGGCCTGATGCTGGATATGACGCTGCGTGACATCGAGCGCATCCTGTACTTCGAAGCCTACTGCGTCATCGAGCCGGGCATGACCCCGCTGGAGCGCGGCCAGCTGCTGACCGAAGAGCAGTACCTGCAGTCGGTGACCGAGCACGGCGACGACTTCGACGCGCGTATGGGCGCGGAAGCGGTCTACGAGCTGCTGAAGTCGATCGACCTCAATGCCGAGCTGGCGCAGCTGAAGGAGGAGATCGCCTCCACCAACAGCGAGACGAAGCTCAAGCGCCTGTCCAAGCGCATCAAGCTGATGGAAGCCTTCATTGAATCGGGCAATCGCCCCGAGTGGATGGTGATGACGGTGCTGCCCGTGCTCCCGCCGGATCTGCGCCCGCTCGTACCGCTCGACGGCGGTCGCTTCGCTACCTCGGATCTCAACGATCTGTACCGTCGCGTCATCAACCGCAACAACCGTCTGAAGCGCCTGCTGGAGCTCGCCGCGCCGGACATCATCGTGCGCAACGAAAAGCGCATGCTGCAGGAGTCGGTCGACGCCCTGATGGACAACGGCCGTCGCGGCCGCGCCATCACCGGCACGAACAAGCGCCCGCTGAAGTCGCTGGCCGACATGATCAAGGGCAAGCAGGGCCGCTTCCGCCAGAACCTGCTCGGCAAGCGCGTCGATTACTCCGGTCGTTCGGTCATCGTGGTCGGTCCGACGCTGCGCCTGCACGAGTGCGGCCTGCCGAAGAAGATGGCGCTCGAACTGTTCAAGCCCTTCATATTTTCCAAGCTGCAGCGCCGCGGCCTGGCCACCACCATCAAGGCAGCCAAGAAGCTGGTCGAGCGTGAGTCGGCTGAGGTGTGGGATATCCTCGAAGAGGTAATCCGCGAGCATCCGGTGATGTTGAACCGCGCGCCCACCCTGCACCGTCTCGGCATCCAGGCCTTCGAGCCTGTGCTGGTTGAAGGCAAGGCCATCCAGCTGCATCCGTTGGTCTGTACCGCGTTCAACGCTGACTTCGACGGCGACCAGATGGCCGTGCACGTGCCGCTCTCGCTGGAAGCCCAGCTGGAAGCGCGTGCGCTGATGATGTCGACCAACAACATCCTGAGCCCCGCCAACGGCGAGCCGATCATCGTTCCGACCCAGGACGTCGTCCTCGGTCTGTACTACATGACTCGCGCGCTCGAGAACAAGAAGGGCGAGGGTATGGTCTTCGCCAATCTTGGTGAGGTGCAGCGCGCCTATGACAACCGCGTGGTTGAGTTGCATGCCAAGGTCAAGGTGCGCCTGAAGCTCACCAACATTGCCGAGGACGGCACCCGCAGCAGCAAGACCTCCATTGTTGACACCACAGTCGGCCGCGCGCTGCTGGCCGAGATCCTGCCTGAAGGTCTTTCGTTCGAACTCGTCAACACCGAGCTCAACAAGAAGTCGATCAGCCGACTGATCAACGCCTGCTATCGCCAGTTGGGTCTCAAGGAGACGGTGATCTTCGCCGACCAGCTGATGTACACCGGCTTCCGCAACGCGACGCGTGCGGGCGTCTCCATCGGCATTGATGACATGGTCATCCCGGACGCCAAGCGCCAGATCCTGGCGGGCGCCGAGCGCGAAGTGCTGGAGATCCAGGAGCAGTACCAGGGCGGTCTCGTCACCGCCGGCGAGCGCTACAACAAGGTCGTCGACATCTGGTCGCGCACCAACGAGCAGGTCGCCAAGGCGATGATGGAAGGCATCGGCACCGAGAAGGTGCAGAACGCCAAGGGCGAGACCATCGACCAGAAGTCCATGAACTCGATCTACATCATGGCCGACTCGGGCGCGCGTGGTTCGGCGGCACAGATCCGTCAGTTGGCCGGTATGCGTGGACTGATGGCCAAGCCGGACGGCTCGATCATCGAGACGCCGATCAAGGCGAACTTCCGCGAAGGCCTTGACGTCCTGCAGTACTTCATCTCGACCCACGGCGCCCGCAAGGGTCTTGCCGACACCGCCCTCAAGACGGCGAACTCGGGTTACCTGACCCGCCGTCTGGTGGACGTCGCCCAGGATGTGGTCATCACCGAGGTGGACTGCGGCACCCGCAACGGTCTGACCATGACGCCGATCGTCGAAGGCGGCGATGTGGTCGAGCCGCTGCGCGAGCGCGTGCTCGGTCGTATGGTCGCGGAGGATGTGTATCTGCCGGGCAACGACGAGGATCCTTTCGTCACCCGCAACACCCTGCTCGATGAGAAGTGGGTGCAGAAGCTCGAAGACGCCGGCGTGCAAACCATTCAGGTCCGCTCGACGATCACCTGCGAGTCCAGCTTTGGCGTCTGCGGTCACTGCTACGGCCGTGACCTCGCGCGCGGTCACGTCGTCAATATCGGTGAAGCGGTGGGCGTGATCGCGGCGCAGTCGATCGGCGAGCCGGGCACGCAGCTGACGATGCGAACCTTCCACATCGGCGGCGCGGCCTCGCGTGCAGCGGCGGTCGACAACGTCTCCGTGCGCACTAGCGGTACGGTCAAGTTCAATAACCTTAAGACCGTCCAGCATGCGGCCGGCCACCTCGTGGCTGTCTCGCGTTCGGGCGAAATCTCGGTGATGGACGGCCACGGGCGCGAGCGCGAGCGCTACAAACTGCCTTACGGCGCAGTGCTGAACTTCAAGGACGGCGCCGCGATCAAGGCGGGCGAAGTGGCGGCCAACTGGGATCCCCACAACCATCCGATCGTGTCTGAAGTCGCTGGCTTCGTTCGCTACGTTGATCTGGTCGAGGGCGTCACCGCTATCGAAAAGACCGACGAGCTCACCGGTCTGGCCAGCATCGAGATCACCGATCCCAAGCGCCGCGGTTCGGCGGGCAAGGATCTGCGCCCGATCATTCGCATCGTCGACGGCAACGGCAAAGATCTCTCGATTCCCGGCACCGACTTGCCGGCGCAGTACCTCCTGCCACCGCGCTCGGTGGTCAACCTGCAGGACGGCGCTCCAGTGGGCGTGGGCGACGTTGTTGCCAAGATCCCGCAGGAGGCCTCGAAGACGCGCGACATCACCGGTGGTTTGCCGCGCGTCGCCGACCTATTCGAAGCCCGCAAGCCGAAGGACCCGGCCATCCTGGCGGAGCGCTCGGGAGTGGTCAGCTTTGGCAAGGACACCAAGGGCAAGCAGCGTCTGATCATCAAGGATGCTGACGGTGGTGAGCACGAGGAGCTGATCCCCAAATATCGCCAGATCATCGTGTTCGAAGGCGAGCACGTCGAGAAGGGTGAGACCGTGGTGGACGGCGAGCCGAACCCGCAGGACATCCTGCGCTTGCTCGGCGTCGAGCCGCTGGCTGCCTACTTGGTCAAGGAGATTCAGGACGTCTATCGCTTGCAGGGTGTGAAGATCAACGACAAGCACATCGAGACGATCATTCGTCAGATGTTGCGCAAGGTTGAAGTCACGGATACCGGCGACAGCCGTTTCCTGCGCGGCGAACAGCTCGATCGCGTGCGCGTGATTGAAGAGAACCAGAAGATCAACGCGCGCAGCGGCATTGTTGCCAAGTACGACCCGGTTCTGCTTGGCATCACCAAGGCCTCCTTGGCAACCGAGAGCTTCATCTCCGCGGCCTCGTTCCAGGAGACGACCCGCGTACTGACGGAGGCGGCGGTGCGCGGCACGCGCGACACCTTGCGGGGCTTGAAGGAGAATGTTATCGTGGGTCGCTTGATTCCTGCCGGTACGGGCCTTGCTTATCACAGCAAGAGACGTCGCCGTGACACGGAGCTCACTGACGCCGAACTCGATATCCTCCGTAGCTCAGCGCTTGGCGCTCCCGAGGGCGTTGCCGATACCGGCGAAAGCGCTTGATGTTCCTTGGCCGTCATTCATATGGCGGTCGCCTCGGACTCGCCAGAGCATGGCGAGCCGCAACGGGCCCAGGGTCCAGAACCAACGAAATGAGGCGCAGGATGCGCCTCGTGTTCGCGGACACGAAGTCCGAGTGCAGGGGTCGTCACTCGTTGACGGCCTTTGTGCGCACACGCTAAACTTCTCGGTCTTGGCGGGCCCGGGTTGGCTCGTCTTTGTTTTCTAGAGGCTCTCTGCAATGGCAACCATCAACCAGCTGGTGCGCAAGCCCCGGCATCCGAAAACCTACAAGAGCGCCTCGCCGGCCCTGGCGAGCTGCCCGCAGAAGCGCGGCGTCTGCACCCGCGTCTACACCACCACCCCGAAGAAGCCTAATTCCGCGCTTCGCAAGGTGGCCAAGGTGCGCCTTACCAACGGCTTCGAGGTCATCAGCTACATCGGTGGCGAAGGGCATAACCTTCAAGAGCACTCGGTCGTGCTGATTCGCGGTGGCCGTGTCAAGGACCTGCCGGGTGTGCGTTACCACACCGTGCGCGGCTCTTTGGACGCCGTTGGTGTTGCCAAGCGCCGCCAGGGCCGTTCCAAGTACGGCGCCAAGCGCCCGAAGAAGTAACACAGGCAAGCGCGCCGCACGCGTGGCGCGCGTTCTACCCGATCTTTTCAAATCAGGTTCGCATCATGTCCCGTAAAGGTTCGCCCGGTACCCGCTCTGTCCTGCCCGACCCCAAGCACGGCAGCGAATTGGTTGCCCGCTTCATCAATATGGTGATGAAGAGCGGCAAGAAGTCTGTTGCTGAAAGCATTGTGTACGGTGCAATGGACGTTATTGGCGAGAAGTCCGGCAACCCGCTGGAGCTCGTCGAGAAGGCGCTGGGCAACGTGGCCCCGGCAGTCGAAGTGAAGTCTCGCCGTGTCGGTGGTGCGACCTATCAGGTTCCAGTCGAAGTGCGTAGTTCGCGCCGCAACGCCTTGGCGATGCGCTGGGTGATTGAGTCGGCCCGCAAGCGCGGAGAAACCTCGATGCCCCGCAAGCTCGCTGGCGAGCTGCTGGACGCGGCCGAGAGTCGCGGTGGCGCTGTCAAGAAGCGCGAAGAAACGCACCGCATGGCTGAGGCTAACAAGGCCTTCTCGCACTATCGCTGGTAACGGTTGCTGTCGGGCCGCGCTCTTACGGGCGTGGTTCGCGCACGTTGCTGCCTGAAGATCTGAAAGGAACTCCCGTGGCTCGCAAGACCCCAATCGAGCGCTACCGCAACTTCGGCATCATGGCTCACATCGATGCTGGCAAGACCACCACGACCGAGCGCATCCTGTTCTACACCGGCGTGAACCACAAGATCGGTGAAGTGCATGATGGCGCAGCCACCATGGACTGGATGGAGCAGGAGCAAGAGCGCGGAATCACGATTACCTCCGCCGCGACGACCTGCTTCTGGAAGGGCATGGATGGCGCGCTGCCGGATCACCGATTCAACATCATCGATACTCCTGGCCACGTCGATTTCACGATCGAGGTGGAGCGCTCGCTTCGAGTGCTTGATGGCGCGGTGTTCGTTCTGTGTGCGGTCGGTGGCGTGCAGCCGCAGTCCGAGACTGTCTGGCGCCAAGCGAACAAGTACAACGTGCCGCGCTTGGCCTTCGTCAACAAGATGGATCGTACCGGCGCGAACTTCGGCAAAGTGATCGAGCAGCTGCGCGCGCGCCTCGGGGCGTATCCCGTCCCGATGCAGGTGGCGATCGGCGCTGAAGATACCTTCGAAGGCGTCGTTGATCTTCTGAAGATGAAGGCCATTCAGTGGGACATGTCCACCAACGGGACGACCTTCACCTACGGCGACGTTCCGGCGCACCTGAAGGATCAGGTGGAGGCTGCTCGCTCGTTCATGGTCGAGGCCGCCGCCGAGGCGTCCGAAGAGCTGATGAACAAGTACCTCGAAGAGGGTGAGCTCTCCGAAGCCGAGATCATCAATGGCATTCGTGAGCGGACGATCAAGTGCGAGATCATCCCGGCGTTCTGCGGTACCGCGTTCAAGAACAAGGGCGTCCAAGCGATGCTCGACGCAGTCGTGCAGTTTCTGCCGTCTCCCGCGGATCGTCCGCCGGTCAAGGGCATTGATGAGGACGAGGGCGAGGCTTTCCGCAAGGCGGGCGACTCTGAGCCTTTCTCTGCCCTGGCCTTCAAGATCATGACCGATCCGTTCGTCGGGTCGCTCACGTTCTTCCGTGTTTACTCTGGCACGCTCAACAGCGGCGACCAGGTCTACAACCCGGTCAAGTCGAAGAAGGAGCGCGTCGGTCGCATTCTTCAGATGCATGCCAATCAGCGCGACGAGATCAAGGAAGTGCTGGCTGGCGACATCGCGGCAGCCGTCGGTTTGAAGGATGTCACCACCGGTGACACGTTGTGCGATCTGAACAACGTGATCACTCTGGAGCGAATGATCTTCCCGGAGCCCGTCATTTCGATGGCGGTTGAGCCGAAGACCAAGGCCGACCAGGAAAAGATGGGCATCGCGCTTGGTCGCTTGGCTCAGGAAGACCCGTCCTTCCGCGTGCGGACGGATGAAGAGTCAGGCCAGACCATCATTTCAGGCATGGGCGAACTGCATCTCGAGATTCTGGTTGACCGCATGAAGCGCGAGTTCAACGTCGAGGCGAACACGGGCAAGCCGCAGGTTGCTTACCGCGAGACGATCCGCAAGTCAGTGAAGCAGGAAGGCAAGTTCGTTCGCCAGTCCGGTGGTCGCGGCCAGTACGGCCATATCGTTATCGAGATGGAGCCGCAGGAGCGCGGTGCGGGCTACACCTTCGAGAGCGCCATCGTGGGTGGCGTGGTTCCGAAGGAGTACGTCACGGCGTCGGACAAGGGCATTCAGGACGCGATGACCACGGGCCCACTTGCCGGATATCCGGTCGTCGACATCAAGATTCGCGCCGTTGACGGCAGCTATCACGACGTCGACTCGAACGAAATGGCGTTCAAGGTCGCGGGATCCATGGCCTTCAAGGAGGCCTTCGCCAAGGCGAGCCCGGTCCTTCTAGAGCCGATCATGAAGGTTGAGGTCGTTACGCCCGAGGATTATCTCGGTGATGTGATGGGCGACGTCAGTCGCCGGCGCGGCATTCTCCAGGGTTCGGACGATAGTCCGTCCGGTAAGGTCATCAACGCGATGGTGCCGCTTGGCGAAATGTTCGGCTATGCGACCACCTTGCGCTCCATGAGCCAAGGGCGCGCGACCTACACGATGGAATTCGATCACTACGCCGAAGCGCCGGCGAACATCGCCGACGCAGTGACCAAGAAGGGCTGATCGAGCGTATCGCTCCAGCCAAGACTCCAAGACATAAACAAAGAGGTTCAAACCATGGCCAAGGGTAAGTTCGAGCGCACCAAGCCGCACGTGAACGTGGGCACGATCGGTCACGTTGACCACGGCAAGACGACGCTGACGGCGGCGCTGACGAAGGTGGGCGCGGAGCGTTTCGGCGGCGAGTTCAAGGCCTACGACGCGATCGACAAGGCGCCGGAAGAGAAGGCGCGCGGCATCACGATCTCGACCTCGCACGTCGAGTACGAATCGCCGAACCGCCACTACGCCCACGTGGATTGCCCGGGTCACGCCGACTACGTGAAGAACATGATCACGGGCGCGGCGCAGATGGACGGCGCGATTCTGGTGTGCTCGGCCGCTGACGGCCCCATGCCGCAGACGCGCGAGCACATCCTGCTGGCCCGCCAGGTCGGCGTCCCCTACATCGTGGTCTACCTGAACAAGGCGGACATGGTGGATGACGCCGAGCTGCTGGAGCTGGTGGAGATGGAAGTCCGCGAGCTGCTGTCGAAGTACGATTTCCCGGGCGACGACACCCCGATCGTCAAGGGTTCGGCGAAGCTTGCGCTTGAAGGTGACCAGTCCGAGATCGGCGTGCCGTCGATCATTGCGCTGGTGAATGCGCTGGACACCTACATTCCGGAGCCTGAGCGCGACATCGACAAGACCTTCCTGATGCCCGTGGAAGACGTGTTCTCGATTTCGGGCCGCGGCACCGTTGTGACGGGCCGAATCGAGCGCGGCGTGATCAAGGTCGGTGACGAAGTCGAAATCGTGGGCATTCGCCCGACGGTCAAGACCACGGTCACCGGCATCGAGATGTTCCGCAAGCTGCTGGACCAGGGTCAGGCGGGCGACAACGCCGGTCTGCTGCTGCGCGGCACCAAGCGCGACGATGTCGAGCGCGGCCAGGTGCTGTGCAAGCCGGGTTCGATCAAGCCGCACACCCAGTTCGAAGCTGAGGTGTACGTGCTGTCGAAGGACGAGGGCGGTCGTCACACGCCGTTCTTCAAGGGCTACCGTCCGCAGTTCTACTTCCGTACGACCGACGTCACCGGATCGATCGAGCTGCCGGAAGGCGTCGAGATGGTGATGCCGGGCGACAACATCAAGATGAACGTGACGCTGATCGCCCCGATCGCGATGGAAGAAGGCCTGCGCTTCGCGATTCGCGAAGGCGGTCGTACCGTCGGCGCCGGTGTTGTCGCCAAGATCATCCAGTGATACGATAGCGGGCTTGCACCCGGGGGGTGGGACGAACGCTCCCACCCCCGACGCTCTTTAACGAAAACCAAGGACCAGGCCCATGGCGGACCAGAAGATTCGGATTCGGCTCAAGGCGTTCGATCATCGCTTGATCGACCGTTCCGCGAGCGAGATCGTGGAGACGGCCAAGCGGACCGGCGCGCAGGTGCGCGGACCGATCCCGCTGCCCACGAAGACCGAACGCTATACCGTGCTCGTGTCGCCGCACGTCGACAAAGACGCCCGCGACCAGTACGAGACCCGCACGCACAAGCGCGTGCTCGATATCGTGGATCCGAACGACAAGACCGTGGACGCGCTCATGAAGCTTGAGCTCGCGGCTGGCGTCGACGTTCAGATCAAGCTGTACTGAGGCATTCCCCATGAGCATCGGAATCGTTGGCCGCAAGTGCGGCATGAGCCGGATCTTCACCGAGTCGGGTGAGTCGGTGCCGGTCACCCTGATCGAGGCGACCCCTAATCGCGTGGTCCAGGTCAAGACTCTGGAGTCGGACGGCTACGCCGCCATCCAGGTCACCGCTGGCGCGAAGCGCGCCGCCCTGCTGAACAAACCGGAAGCCGGTCACTTCGCGAAAGCGAAGGTTGAAGCGGGTCGTGGTCTTTGGGAGTTCCGCATTGCCGCTGACAAAGCGGGAGAGTACGCGGTGGGTGCGGAGATTCGCGCCGATATCTTCTCCGAAGGCCAGAAGGTCGATGTTGCTGGCGTCAGCCGCGGTAAGGGCTTTGCCGGAACCATCAAGCGCCATGGTTTCACCATGGGCGACGCCACCCACGGTAACTCGCTGTCGCATCGTTCGCCTGGCTCGATCGGCCAGCGCCAGACCCCGGGGCGCGTGTTCCCCGGTAAGAAAATGTCCGGCCACATGGGTGCGGTCAATCAGACCTCCCAGAATCTTGTCGTCATGAAGGTGGATGCCGAGCGCGGCTTGATCGCTGTGCGTGGTTCCATCCCGGGTGCTCCCGGTGGCGACGTCATCGTCCGCCCGGCGGCCAAGGCCTAAAGGAGCTCAGTCATGGAACTCGCAGTCAAGGGAAGCTCCAAGACGCTGACCGTCTCCGACGAGGTGTTTGGTCGCGACTTCCGCGAAGACCTGGTTCATCAGGTGGTCGTGGCTTACCGCAACGCCGGCCGTGCAGGCACCAAGGCTCAGAAGAGCCGTTCTGAGGTGTCCGGCACTACCAAGAAGTTCAAGAAGCAGAAGGGTGGCGGTGCTCGCCACGGTGACTACCGCGCGCCGATCTTCATCGGCGGAGGCGTCAGCTTCGCCGCGCGCCCTCGCAACTTCGCGCAGAAGATCAACCGCAAGATGTACCGCGGTGCGCTGCGTTCAATCCTGTCTGAGCTGAACCGCCACGGCCGTCTGCTGGTCGTCGAGTCGTTCGATCTGGAGCAGCCGAAGACCAAGGAACTGGTCGCCAAGCTGGCCGAGCTTCAGCTGGGCAAGCGTCCGCTGATCGTGACCGAGAACGGCTCCGAGGCGCTGTACTTGTCCGCTCGCAACATCCCCTACGTCGAAGTCCGCGACGTTCAGGGCCTGGATCCGGTTTCCCTGGTGGGCGCCGATCACGTCGTGGTGACCGTGGACGCGGTCAAGAAGATCGAGGAGTGGCTGGCATGAGCACCGAACACATCCTGAGCGTGCTGCGCGCGCCCCTGATCTCCGAGAAGGGCGCCCGCCTGCAGGAAGTCTCGAACCAGTACGTCTTCGAGATCGCCGCTGGCGCCACCAAGGCCGACGTCAAGGCTGCTGTCGAGCAGCTCTTCTCGGTCAAGGTCGAGGGGGTGAACGTCGTCAACGTCAAGGGCAAGAGCAAGTCCTTCCGTTCCCGCGCGGGTCGTCGCGGTGATTGGCGCAAGGCCTACGTCAAGCTGGCCGAAGGCCAGTCCATCGACGTCATGGCCCGGGCCTGAGGTAAGCAGACATGGCAGTGATCACTTACAAGCCCACGTCGCCGGGTCGCCGCTCCAAGGTGAGCGTCAGCCGCGACCATCTGTACAAGGGTGCCCCCCACGCGGCACTGGTCGAGTCGCAATCGCGCACCGGCGGCCGCAACAACGCGGGTCGCATCACCACGCGTCATATCGGTGGTGGCCACAAGCAGCACTACCGAATCGTCGACTTCAAGCGTGATAAGGAAGGTATCGCGTCGCGCGTCGAGCGCATCGAGTACGATCCTAACCGCACCGCGCACATCGCGCTTCTGTGCTACGCCGATGGCGAGCGTCGCTACATCATCGCTCCCAAGGGTGTCCAGGTCGGCGACCAGCTGATGTCCGGCCGCGACGCTCCCATCAAGGTTGGCAACACCCTGCCGCTGCGCAACATTCCGATCGGCACCACGGTGCACTGTGTCGAGATGAAGCCGGGCAAGAAAGCGCAGCTGGCGCGCAGCGCCGGTGCCTCTTGCCAGCTGATCGCTCGCGAGCAGGGCTACGCGACCCTGCGCCTGCGCTCCGGCGAAATGCGCAAGGTGCCGGCAGATTGCCGCGCCACCATCGGCGAAGTCGGCAACAGCGAGCACAACCTCACCAAGATCGGCAAGGCCGGCGCGAAGCGTTGGATGGGCGTTCGTCCGACCGTTCGCGGCGTGGTGATGAACCCGGTCGACCACCCGCATGGTGGTGGTGAAGGCCGCACCTCGGGCGGTCGCCACCCGGTCACCCCTTGGGGTGTGCCGACCAAGGGCTACAAGACCCGCAACAACAAGCGCACCGAGCAGTTCATCGTGCGGCGCCGGAAGTAATAGGAATAGGTCATGGCACGTTCACTCAAGAAAGGCCCGTTCATTGATCTGCACCTCGCCAAGAAGGTGGAGACCGCTGCGGCCACGAATAACAAGCGTCCGATCAAGACCTGGTCCCGTCGCTCGATGGTGCTGCCGGAAATGATCGGCTTGACCATTGCGATCCACAACGGTCGCCAGCACGTTCCCGTGCTGATCAACGAGAACATGGTCGGCCACAAGCTGGGCGAGTTCGCCGTCACCCGGACCTTCAAGGGTCACGGTGGCGACAAGAAGTCCGGCCGCTAAGGAGCGATTGCAATGGAAACCAAAGCCATCCTCCGCGGTGCACGCATCTCCGCACAGAAGGTCCGCCTGGTCGCCGACCAGGTGCGCGGCCTCCCCGTCGATCGCGCCGACAATCTGCTGAAGTTCAGCGAGAAGAAGGCCGCCCAGATCGTCCGTAAAGTCCTGCTCTCGGCGGTTGCCAACGCCGAGAACAACGACGGTGCCGACGTCGACGAGCTCAAGGTCGCCCGCATCTTTGTCGATGAGGGCCCGACCATGAAGCGCTTCCACGCCCGCGCCAAGGGCCGCGGAGCTCGTATCCTGAAACGCACCAGCCACATCACTGTGGTTGTGGGCACCGGCCAGTAATCGGGGACGCACGATGGGTCACAAAGTTCATCCGATCGGAATTCGCCTTGGAATCTCCAAGGATTGGAATTCCAAGTGGTACGCCAACAAGCGCGATTTCGCCGGTTACTTGGCGGGCGACCTGAAGGTTCGCGAGATGCTGCGTAAGCGTCTTGCCGCCGCAGGTGTTTCGCGCATCCAGATCGAGCGCCCGGCCAAGACAGCCCGCGTGACGATTCACACCGCCCGCCCGGGCGTGGTGATCGGCAAAAAGGGCGAGGACATCGAGAAGCTGCGGCGCGACGTCAGCGAGATCATGGGTGTGCCCGTGCACATCAACGTCGCTGAGGTTCGCAAGCCGGAGCTCGACGCCCAGCTGGTCGCTGAGTCGATTGCCCAGCAGCTCGAGCGCCGCATCATGTTCCGTCGGGCGATGAAGCGCGCTGTCGGCAATGCGATGCGCCTCGGTGCGCTTGGCATCAAGGTCAACGTGGCCGGCCGCCTCAATGGCGCTGAAATCGCACGTTCGGAGTGGTATCGCGAAGGTCGCGTACCCCTGCACACTCTGCGAGCCGACGTCGACTATGGCTTCGCTGAGGCTCACACCACTTACGGCGTCATCGGTATCAAGACCTGGATCTACAAGGGCGAGGTCTTCGATTACTCGCAGGTGGGTCAGGAAAAGGCCGAAGAGCAGCGCTCAGAGCGCGCGCCCCGTCAGGCCAAGTAAGGAATCCCTGTCATGTTGCAGCCCAAAAGAACCAAGTACCGCAAGGTACATAAGGGCCGGAACACCGGCCTCTCCTGGAACGGCGCGCAGGTCAGCTTCGGCGAGTATGGCCTCAAGGCCACCACTTACGGACAGCTGACGGCTCGTCAGATTGAGTCCGCCCGACGCACCATCAGCCGCTACGTCAAGCGTGGTGGAAAGCTTTGGATACGCGTTTTCCCCGATAAGCCGATCACCCAGAAGCCCATTGAGGTTCGCATGGGTAGCGGTAAGGGTAACGTCGAGTACTGGGTGGCGCTCGTTCAGCCTGGCCGAGTTCTCTACGAGATTGAGGGGATCCCCGAAGAGACGGCTCGGGAGGCTTTTCGTCTGGCCGCCGCCAAGCTGTCGGTTCAGACCACTTTCGTGACCCGGACGGTGCGCTGATGGACATCAAGGAACTCCGCCAAAAGTCGGCCGTTGAACTTAAGGCCCACCTCCTCGATCTGCGCCGCGAGCAGTTCAACCTTCGCATGCAGAAGGGCAGCGGCCAGTTGACCCAGAGCCACCAGCTGAAGAACGTGCGCCGCGAGATCGCGCAAGTGAAAATGCTGCTGGGCTCCAACGCGTAAGGCGACCGACATGAGTGACAACACCCAGACCCCCCGCACCGTTGAAGGTCGCGTGGTCAGCAACAAAATGGACAAGACCGTCACCGTGCTGGTCGAGCGTGCTGTGAAGCACGAGCTTTACGGCAAGTACCTGCGCCGTTCGACCAAGCTGCACGCCCACGACGAGAACAACAGCTGTCAGGAAGGCGACATCGTCCGCGTGGTGGAGTGCCGCCCGCTGTCGAAGACCAAGACCTGGCGCGTTGTCGAAGTCGTGAGCCGCGGCGCCTGATCGCTCAAGGAGAAGATCCATGATTCAGATGCAGTCTTTTCTTGATGCGGCAGACAACTCCGGTGCCAAGGAGCTGATGTGCATCAAGGTGCTCGGCGGCTCCAAGCGCCGCTATGCGCACATCGGTGACATCATCAAAGTGTCCGTGAAGGACGCTATTCCGCGCGGCAAGGTCAAGAAGGGCGAGGTCTATGACGCGGTCGTCGTGCGCACTCGCAAGGGCGTTCGTCGCGCGGATGGCTCGCTAATCCGCTTCGACGGCAACGCCGCCGTCCTTCTGAACAACAAGCACGAGCCGATCGGCACGCGAATCTTCGGGCCAGTCACGCGCGAGCTGCGTGGCGAGAAGTTCATGAAGATCGTCTCGCTGGCGCCCGAAGTGCTGTAAAGGAATAAGCCATGAGCCGTATTCGCAAGGGTGACCAGATTCTGGTGATCACCGGCAAGAACAAGGGTCAGAAGGGCGAGGTCGTGCGCGTGGTCGGTGACCGCGTGGTCGTCTCGAACATCAATCTGATCAAGCGCCACACCAAGGCGAACCCGCAGGCCAATCAGCCGGGTGGGATCATTGAGCGTGAGGCGCCGATCCATATCTCCAACGTGATGCTGTTCAACCCGGCGACGGGCAAGGGCGAACGCGTTGGCTTCAAGGTGCTGGAGGATGGACGCAAACTGCGTGTGTTCCGCTCCAGCGGTGAGGCGATTGACGCCTGAGGAATGCAGTAATGACCACCCGTCTTGAAAAGTTCTACAAGGACCAGGTCGTACCGAAGATGATGGAGCGCTTCGGCTATGCCAACGTCATGCAAGTGCCGCGCTTGAGCAAGATCACGCTGAACATGGGCGTGGGCGAGGCCGTCGGCAACAAGAAGATCCTGGAGAATGCTGTCGCCGAAATGGCGAGAATCTCTGGTCAGAAGCCCGTGACCACCAAGGCTCGCATCTCGGTGGCCAGTTTCAAGATCCGTGACGGCTGGCCGATTGGCTGCAAGGTGACGCTGCGCCGCGCCAAGATGTTCGAGTTTCTCGATCGACTCGTCAATATCTCGCTGCCGCGTGTTCGCGATTTCCGTGGTGTGTCCGGCCGCTCCTTCGATGGTCGCGGCAACTACAACATGGGCGTGAAGGAGCAGATCATCTTCCCCGAGATTGACTTCGACCAGGTCGACGCAATCCGCGGCATGGATATCGCCATCACCACCACGGCCAAGACGGATGCGGAAGCCAAGGCGCTGCTCGAAGCCTTCCGTTTCCCCTTCCGCAACTGATCCTGAAGGACTCAAAACATGGCCAAGACCTCAATGGTCAACCGCGAGATCAAGCGGGCCAAGACCGCCGAGAAGTTCGCCGCCAAGCGCGCCGAGCTCAAGGCGATCATCGCCAGCCCGAAGGCCTCGTACGAAGACAAGGCCTCCGCCCAGGCCAAGCTGCAGAAGCTGCCGCGTGACGCCAGCCCTTGCCGCCAGCGTAACCGTTGCGAACTAACCGGTCGCCCGCGCGGCGTCTACCGCAAGTTCGGCCTCGGCCGCAACAAGCTTCGTGAAGCCACCATGCGCGGAGACGTGCCTGGTCTTCGCAAGGCAAGCTGGTAAACTGTTGAACTCATGTTTCTCCGGGCTGGCTCCGCAAGGGGCCGGCTCTTTCCACTTGGACCGTTCGCGAAAGCGGATATCGGTGCGACTCAAAAGGTAAAACCAAATGAGCATGACTGATCCCATCGCCGACATGTTCGTCCGCATCAAGAATGCGGCGGCGGTTGGCAAGAAGACCGTAAAGATGCCGTCCTCGAAGCTGAAGGTCGCCATCGCCACCCTGCTGAAGAACGAGGGCTACCTCGCTGACGCGCAGGTTCAGACCGTCGAGAACAAGCCGGTGCTTGAGATCGCCCTGAAGTACTACCAGGGACGTCCGGTCATCGAAAAGCTTGAGCGATTCTCCCGTTCGGGCCTTCGCCAGTACCGCGGCAAGGCTGAGCTCCCCCGCGTTCTGGGCGGCCTCGGCATCGCCATCATCTCCACCTCCAAGGGCATCATGACCGACGCGCAGGCCAGGGCTGAAGGCCTCGGCGGCGAGGTTCTGGGCCTGGTGGCATAAGAGGAGATCGCACATGTCCCGCGTTGCCAAGAAGCCCATCGCCCTGCCTAAGGGCGTAGAACTCACCCAGGATGCGGTGAATCTGACCGTCAAGGGCCCGAAGGGCTCGCTGACCCAGGTCAAGCCCGCCGGTGTCGCTGTCGCAGTTGAAGCCGGCGAAGTCCGCGTCCAGGCCGCCAATGACGACCTGATCGCCATGGCTGGCACCCTCCGCGCTCTGCTCGCCAACATGGTGGCCGGCGTGTCTGAGGGTTACACCCGCAAGCTCGAGCTGGTCGGCGTCGGCTACCGTGCCTCGGTGGCTGGTCGCGACCTCAACCTGAGCCTCGGCTTCAGCCACCCGGTGGTGTTCTCCGCGCCGGAGGGCATCACCATCGAAACCCCGAGCCAGACGGAAATCCTTATCAAGGGTGCCGACAAGCAGGTGGTTGGCCAAGTGGCCGCCAAGATCCGCGCGTTCCGTCCGCCGGAGCCCTACAAGGGTAAGGGTGTGCGCTACTCCGGCGAGAAGATCGTGATGAAGGAAGCCAAGAAGGCCTAATCCGGAGTCCTCGTGGAGCTCGCTTCGCGGGCTCCCCTCCAAGCCTTCAGCTTCCTCAAGGAAAGACCATGGAAAAGAAAATCGCTCGTCTGCGCCGCGCCAAGACCACTCGCGCCCACATTCGCGAGTTGGGCGCTGCCCGTCTGTCCGTGTCGCGTACCGGCCAGCACATCTATGCCCAGCTGTTCACCTCCGACGGTTCCAAGGTTCTGGCTTCGGCCTCGACGCTGGAGTCGGAAGTGCGTGAGGGCCTGGAAGGCACCAAGAACAAGGACGCCGCCGCCAAGGTCGGCCAGGTCATCGCCAAGCGCGCCCTGGCTGCCGGCATCGAGGCGGTCGCGTTCGACCGTTCGGGCTTCCGCTACCACGGCCGCATCAAGGCGCTGGCGGATGCCGCGCGCGAGGCCGGTCTGAAGTTCTGATCGCTCTTGCGATCCATTAGCTGCACCACAACTACAAGCGGCCCAAAGGGCCGTAAGCAACGAGAGAAACGCAATGAGCACGAATGATCGTGACAACAGCGACGGCATGCTGGAGAAGCTGGTTGCCGTCAATCGCGTGTCGAAGACCGTCAAGGGCGGCCGCCAGTTCACCTTCACGGCCTTGACCGTGGTCGGTGATGGCGCCGGCCGCGTCGGATTCGGCTACGGTAAGGCGCGCGAAGTCCCCGTCGCCATTCAGAAGTCGATGGAATACGCGCGCAAGGCTATGGTGAGTGTTGAGCTGAACGGCGGAACCGTGTGGTATCCAATCAAGGCCAACCACGGTGCCGCTCGCGTCTACATGCAGCCCGCCTCTGACGGCACTGGCGTGATCGCGGGTGGCGCAATGCGCGCGGTGCTGGAAGCTGCCGGCGTCAAGAACATCCTCGCTAAGGCCGTCGGTTCGCGCAATCCGATCAACCTCGTGCGCGCCACCATCAAGGGGCTGCAGGCGATGCACTCGCCGTCGAAGATCGCGGCCAAGCGTGGCAAGAAGCTTGAGGAGATCAGCAATGGCTAATGCAGGCAAGACCGTCAAGGTTCGTCTGGTCAAGGGTCTGCGTGGCACCCAGTCGCGTCATCGCCTGTCTGTGAAGGCGCTGGGTCTGCGCAAGTTGAACGATGTTCGCGAGCTGCCGGATACCCCGAGCGTTCGCGGCTTGATCAACACCGTCTATTACCTGGTCCGCGTCGAGCAATAAGCGGATTCTCCGGAGAACACCATGCGTCTCAATACTCTCAAGCCCGCTGACGGCGCTCGCAAAGACCGCGTTCGCGTTGGTCGCGGTATCGGTTCCGGCCTCGGCAAGACCTGCGGCCGCGGCCACAAGGGCCAGTACGCCCGCACCGGCAAAGGCAAGGTCAAGGCAGGCTTCGAAGGCGGCCAGATGCCGCTGCAGCGACGTCTTCCGAAGGTCGGGTTCCGCTCCAAGTTGAAGGACGATGTCGCCCAGGTTTTTCTTTATCAGCTTTCGCTGGTCGAGGGTGACGTCATCGACTTTCCGGCACTTCAAGCGGCAAATCTGGTGCCGACCCGCGCCCGTACCGCGAAGATCGTCAAGAAGGGCGAGCTCGATCGCAAGGTCAGCGTGCGCGGCCTCGCCACGACCGCCGGCGCAAAGGCGGCGATCGAGGCAGTTGGCGGATCGGTGGAGTAATCCGTGGCTCAGTCGAACGTGGGTGCAAGTTCCATCGCGGCTCTCGGCAAGCTCACCGAGCTTCGTCAGCGCCTGCTGTTCGTTCTTGGCGCGCTGATCGTCTACCGGTTTGGCACCTTCGTGCCGGTCCCGGGCGTCAATCCAGACGCCATGACGTCCCTCATGCAGCAGCAGGGGGGCGTCGTCCAGATGTTCAACCTGTTCTCTGGCGGTGCGCTCGAGCGTCTCAGTGTCTTCGCTTTGAACGTGATGCCATATATCTCGGCATCGATCATCGTTCAGCTGGCCTCGCAAATCTTTCCGTCGCTGCAGCAGCTGCGAAAAGAGGGCGAGAGCGGACGCCGGAAGATCACGCAGTACACCCGTATCGGCACCGTTCTGCTGGCTGTTTTCCAGGCGTTCGGCATCGCGATCGCGCTGCAAGGGCAGGGAAGTGCCGTCGGGCCTGTGGTGTTCAATCCGGGACCCGGGTTTGTTTTCACGGCAGTCGTGTCACTGACGGCGGGCACGTTGTTCTTGATGTGGCTGGGTGAGCAGGTCACTGAGCGTGGCGTCGGCAACGGCATTTCGCTGATCATCTTTGCGGGTATCGTTGCAACGCTTCCCGGCGCGATCATCACGGTACTCACCCAGGTGAGCCAGGGCGAGATGGCACCTCTCACGGTGATCCTGCTGACCGTCATCGTTCTGTCCGTGACCGCTTTTGTAGTGTTTGTCGAGCGAGGGCAGCGGCGGATCACTGTGAACTACGCTCGTCGTCAGGGCGGCCGCCAGGCTTACATGAATCAAAGCTCTCACTTGCCGCTCAAGCTGAACATGGCGGGTGTCATTCCTGCGATCTTCGCGTCCAGCTTGATCATGTTTCCGGGTACGGCGGCGACTTGGTTTGGAGAGGCCGGGAGCGTTGGCTTCCTGACCGACTTGTCGGTTGCGCTTTCGCCGGGCCAGCCCTTGCACATGGTCTTGTATGGTGCGTTGATCATCGGCTTTGCGTTCTTCTACACGGCCTTGGTGTTCAACTCGCAAGAGACAGCCGAGAACTTGAAGAAGTCGGGTGCACTGATTCCGGGCATCCGCCCGGGCAAGGCCACTGCGGACTATGTTGACGGGGTGCTGACTCGCCTCACCCTGGCGGGGTCGCTCTATCTCGTTGCAGTTTGCCTGCTGCCAGAGGCTCTGCAGTTGGGCATGAGTGTCCCCCCAACAGTCGCGCATCTCTTCGGCGGGACCTCCCTGCTGATCGTTGTCGTCGTCGTTATGGATTTCATGGCCCAGATTCAGGCGCACCTGATGTCGCACCAGTACGACAGTCTCCTGAAGAAGGCCAATCTGAAGGGCGGCTCGCGCGCCGGCTTCTCGCGCGGGTAGTTGAAGTTTCGCCCGGGTGTCTCTGGCCCGGGCGGGATCGAACAACGCCGGAGCACGGGCACCATCGCCCCGTGCCCTCAGGGGTGCTGTGTCACTCGGCACCCTGGGACTTTATTTGTCCTCGAAGCCAACGTATACTTTCCGATTCACCGCGCAATACCTTGTTGGAGATCGCCTCATGGCGCGCATCGCAGGTGTCAACCTTCCCGTCCAGAAGCACGTCTGGGTGGGGCTTCAGAGCATCTACGGCATTGGCCGTACCCGTTCGCAGAAGATCTGTGTGACTGCCGGGGTCACCCCAAGCACCAAGATCAAGGATCTGACGGAGGCCGAGGTGGACCGCCTCCGCGCCGAGGTCGGCAAGTTCGTTGTCGAGGGCGACCTCCGTCGCGAAATCGGCATCAGCATCAAGCGCCTGATGGACCTTGGCTGCTACCGCGGACTGCGTCATCGCCGTGGCCTGCCGCTGCGCGGTCAGCGCACGCGCACCAACGCCCGCACCCGCAAGGGTCCGCGCAAGCAGATCAAGAAGTAAGGACCGGTCATGAGCAAGCAAGCTCCCGTCAAGGGCAAGAAGAAGATCCGCCGTGTCGTCACCGACGGCATCGCCCACGTCCAAGCATCCTTCAACAACACGATCATCACGATCACCGACCGCCAGGGCAACGCCCTGAGCTGGGCCACCTCCGGTGGCGCTGGTTTCCGCGGCTCCCGCAAGTCGACCCCGTTCGCAGCCCAGGTGGCTGCGGAGAAGGCGGGTCGAGTCGCGCTGGAGTACGGCCTGAAGACGTTGGAGGTCCGCATCAAGGGCCCCGGTCCAGGTCGCGAGTCGGCCGTGCGTTCGCTGAACGCTGTCGGCTACAAGGTCACCAACATCATCGACGTCACGCCGATTCCGCATAACGGCTGCCGTCCGCCGAAGAAGCGTCGCGTCTGACGCGCGGCTAGGAGCTCATACCCATGGCACGTTACATCGGCCCCACCTGCAAACTCGCTCGTCGCGAAGGCGCAGACCTCAGCCTCAAGAGCCCGGCCCGCGCGCTGGATTCCAAGTGCAAGCTCGAGCAGAAGCCCGGTCAGCATGGCGCCGCCCGCAAGGGCCGTCTGTCTGACTATGCGGTCCAGCTGCGCGAGAAGCAAAAAGTCAAGCGCATCTACGGCCTGCTGGAGCGTCAGTTCCGCAACGTCTATCGCAAGGCTTCAACCCGCCGCGGCAACACTGGCGAGAACCTGCTGCAGATCCTCGAGTCCCGCTTGGACAACGTGGTCTACCGCATGGGTTTCGCCGTTACCCGCCCGCAGGCTCGTCAGCTCGTCAGCCACTGCGGCGTCCTGGTCAACGGCAAGGCAGTGAACCTCGCGTCGTACCAGGTGAAGCCCGGTGACGCGATTGCGTTGACCGAGCGCGCCCAGCGTCAGCTTCGCGTTCAGGAAGCTTCGGCCCTGGCCCAGCAGATGGATCTGGTGCCGAACTGGATCGATGTCGACAGCAAGAAGTTCAGCGGTGTCTTCAAGGCGCTGCCCGAGCGCTCGGATCTGCCCTCGGACATCAACGAGAACCTGATCATCGAGCTGTACTCGAAGTAATCCACGGAGAACCGCCGAATGTCCGTTTCCGCCACCCAGGTGCTGCGTCCCCGCGGCATCGGCATCGAACGTATCGCCAACAACCGCTCAAGGGTCGTTGTCGAGCCGCTGGAGCGTGGCTATGGCCATACGCTCGGTAATGCGTTGCGTCGCGTCCTTCTCTCGTCCATCCCCGGCTTCGCCATCACCGAAGTTGAGATCGATGGGGTATTGCACGAGTACACCACGGTCGAAGGTATCCAAGAGGACGTGCTTGAGATCCTGCTGAATCTTAAGGACATCTCTCTTCGCATGCATACGGTTGACCAGGCGACTGTGACCCTCAGCAAGCAGGGCGCAGGCGTTGTGGTCGCTGGCGACATCCGTACCGATCACAACGTTGAGATTCTCAACCCTGAGCATGTGATCTGCACGCTCACCAAGGATGTCTCGCTAAACATGCGTCTCAAGGTCGAGCGGGGCTTGGGTTACCAGCCTGCTTCGGCGCGTCGTCGTCCGGACGAGGAGTCGCGCGCGATTGGTCGCTTGATGCTGGATGCGTCGTTCTCGCCGGTGCGCCGCGTGGCCTTTGCGGTGGAGAACGCCCGCGTCGAGCAGCGCACCAACCTCGATAAGCTTGTACTTGACATCGAGACCAACGGGAGCATCGACGCCGAGGAGGCCGTGCGTACTGCGGCGGATATTCTGACCGATCAGCTTTCCGTGTTCGGCGATTTCACCCAGCGTCAGCGCGGAGAATCGAAGCAGGCTGCGACGGGTGTCGATCCGGTGCTGCTACGTCCTATCGATGATCTGGAGCTCACGGTGCGTTCTGCGAACTGCCTGAAAGCCGAGAACATCTACTACATCGGTGACCTTATCCAGCGCACCGAGGTTGAGCTGCTCAAGACCCCGAATCTCGGCAAGAAGTCGCTGACCGAGATCAAGGAAGTGCTGGCCCAGCGCGGTTTGTCGCTGGGGATGAAACTCGAGAACTGGCCACCCGCCGGTCTCCAGCAGGGAATGCTCGGCTGATCCATTGCTCCACACCGTCGACGAGCTCGTGAGCTCGCGACTGTCGGCCAGGGACGGCCGGCCAGGACCATCCGCAGTCCATCGTTTCAACGCCAGGACGGCGACAGCGAAGTTCAGAAGCTCCAGCATTCAACTAGGAATTTCCCATGCGCCACCAGAAGTCGGGCCGCAAGCTCAATCGCGACAGCGCCCACCGCAAAGCCATGTTCAGCAACATGGTCGCCTCCCTCATCAAGCATGAGCTGATCCGTACCACCCTGCCCAAGGCTAAGGAGCTCCGCCGCTTCGCTGAGCCGTTGATCACCCTGGCCAAGGTCGACAGCGTCGCGAACCGCCGTCTGGCGTTTGCGCGCCTGCGTGACAAGGTGGCGGTTGGCAAGCTTTTCGTTGAGATCGGTCCGCGTTATGTGTCGCGCCCCGGTGGTTATCTGCGACTGTTGAAGTCCGGTTTCCGCGCGGGTGACAGCGCCCCGATGGCCTACGTCGAGCTCGTCGACCGTCCGCAGGCGGACGCCGAGCCGGCTGCAGAGTAAGCGAGTCGCCCATCGTTCCAGAAAGCCCCGGCCCAGCGCCGGGGTTTTCGTTTTCTCGGAACCTGTCGCCGTAAACGCAGTCCGTGTGGGAGCCTGCGTCCCTGTACCCTGCAATCCGCCGACTCGTGATGCTTCCAGGCGGCATCGACCCAACGCAAGAGAGCACCGATGAATCCTTTCGCCTGGAGCTTCCGCGCCCAGTTCTTCGCCGGCTTTGCGTGCTGCGCTGCGCTGTTGGGCTACGCGCTGTACGTCGAACACGGCATGCTGATGATGCCCTGTCCTCTCTGTATCTTGCAGCGCATCGCCTTCGTCTTCATGGGTGTGTTCTTCCTGCTCGGGGCCATCATCGGTCCGCGCCCCGGCTGGGTGCGGGTGCTGAACGCGGCGTTGGTGGGTCTGGGGGCTGCGGTGGGCGCGGGCATCGCAGGCTGGCACGTGCGCATGCAGCACCTGCCCGCCGGTGAAGTGCCAAGCTGCGGCGGCATGGAGTTGGGCTACATGCTCGACGCATTCCCGCTGCAGACCGTCATCGAGAGAGTCTTCACCGGCTCCGGGGACTGCGCCAAGATCGACTGGACGTTCCTGGGCTTGTCGATGCCCGTATGGACGCTGGTCTGGTTTGTCGCCCTCGGCGCTGGCGGTGTCTGGGCTGGGCTCCGTCGTCGCAGTTGAGTTGCGTTCGGTGTGACGGATTGGAACTAGCTTCGGTGCCTGGCTTGGCGCCGAAAGGGCTGTGGCATGATCGCTGACGCGATGCAGCAAGCCCCTGGAGTTGTGCGATGCCGTCCGAACGCAATCTTGAAGCCGTAAATCTGCCTGTCGACTGGAGCCCGTCCTCGTGGCGCGCGCGTCCCGCGCTTCAGCAGCCTCGTTATCCGGACCGGGACGCGCTCGACGCTACGCTCACCGAGCTCGGCCGATTGCCGCCGCTGGTGACTTCGCTTGAAATTCTGGCGCTGAAGAAGCAGCTGGCCGAGGCGCAGGAGGGTCAGCGTTTCCTCTTGCAGGGTGGCGACTGCGCCGAGAGCTTTTCCGACTGCGAGTCCGGTCTGATCTCGAATCGGCTGAAAGTCCTGCTGCAGATGAGTGTGGTGCTGGTGTACGGCCTGCGGATGCCGGTTATTCGGGTCGGTCGGTTCGCAGGCCAGTACGCGAAGCCGCGCTCCGCCGACACGGAGATCAAGGATGGCGTCGAGCTGCCCAGTTACCGCGGCGACATCATCAACTCGCCGGCGTTTACTCCAGAAACGCGCCAACCGGATCCGAAGCGACTGATCGAAGCGCATTCGCGCTCGGCGCTGACCATGAACTTCGTGCGCGCGCTGATCGACGGTGGCTTTGCCGATCTGCATCATCCCGAGTACTGGGATCTGGGCTGGGTCAGCCATTCGCCGCTGGCCGAGGAGTACCACCGCATGGTGCGCGCGATCGGCGACGGTGTGCGCTTCATGGAGACCCTCTCCGGCGAAGCCTCACAGGGCGTTCGTCGCGTCGACTTCTACACCTCGCACGAAGCGCTTCTGCTCGACTACGAGGAGTCGCTGACCCGCCAGGTGCCGCGCAACTGGGGATGGTTCAATCTGTCGACGCATTACCCTTGGATCGGCATGCGTACAGCCGCGCTCGACGGCGCGCATACCGAGTACATGCGTGGCATCCGCAATCCGGTGGCGGTCAAGGTCGGCCCGGGCGTTAAGCCGGAGGCGCTGATTCGCCTCGCTGATGCGTTGAATCCGGACAACGAGGCGGGTCGCCTGACGTTCATCCACCGCATGGGCGCTGCCAAGATCGCGGCCGAGCTGCCGCCGCATCTGGAGCTGATGCGTCGCGAAGGCCGCCGCGTGCTGTGGGTGGCTGATCCGATGCACGGGAATACCGAGTCGACCAGCAATGGTTTCAAGACCCGCCGCTTCGACAACATCCGCAGCGAACTGGAACAGGCTTTCGACCTGCACGCGGCGGCGGGCACGCGTCTCGGCGGCGTGCATCTGGAGCTGACCGGTGAGAACGTCACCGAGTGCACTGGCGGTGCGCGCGATCTGACCGATGTCGATCTCGAGCGCGCCTATCGCTCCACGGTCGACCCGCGCCTCAACTACGAGCAGTCGTTGGAACTGGCCCTGCTGATCGTTCGCAAGCGCGGCGTGCAGTCGCTCCCGCTCTAGCCCGCGACGCGCCGACCGCTGGCGCCATCGCGTGACTTCTGGGCGGCGCTGGAACGAGCGCTCGCCACTACCGTCGCCCCATGGCCCCGGGTGGGGCCCATGGGGAACCCAATGATCAGATCCATCGTCCGGCCGCTGGCCCGGACCAGTCTCTTCGTGCTGCCGCTTGTTGCCGCCGTAGCGGTCGCCCAGCAGCGCACCTTGCCGAGCGAAGGCGTGGCCGATCGGCCCTCGCGTAACGTCGCGCTCACCAATGCACGGGTGGTTCCCGAACCGGGGCGCGTCATCGAGAACGCCACGGTGTTGGTGCGCGACGGCCGGATTGATTCCGTCGGTGCGAACCTGCGTGTTCCGGCCGGGTTCGAGATCCGTGATCTCAGAGGCGCAACAGTCTTCGCCGGTTTCGTCGAGCCGATCAGCACGCTTGGCCTGCCTGCTGATCACCAGCGCGGGGGCATCAAGGGTGGACAGCCGGGACAGGCGCCGCCTCACGATCAGCAGGGCAGCCAGCCGGGGACGCCGCACTGGAACCGCAGCGCCCAGCCCGAGCGCTCGGCGGCCCGCGTGCTGGACTACAAACCCGCCGATGCCAAGCCGCTGCGCGAGCTTGGCTTTACCGCCGCTCACACCGCACCACAGGCGGGCATCCTTGCCGGACAGGGCGCGCTGATCAGCCTGATTGATAGCGGCCCGCGCCGAGACGCGATCCTGGCACCCAGCGTGTCGCAGGTGTTTGGTTTCGACTTCCAGTTCGGCTCGGACTATCCCGGCTCGCTGATGGGCAGCATCGCCCTGATCCGTCAGAGCCTGTTCGATGCGCGGTGGTACGCCAGCACGCAGTCCGCGACCTCGCAACGTGCACCCAACGATACCCGCCTGCAGCACAGCCAGAGTCTGGAAGCGCTGGCGCCGGTGCTGGGCGGCCAGCAGCGCGTCTTCCTGCTCATGGACGACGAGCTTGATGCCGGTCGGCTTCATGCCATCGCCGTCGAGTTCAAGCTCGATGGCGTGCTGGTCGGCAGCGGCCACGAGTACCGCCTGCTGCCCCAGCTCAAGGCCTGGAATCGCCCGCTGGTGCTGCCGCTCAACTTTCCCGAAGCCCCAGCGGTCGAGCAGCCCGGCATAGCCCTGCAGACGGCGCTGGCGGATCTTCAACACTGGGAGCAGGCGCCCGCCAATGCGGCGCGCGTTGCCGAAGCGGGCCTGCCCTTCGCCTTGTCCACTCGAGGCCTCAAGGAGCCGGCAAAGCAGTTCTGGCCGGCCCTGCGCCGCGCGGTGGCGGCCGGGCTTTCCGAAGACGCCGCGCTGCGCGCGCTCACCGTGACTCCCGCTGAGCTGCTGAAGTCGGGCGACCAACTCGGCCGTGTCGCCGCGGGTCAGCTCGCGAACCTGGTGGTCGCGGATGCCGGCCTGTTTCGAGAGGACAAAGCCAAGCTCTACGAAGTCTGGGTCGAGGGCGAGCGATTCGAGCTGGCGGCGATCGCTCCGCGTCTGCCGGGCGATTCCCTGAGCCTGCGCTGGCATGCGGACGGTCGGAGCGAAGCTTGGACGCTGAGCGGCACAGGCGATAGTCGCGAGCTCACGCTGGGCGAGTCCCGATTGAAACTGAAGCAGCTCGATGGCCGCTGGGTGGCACTGCCGGAGTCCAGCCCCGCCGGCTGGCCGGCGCGCACCACACGGGTGGACTTTGCGATCGGTGAGGGCGGCGCGGTGGAAGGCTTCGCCGAGACTGTCGACGGTCGCCGCTATGGTTTCTCCGGCACCAGCAGCGCCGCGTCGACGGCGCTGGGCAAGGACGACAAGGCGACCGAGCCGCCGCGCGCGATCTCGGCCCACAGCGGCTACCCGGCGGGTGAGTACGCCCGTGCGGCGCTGCCGCCGCAGGCCGAGGAGCTGTTGATCCGCGGCGCCACGGTCTGGACCAACACCGAACAGGGTGTGCTCGAAGGGGCGGATGTGCGCGTGCGACGCGGGCGCATCGTCGAGGTCGGGCAGGGCCTGAGCGCCGGTCGCGCTGCGCAGGTGATCGAAGCCGAAGGCCGGCATCTGACCGCCGGCATCATTGACGCGCATTCGCACACCGCGATCGCCCGCAACGTCAACGAGCCCTCGCACGCCGTCACCACCGAGGTGCGCGTCGGCGACGTGCTCGACCCCACCGATATCAACCTGTATCGCCAGCTGTCAGGTGGTGTGACCTCCGCCAATTTGCTGCACGGCTCGGCCAATCCCATGGGCGGGCAGAACGCGGTGATCAAGCTGCGCTGGGGCGCGGATGCCGCTGGCCTGGTGTTCGAGGGCGCGCCTACGGGGGTGAAGTTCGCGCTGGGTGAGAACGTCAAGCAGTCGAACTGGGGCGAGAGCATGACCGTGCGCTATCCGCAGACGCGGATGGGCGTCGAGCAGATCATGCGCGACCACTTCCTGGCCGCTCGCGCGTACGCGGCTGCGCTGGAGCGGGGCGAGCCCGTGCGCCGCGACCTGCGCCTCGAAGCCCTGGTCGAGATCCTGCGCGGCGAGCGCCTCGTGCACATCCACTCCTACCGCCAGGACGAGATCCTGATGTTTGTGCGTCTGTCGCAGGAGTTCGGCTTCAAGGTCGCGAGCTTCCAGCACGTGCTGGAGGGCTACAAGGTGGCCCGCGAGATCGCCGAGATCGGCGCCGGTGCTTCGACCTTCGCCGACTGGTGGGCCTTCAAGATGGAGGTCATCGACGGCATCCCGCACAACGGTGCGCTGATGACCCGCGCTGGCGTGGTGAGCTCGTTCAACTCCGATAGCGATGAGATGGCCCGGCGCCTCAACATGGAGGCGGCCAAGGCCCTGCGTCATGGTGGCCTGAGCGATGAGGAGGCCTGGAAGCTGGTGACCCTGAACCCGGCAATCCAGCTCGGCATCGCCGACCGCGTCGGCGCGATCAAGCCTGGTCTTGATGCCGATCTGGTGCTGTGGAGCGCGCATCCGCTGTCGAACTATGCGCGCGCTGAGACGACCTGGATCGATGGCCGCCGCTACTTCGATCACAGCGAGGATGCGCAGCTGCAGGCGCAGATTCTGGCTGAGCGCGAGCGTCTGCTGGCGCTGGCCGCTGCCGATCGGCGCAAATCCCAATCGATGATGGCGGACGCGAAGGCAGAGGAGGCCAAGCCCGTGCGCATCGATCCGGCGCTGCTGCGGCTGGTCCAGAGCGACGTGCGCTGGCTGGCCCATTTCGGCGCCCTGCGCGGGCTCTATCACGACGGCACCGACCTCAACAGCTGCGGGATCAATGACCATGTCCACTAAGTCCCGACTGTTTGGCGCCGCGGCCCTGCTGTCGCTGGGGCTCGCTCCCGCCTTCGCCCAGCCCGGCCCACCGGCGCGTCCGGCCGAGCGGCCGATCGTGATCGACGGCGGCACCGTCCACACTGTCAGTGGTGACCGCATTGAAAGCGGCCGCGTGCGCATCGAAGGCGAGCGCATCGTCGCCGTCGGCGGCAGCGAGGTCTCCCTCGATGGTGCAGACCGCATCGATGCCGTCGGCAAGCAGGTGTATCCCGGGCTGATCGCCGCCCATAGCGTGCTGGGCCTCACCGAAATCGGCGCAGTGCGCGCCACCAACGACATCGCCGAGGTCGGCCTGAACGCTGCCAACGTGCGCGCCGAAGTCGCGATCAATCCGGAGAGCGAGTTGATTCCGGTGACCCGAGCCAACGGCGTGCTGCTGGCGCTGAGCGCGCCGCAGGCCAGCGCCAGCAGCGTCATCACCGGCACCTCGGCGCTGATCCAGCTCGACGGCTGGACCTGGGAAGAGCTGACGCTGAAGGCGCCGATCGGCCTGCATGTGGTCTGGCCCAGCGGCGAAGTGCCGCCCTGGCTGCCGGCCGAGGTGGCCGAAGCCGCGAAGAAGGCGGTGACCGAGAAGCAGCGCGGCCTGCGTCGATCTTTCGAACAGGCCCGCGCCTATGGCTTGGCCGAGCAGGCTGGCACGGTCGCCGTACCGGATCTGCGTCTGGCGGCCATGCAGCCGGCGCTGAAGCGCGAGCAGGCGGTGTTCCTGCACGCCGATGATGCGGTTTCGATCGGCGCGGCGCTGGACTTCGCCGCCGAGTTCAAGCTCCGCGTCGTGCTGGTCGGTGGCGCGGAGGCTTGGCGCCTCGCCGATCGCCTGCGCGCGCAGGACGTGCCGGTGATCCTCGGCGGCACCCATGTGCTGCCACAGCGCCGCTTCGATGCGGTCGATGCGATCTATGCGCAGGCGGCAAAGCTGAAGGCCGCTGGCGTGCGCTTCGCTATCGCCTCGCCCGGCGACAGCTTCGACACCAGCAATCTGCGCAACCTGCCGTACCAGGCCGCGAGCGCGGTGGCCTACGGTCTGAGCTTCGAGGACGCCCTGCGTGCGATCACCCTGAGCCCCGCCGAGATCCTCGGCGTCGCCGATCAGGTGGGCTCACTCGATGCTGGCAAGCTCGCGACCCTGGTGATTGCCGACGGCGATCCGCTGGAAGCGCGCACGAATGTCGAGCGCGCCTGGATCCGCGGTCGCGAAGTGGACCTGTCGAGCCGGCATACGCGCTTGTACGAAAAGTATCGCGGGCGCTGATTCGCCCGCGGTGCTTTGGGATTCGGGATTGGGGATTCGGGATTCGGGATTCGTTAGCAGCCGCAGCCCTCAAGCCGCACGCACACGTTGATCGCGAGCTACTACTTGCCGGATCCCCGCAAGGCAGATGCACCGCCGAGCCTCAACGCCTCTGCTCTTACGAATCCCGAATCCCCAATCCCGGCTCCTCAGAAATACGTCCACAGCTCCCGCGCTTCCGCGAGATGCGGGACGCTGTTCCAGCTCGACAGACGCATCGCCCCCGTGCGGTGGTGGAACTCGCAGAGTGCGCTGTTGCGCAGGCTGAGGTTCAGTTCGATGGCGCGCGCGTTGCTGGTCTCCAGTGCGGCCTGGGCGAACTGCGACAGCACACCGCCGGACGACACCGCCAAAAGTGTTCCAGCCTCGCTGCGCAGGCGGGCAGCACCGGCGCGGGTGCGCGACTGGAACTCGCTCCAGCGTTCCGGAACCCCCGCGATGCGATCCTCCGTCCATGCAGTCAGCGCGGCGAGCAGCTGCTGCAGCACCCGGCGCGGGTCAAGGGCTGCGCCGGGCTCTACCCGGAACAGCGCTGCTGCTTCCGGGTGCTCGCGGGCGTAGCCGTCCAGCACGGCTCGATGATCGAATTCGTTGAGGTCGGCGTCCACCTCGGGCGCGGGCAAGTCAACGCCCGCCTCGCTGTAGGCCTCTTGGAGGGCGTCCCAGGTCTGGCGGTGGCGGCGCATGGCGCCAATCACCACGCGCTCGGGCACCGGCGCGTGCTGCAGCAGCCAGCGTCCGAGCCGTCGTGACTGCTCGTAGCCGGCCTCGGACAACTGGTCGTAGTCGGCGGCGGCGTACGAAGCCTGGCCGTGGCGTATGGCGATCAGGCTCACTCGCGCTGTCTCAGGGGTGGAAGGTCTGGGCGAAGCGCAGCAGCACGGGCTCGCCAGCGCCTTCTGGCGTGACCTGCACTTCGAAGTCGAGGCGCTCGCCTTCGCTGATGCGCGGTTCGCCGAGGTAGTAGATCGCCTCGCCCTCGCGCACTTCGCGCATGCGCAGGCTCTGGCGCTGGCCGGCGGCATTGGTGGCGGAAGCCTCGATCACGGCGGTGACCGCGTGCTCGCGGGCTTCATCCTTCTTGATCACCGCGATGTTCAGCAGGCCGCGGCTGGCTGAGCGAGTGAGCCCGCTGTTGCGGGCGACTTCGGGGCTGATCAGGGTTGAGGGCAGGGCGCTGTAATGAATCGTGTAGGGGCCGCGTGTCGTGCTGCTCTGCGCGACCGCAAGCAGTGGCAGCAGGGACAGGGCGAGGCCGAACAGCAGGCGGAGGGATGACATGACGGTTCCTCGGTGGGGGACGCAAGCGCTACAGCCTACGCCGAGCGCGCGCGCAGGCGATGTCAGCGCGCCAGGGCCAGGCCGAAATCGGTGATCGGGGCAATGATCAGAACGCGTGACAGCGAGATCAGCAGCATCGCCACGAGCGGCGAGAAATCCAGGCCGCCCAGGTTCGGCAGCATTCGGCGCAGCCGACCGAGCAGGGGTTCGGTCAGCTGCAGGATGATCGGCAGGGCAGGCGAGTGCCCGGCCGGTTGGATGAAGCTCAGGATCACCCGCACTAGGATGAGGGCGAACAGGATCCACAGCGCCAGGCCCAGGGTTTCGGCGAAGCCGATCACCAGCGCGGCACCGAGCCCCACGCCCCGACCCAGCAAGGCGTACACCGCCCATACCTTCAGCGTCACGATCAGCCAGGCCGTGAGCGCGGCGGATGTCTCGAAGCGTCCGACCGGGCGCAGCACACGGCGCAGGGGCGTCACCACCGGGTGGGTGGTGCGGTATACGAACTGGCAGATCGGGTTGTAGAAGTTCGCGCGCGCCAGCGGCAGGGCCACGCGCAGTACGAACAGCGTGGCGAACAGGCCGAACAGCACCTCGATCAGGATCACGCCGGCTTGGGCGAAGTAGCTCATGGACGCGGGTTCCGGTGGGTGTGGAGCAATGAGAGAGAGGCGTGGGTTTGTGGATCTTTCGGGCGATTGCTTTCTCTGCACTTGGGCGCGTGCAAGGTTTGGGCGGGCGCTCGCGCTGCAAGCCGGCGGGCCTTGCTGCGAGCGCTGGCGAATGATCGTGCCCGATGTGCATCCGCGACGCGGCCTCAGCCAGCGGCTAGGGCGCGCCCGCGCTTGACGGCTGCGTCCACCGCGTTCCCGACCAGGGCCGCGAAGCCGCCGGCTTGGAAACACTCGATGGCCGCCTGGGTGGTGCCGCCCGGCGAGGTGACGCGCCGCCGCAGCTCGTCGGCGGGGTCGGCTGACTCGGTGAGCATGCGTGCCGCCCCCAGCACGGTCTGCCGCGCCAGCGCTTCGGCCGTGTCGCGCGGCAGGCCCTGGGCCACGGCGGCCGCGACCAGGGATTCCACCATCAGAAAGAAATACGCCGGGCCGCTGCCTGAGAGTGCGGTGACCACGTCCATCAGCACCTCGTCTTCGATCCAGTGGGTGAGGCCGGTGCTGGCCATGACCGCCTCGGCCAGCGCTCGACCTTCGGCATCGACGCAGTGCGGCGCGAAGAGACCGGTCGCGCCGGCGCCCAGTAGGGCAGGCGTGTTCGGCATTGCCCGCACCACCCGCGGGGTGCCCAGCCACGCGCTGAGCCGGGCGCAGGGCAGGCCGGCCGCCACGGAGACGATCACGGCATCGCCAAGCGCCCCGCGCAAGTTCTCGCAGACCGCCTGCATGACCTGCGGCTTCACCGCCAGCACCACCATCGAGGCGCCCGCCACCGCATCGCGCCCCTCGGCACAGACGCGCACACCGAACTCGGCCTGCAGGCCGAGACGCAGCGCCTCCAGTGGCTCGGCAACGTGGATCCGCTGCGCGTCCACCCCCTGCCGGCGCAGGCCAGCGACCAGCGAGCGGGCCATGTTGCCGCCGCCAATGAAGGCTGTAGGGCCGGGAATCGGGAACGGGGAATCGGGAGTCGTCATGCGGGGCGAGTCTGCGGAGGGCTTGAGCAAGGCGAGGCGTCACCTGGGGCAAGAATAGCCGTGTAGCGGGCCGCTCCTAACGATTCTCCATTCCCGATGGCCCATTCCCGGTTCCGCGAGGCCCAAACAGCGCACTGCCCACCCGCACCCGCGTGGCGCCCTCTGCGATCGCCAGCTCGAAGTCCTCGCTCATCCCCATCGACAGGGTGTCCACCTGTGGGTGACGGGCGCGCAGCTGTTCGAACAGGCCGCGCAGCGCCGCGAAGCTGCGGCGGCGGGCTTCGAGCTCCGGAGCGGGCGCGGGGATGCTCATCAGACCGCGCAGGCGCAGATGCGCGCAGCGGTCGGCAGCCTCGGCCAGCGCCGGCAGATCCTCGGGGCGGCAGCCGGACTTGCTGGTCTCGTCGTCGATGTTGACCTGCAGCAGGATCTCCAGTGGCTCGCGTCCGCTGCTCGCTCGCGCGGCATCCAAGAGCGGCAGCAGCTTGGCGCGGTCCACGCTTTCGATGCAATCGAACACCGCGGCAGCCTGTGGGGCCTTGTTCGACTGCAGGTGGCCGATCAAATGCCAGCGCAGGCCCAGCGCCCGCAGGGCTTCGATCTTGGCCGCGGCCTCCTGCACGTAGTTCTCGCCGAAGGCCCGCTGACCGCAGCCGGCGAGCGCCGAAACCGCCTCGGCGGGCTGGGTCTTGCTGACCGCCAGCAGCTCAACGGCCCGACCCCGAGCGGCCACCTCGATGCGAGCGCGAAGGGCTTCCAGGCGGTCTGCGGCGGTCTGCGGATTGTGCGGCTGCGTTGGCATGGTCAGGTTGCTGTTCGGGGCTATACTCCGGCGCATTGCGGCCGGCGCCAGGGGGCGGGCGCACAAGGCGCTGTGGCACAGTCTAGCGGCGCGCCGCCCGACTTACGGCGGCGCCTGCCGACACTCATCAAGCGGGGATGCGCGACTCATGGATATCGCTGAACTTCTGGCGTTTTCGGTCAAGAACAAAGCCTCGGACCTGCACCTCTCTGCCGGCCTGCCGCCGATGATCCGTGTGGACGGTGACGTCCGCCGCATCAACATCCCGGCACTCGATCACAAGCAGGTGCACGCGCTGATCTACGACATCATGTCGGACAAGCAGCGCCGCGACTATGAAGAGTTCTACGAGGTCGACTTCTCGTTCGAGATCCCGGGCCTCGCGCGGTTCCGCGTCAACGCCTTCAACCAGAACCGCGGCGCCGGTGCGGTATTCCGTACCATTCCGTCCGAGGTGTTGACCCTCGAAGATCTCGCCGCGCCCAAGATCTTCCGCGAGCTGATCGAGCAGCCCCAAGGGCTGATCCTGGTCACCGGCCCAACCGGTTCGGGCAAGTCGACCACGCTGGCGGCGATGATCGACCACGTTAACAAGAACGAGTACGGGCACATCCTCACCGTCGAGGACCCCATCGAGTTCGTCCACACCTCGAACAAGTGTCTGATCAACCAGCGCGAGGTGCACCGTGACACGCATGGCTTCAACGAGGCCCTGCGCTCGGCGCTGCGTGAAGATCCCGACTACATCCTGGTTGGCGAGCTGCGCGACCTCGAAACCATTCGCCTCGCGTTGACCGCAGCGGAGACCGGCCACCTCGTGTTCGGCACCCTGCACACCAGCTCGGCCGCCAAAACCATCGACCGCATCATCGACGTGTTCCCGGCCGGCGAAAAGCCGATGGTGCGCTCGATGTTGTCGGAGTCGCTGCGCGCAGTGATCTCGCAGTCGCTGCTGAAGAAAGTCGGTGGTGGCCGCGTTGCCGCGCACGAAATCATGATCGGCATTCCCGCCATCCGGAACCTGATCCGCGAGGACAAGGTCGCGCAGATGTACTCGGCCATCCAGACCGGCCAGAACTACGGCATGCAGACCCTCGACCAGTGCCTCCAGGATCTGGTGAAGCGTGGCCTGGTGACCCGCCAGGCGGCCCGCGAGTATGCGAAGGACAAGCGGTTGTTTGAATAAGAGCCGGGATTCGGGATTGGGGATTCGGGATTGGGAGAGCGCCCTTGAGGCTGTGTTCCGGTTCCGTCTCCGCCCGAAGCACTGAGAGTCCCTGCCGCCGCCCCAGCGGTCGTTCAATCCCGAATCCCCAATCCCGAATCCCGCTCCGAAGGAGCACGCCATGAGCAGCATCGACTTCACCAGCTACCTCAAGCTGATGTCGCACAAGAAGGCCTCGGACTTGTTCGTCACCTCGGGCATGCCGCCGACGATCAAGGTGCACGGGCGCCTGCAGCCGATCACCCAGACCCCACTGACGCCGCAGCAATCGCGCGACCTGGTGCTGAATGTGATGACGCCGAGCCAGCGCGAGGAGTTCGAGAAAACCCACGAGTGCAACTTCGCGATCGGTGTGTCCGGCGTGGGTCGTTTTCGCGTGAGCTGCTTCTACCAGCGCAACCAGGTCGGCATGGTGCTGCGTCGTATCGAGACGCGTATTCCCACCTGCGATGAGCTCAATCTTCCGCCGGTCATCAAGACTCTCTCGATGACCAAGCGCGGCATCGTGATCCTGGTCGGCGCCACCGGCACCGGCAAGTCGACCACGCTGGCCGCGATGATCGGCTACCGCAACCAGAACTCTTCGGGCCACATCATCACGATCGAGGACCCGATCGAGTACGTGCACAAGCACGAGGGCTGCATCATCACCCAGCGCGAGGTCGGCATCGATACCGACAGCTGGGAGAACGCGCTCAAGAACACCCTGCGCCAAGCGCCGGACGTGATCATGATCGGTGAAGTGCGCACCCGCGAGGGCATGGACCATGCCATCGCCTTCGCCGAAACCGGCCATCTGGTGCTGTGCACCCTGCATGCCAACAACGCCAACCAGGCGATGGACCGCATCATCAACTTCTTCCCCGAAGACCGGCGCGGTCAGCTGCTGATGGACCTCTCGCTGAACCTGAAGGGCGTGGTCGCGCAGCAGCTGATTCCCACGCCCGATGGCAAGGGGCGTCGCGTCGCTCTGGAGGTGTTGCTGGGCACGCCGCTGGTGCAGGACTACATCCGCGAGGGCGAGATCCACAAGATCAAGGAAGTGATGAAGGAGTCCACCAACCTCGGCATGAAGACCTTCGACCAGGCCCTGTTCGAGCTGTATCAGGCCGGCGAGATCAGCTACGAAGATGCGCTGCGCCACGCCGACTCCACCAACGAAGTCCGTCTCAAGATCAAGCTGGCCCAGGGCGGCGATATGCATTCCCTGGCCCAAGGCATGGACGGCGTCGAGCTGATCGAGTCGCGCTGAGCTCTTGCAGCGTCCGCCGCGCGATTTGACAGCGCGCGGCGGGCGGGTCTAGCGTTGCGGCCCTGCGGTGAACGCATCCCGCAGCGAGTGTCCTGAATCGATTCTACCCAAGGTGGTCAGGCGGCAACGCCGGCCGAGCGTGCGACATGTCCACTACCGCCGACTGAGATCTTCCAGACTGCGCTGGCACCCGATCCGAGGGCGCTTGCGCCCTTTTTTGTTGCCTGACGCGTGCGCCCCGAGGGCCTTCCGCGCAGGCGCTGCACGAGTGAATTCCCATGCTCCACATCACGCTCCCCGACGGCAGCCGCCGTGAGTTCGAAGGCCCGGTGTCCGTGGGCGAGGTCGCTGCCAGCATCGGCGCCGGTCTCGCCAAGGCGGCACTGGCCGGCAAGGTCGACGGCAGGCTCGTCGACACCAGCCACCGCATCTCAACCGATGCCTCGCTGGAGATCATCACCGACAAGCATCCCGACGCGCTGGAGATCCTGCGCCATTCGACCGCGCATCTGCTCGCGCAGGCCGTGCAGCGTCTGTATCCGGGCGCGCAGGTCACGATCGGCCCGGTGATCGACAACGGCTTCTACTACGACTTCGCTTACGAGCGCCCGTTTACGCCGGACGACCTGCCGAAGATCGAAGCCGAGATGCAGAAGATCGTCACGGAGAAGCTCGCCGTGAGCCGCACGGTCAAGTCGCGCGACGAAGCGATCACCTTCTTCCGAGGCTTGGGCGAGCTCTACAAGGCCGAGATCATCGAGTCGATTCCGGCCAGCGAAGACCTTTCGCTGTACTCGCAGGGCGAGTTCACCGACCTCTGCCGCGGCCCGCACGTGCCGGGCACCGACAAGCTGCGCGCCTTCAAGCTGATGAAGGTCGCCGGCGCCTACTGGCGCGGTGATTCCAACAACCAGATGCTGTCGCGCATCTACGGCACGGCCTGGCTGAACGACAAGGATCTCAAGGCCTACCTGCACCAGCTGGAAGAGGCTGAGAAGCGCGATCACCGCCGCATCGCCAAGCAGCTGGACCTGTTCCACCAGCAGGAGGAAGCGCCCGGCATGGTGTTCTGGCACCCGCGCGGCTGGACGCTCTGGCAGACAGTCGAGCAGTACATGCGCGGCGTCTACAAGGCCTCGGGCTACCAGGAGGTGCGCTGCCCGCAGATCCTCGACGTCTCGCTGTGGAAGAAGTCCGGCCACTGGGACAACTACAAGGAGAACATGTTCTTCACCGAGTCCGAGAAGCGGACCTATGCGGTGAAGCCCATGAACTGCCCGGGCCACGTGCAGATCTTCAATTCCGGCCTGCACAGCTACCGCGACCTGCCGATCCGCTACGGCGAGTTCGGCGGCTGCCATCGCAACGAGCCCTCCGGTGCCCTCCACGGCATCATGCGCGTGCGCGCCTTCACCCAGGACGACGGGCACATCTTCTGCACCGAAGACCAGATCGAAGCCGAGGTCACCGCCTTCCATCAGCAGGCGATGGCGGTTTACCGCGACTTCGGTTTCGAGGACATCTCGCTCAAGATCGCCCTGCGCCCGGATTCACGCCTGGGCGACGACACCACCTGGGACAAAGCCGAGAACGCTTTGCGCGCCGCACTCGGCAGCTGCGGCGTGCACTGGGAGGAGCTGCCCGGCGAGGGTGCCTTCTACGGGCCGAAGATCGAGTACCACATGCGCGACTCGATCGGTCGCGGCTGGCAGGTCGGCACCATGCAGGTCGACTTCATGATGCCCGGCCGCCTGGGCGCGGAGTATGTCGACGAGACCAGCACGCGCCGGCATCCGGCGATGCTGCACAGGGCCATCGTCGGCTCGATGGAGCGCTTCATCGGCATCCTGATCGAGCATCACGCCGGCCTGTTCCCGCTGTGGCTGGCGCCGGTGCAGGCGGTGGTGATGAACATCACCGATGCCCAGGGAGACTATGTCCGCGAGGTGACCCAAGCCCTTGTCCAGCAAGGCTTCCGGGTTCAGTCCGACTTGAGAAACGAAAAGATCGGTTATAAGATTCGCGAGCATACCCTGCAGAAGATTCCCTACCTCCTGGTCGTGGGCGACCGCGAAAAAGAGGAAGGGCTCGTCGCAGTGCGCGCGCGTTCTGGCGAAGATCTGGGCAGCATGAAACTGTCCGAGCTGATCGAGCGACTGCGCGCGGAGAACGGACCCACCGCTCGCGACAAGGTGTGATCCCCCGCAGGATCAACACCTTGCGCGTCGGTCCGGACCAGCAGCCCAGCACGGAGACACGCGAATCAATACCGAAAAGCTGAACCGCAAGAACCACGAGATCCGGGTGCCGCGCGTGCGCGTCATCGGTGCCGAAGGCGAGAACATCGGCGTTCTGAGCCGCGACGAAGCCCTGCGCATGGCGCTGGATCTGGAGCTCGACTTGGTCGAGATCCAGCCCAACGTCGATCCGCCGGTCTGCCGCATCATGGATTTCGGCAAGTTCCGCTTTGAGCAGCAGAAGAAGGCGAGTGCCGCCAAGAAGAAGCAGAAGCAGGTGGAGTTGAAGGAACTCAAGTTCCGCCCCACCACCGATGTCGGCGACTACGCCATCAAGCTTCGCAATATCCGGCGCTTCCTTGAGGAAGGCGACAAGGTCAAGATCAACATCCGCTTCAAGGGCCGTGAAATGGCCCACCAGGAGCTCGGTCTGGCGATGGCCGCCAAGATCGAAGCGGATCTGGGCGACGAGGTGGTCATCGAGCAGCGTCCGCGCCTCGAAGGTCGCCAGATGGTGATGATGATCGCGCCCAAGAAGAAGCAGTAAGCGTCTTCGAGCGACACCGCGAGGCCCCGGCCGCTACCGGCCGGGGCCTCGCGCTTGAGAGATTCCCCCGCAGGGATGCAGCGGGAGCGGTTCGGGGCCATGCAGTCCCGTAGCGCGCGCAGAGCGGGCAGGAGCCCGCGGCTGTCGTACCCGGTTCGCCGGGGTTTTTGCCGATCGCAGCCGTTTGGTGATCGGCGCCTTCGCGGTGCCGCGATGCACTCGCGCAGGCCTTACCGCCCTGCACCACGGCGTTGCCGTGGCGAGGGCTACAAGCGCGGAATGTGCTCCCCAAGCGATGCGGCCCACACGGGCTTCATCCGCGCATTCCGGGTATCCAAGATCCGCAGCGGTTCGCCGCTGCTTGCAAGGAGTTTCCCATGCCCAAGATCAAGACCAATCGGGCTGCCGCGAAGCGTTTCCGCAAGACCGCCTCCGGCAAGTTCAAGTGTGGCCATGCATTCAAGAGCCACATCCTGACCAAGAAGTCGACCAAGCGTAAGCGCGGTCTGCGCGGCACCAACCACGTTCGTGCGGAGGACGCAGGCCGCGTCCAGCGCATGCTCCCGTACCTCTAAGGGAGGATCGCAACCATGGCACGAGTCAAGCGTGGCGTTACCGCCCGTCGTCGTCACAAGTCCGTCCTCGCGCGCGCGAAGGGTTATTACAACGCCCGTCGCAAGGTGTTCCGCGTTGCCAAGCAGGCCGTTACCAAGGCCGGCCAGTACGCCTACATCGGCCGCAAGCAGCGCAAGCGTCAGTTCCGCGCGCTGTGGATCGTCCGCATCAATGCGGCGGCCCGCCAGTTCGGTCTGTCCTACAGCCGCCTGATGAACGGCCTCAAGAAGGCCAGCATCAGCCTCGACCGCAAGGTCCTGGCCGATCTGGCTGTGCACGATCTGCCGGCGTTCGGTTCGCTGGCCGAGAAGGCCAAGGGCGCCCTGGCCTAAGGTCCGGAGCGTTCGACATGCCGCGGAGTGGATGCCGCGGATCTCCTGTGGGGAAGGGCATGCTCTTCCCCACAGGCGTTTTCAGGGTTGGAGTTTGCTTGGGGCTTGGCGCGCAGCGCCGCCGAGGGCAGGCTTTTCGATCCACGCCCCGGGCATCGAGCCCGGGCCAGGCCCGCGAGTGCGGGTACCGTCACGAGCGATAAGCATGAGCGAGTTGGAAGCGCAGGCGCAGAGCGCCGCGAACGAGATCGAACAGGCCGACAGCATCGACGCGCTGGAAGCCATCCGCGTGCGCCTGCTAGGCAAGGCAGGCCTGATCACGGAGCAGTTGAAGCGGCTGGGCGCCCTGGATCCGGAGGCGCGCAAGGCCGCCGGTGCGGAGGTCAATCGCATCAAGCAGGCGCTGACCGATGCCATCGGTGCGCGCCGTGCGCTGCTGGAGAAGGCCGCGCTGGATGCGCGTCTTGCCTCCGAGCGCATCGACGTCAGCCTGCCTGGCCGCGGATCGCGTGCCGGCAGCCTGCACCCGGTCGCGCGCGCCGCCGAGCGCATCGCCGGCATCTTTGCGCGCATGGGCTACGAACTGGCCGATGGCCCGGAGATCGAGGACGACTGGCACAACTTCGAGGCGCTGAACTTCCCGCCGCACCACCCGGCGCGCGCCATGCACGACACCTTCTACTTCCCGGACGGGCGTCTGCTGCGCACCCACACCTCGCCGGTGCAGGTGCGCTACATGCGCGAGCGCCAGCCGCCCTTCCGCATGATCGCCATCGGCAAGGTCTACCGTTCGGACTCCGATCAGACCCACTCGCCGATGTTCCATCAGATGGAGGGCCTGCTGATCGACGAGACCAGCACCTTCGCCGATCTCAAGGGCACGCTGAAGCAGTTCGTCGACGCCTTCTTCGAGCGCGACTTCGCGATGCGCTTCCGCCCGAGCTACTTCCCCTTCACCGAGCCCTCGGCTGAAGTCGACATCCGCTGGGACCGCGAAGACGGCAGTGAGCGTTGGCTGGAAGTGCTGGGCTGCGGCATGGTGCATCCGAATGTGCTGCGCGCCTGCGGCATCGACCCCGAACGCTACACCGGCTTCGCCTTCGGCATCGGCATCGAGCGCTTCGCGATGCTCCGCTACGGCGTCAGCGACCTGCGCAGCTTCTTCGAGAACGACACGCGTTTTCTCGCGCAGTTCGCCTGAGGCGAACTGCGGGGTTAGGGATTGGGCATTCGGGATTTGTAAGCCGCAGCGAGTCTGGCTCGCGCGGCCTCTGATGGACACAGGCAATGAAGTTTTCCGAAAACTGGCTGCGCGAACACGTCACCGTCGAAGCCTCGCGCGAAGAACTCGCGGCCAAGCTGACTGCGATCGGGCTGGAGGTTGAAGAGATCTCCGCGCTGGGTGAGGGCTTGGACGGTGTGGTGGTGGCGCAGATCGTGGACTGCGCCCGCCATCCCGAGGCCGACCGCCTGCAGGTCTGCACGGTCGACACCGGCAGCGGCACAGTGCAGATCGTCTGCGGCGCGCCGAACGCGCGGCCAGGGCTGAAAGCGCCGCTGGCGACCGTTGGCGCCGTGCTGCCGGGCGGCCTCACGATCAAGCCGGCCAAGCTGCGTGGCGTCGAGAGCTTCGGCATGCTTTGTTCAGCGAAGGAGCTGGGCGTCGATGCGGATGCCTCCGGGCTGATGGAGCTGCCGGCCGACGCGCCGGTGGGTGCCGGCTTTGGCGACTATCTCGGCCTGCCTGACGCCAGCATCGAGATCAAGCTGACCCCGAACCGCGCCGACTGCTTCGGCGTGCGCGGCATCGCCTATGACGTCGCCGCTGTTCTGGGGGCGAACGTCCATCCGCTGGATGTGCCGCCTGCCGCAGTGAGCAGCGCCGACGCGCTGCCGGTGGAACTGCGGGCTGGCGCTGCCGCGCCGCGCTACTGCGGCCGCGTCATCGAAGGCGTCGATGCCGCAGCTCCCACACCGCTGTGGATGGCCGAGCGCCTGCGCCGCTCCGGCATCCGTCCGATCAGCCTGCTGGTCGATGTCACCCAATACGTGATGCTGGAGCTCGGCCAGCCGATGCACGCCTTCGATCGTGCCACGCTGACCGGACCGGTCGGCGTGCGCGCTGCGCGCGCGGGCGAAACGCTGAAGCTGCTGGATGAGCGCGAGGTCAGGCTCGACGAAGGCTTCCTGGTGATCACCGACGCCGATTGCGCGGTGGCGCTGGCCGGCGTGATGGGCGGCTGGGACACCCGTGTCACCACCGGCAGCCGCAGCGTGTTCCTTGAGAGTGCGCACTTCGCGCCCGAGGCCATCATCGGCCGCGCCCGCAAGCTGGGCATGCATACCGATGCATCTCACCGCTTCGAGCGCGGCGTCGATCCCGAGCTGCCGCGGCTGGCCCTGGAGCGGGCGACCCAGCTGATCCTGGCGCATGCCGGGGGCAGCGCTGGCCCGGTGACAGAAGCATCCTTGTCCGAACATCTGCCCTTGCCCAAGGCCGTGTGCCTGCGGCGCTCGCGCTTGGCGCGCGTGCTGGGCGTGCATATCGCCGACGCCGAGGTCGAGCGCATCCTGCGCGCGCTGGGCATGCAGGTCGAAGCGTTCGACGGCGCTGCCGATGAACCCGTCGACGGCCTGCGCGGCTCGCACATCGGTGGCGGCTGGTGGGTCACGCCGCCCTCGCGGCGGTTCGATATCGCGATTGAAGAAGACCTGATCGAAGAAGTGGTGCGCATCCACGGCTACGAGGCCATCCCGACCAGCACGCCGACGGGCGCTATTCCGCTGGCCATGCCGAGCGAAACGCGGCTGGGTGAGGGCGAACTGCGTCGCGCGCTGGCCGGCCGCGGCTATCGCGAGACGATCTGCTTCGCCTTCGTCGAGCAGGCGCTGCTGGATCGCTGGGGTCTTGCTGAGGGCGCGATCGCTCTGGCCAATCCGCTGAGCGCGGAGCTGGCGGTGATGCGCACCGGCCTGCTGCCGGGTCTGGTGCAGGCGCTGGCGCACAACCGTGACCGCCAGGAGCTGCGGCCGCGCCTGTTCGAACTGGGTCGCGTGTTCCACCAGGGCGAGTCCGGCCCGATCGAGACCCTGCGCTTCGCCGCCGCCGCCTGCGGCCGTGCCGAGGCCGAGCAGTGGGGCCTGCCGGCGCGCGCGCTCGATTTCTACGACATGAAGGCGGATCTCGAATCCGTGCTGGCATTGGCGGGGGATCCCGCTCGCGTCGAGTTCCGACCCACCACGGCCGCTTTCCTGCATCCGGGGCGCGGTGCGGATGTGTGGTTCAAGGGCCGCAGCATCGGCTGCATCGGCCACCTGCATCCGGCCCTCGCCAAGGCGCTCGACCTCGACGAGGAAGTGGTGGTGTTCGAGGTCGAACTGGCGCCGGTGCTGGAGCGTGCGCTGCCGCGCGCCCAGCCGGTCTCGCGCTTTCCGTCCGTTCGTCGGGATATCGCCGTGCTCGTCGCCGAGCAGCACCCGTGGTCGGCGCTTGAAGCCTGCCTGCGGAGCGCGTTGGAAGGCCGCGTGCAAGCCATCCAGCTGTTCGATCAGTACCAGGGCAAGGGCATCGAGCCGGGCTTCCGCAGCCTCGCTATTGGCTTGATTTTGCAGGACGTTTCACGCACCCTCACGGATCAGGATGCGGATCAGGCCATCGCCGATGCGGTGGCGGCGCTGTTCAGGACGTTCGGCGCCACGCTCAGGGGGTGACATGGCACTGACCAAGGCCGAAATGGCCGAGAAGCTGTTCGACGATGTCGGCCTCAACAAGCGTGAGGCCAAGGAGTTCGTCGATGCCTTTTTCGATGTGTTGCGCGATGCGCTGGAAACCGGCCACCAGGTAAAGCTGTCCGGCTTCGGCAACTTCGACCTGCGCAAGAAGAACCAGCGGCCCGGCCGCAATCCGAAGACCGGCGAGGAGATTCCTATCTCCGCGCGCACCGTGGTCACTTTCCGTCCGGGTCAGAAGCTCAAGGAGCGCGTGGAAGCCTATGCTGGATCCGGGCAGTAACGCCGAACTTCCGGCCATCCCGGCCAAGCGCTATTTCACCATCGGTGAGGTCAGCGAGCTGTGTCGCGTCAAGCCGCACGTGCTGCGCTACTGGGAGACCGAGTTCCCCAGCCTGAAGCCGGTCAAGCGCCGCGGCAACCGGCGCTACTACCAGCGTCAGGACGTGTTGACCATCCGCCAGATCCGCGCTCTGCTGTACGAGGAGGGCTTTACGATCACTGGCGCGCGACAGCGTCTGGAGGCCGACGGGCAGCGCCCCAGCCCCTTGGCGAACGACAGCTCGCTGCAGATCCTTCGCGAGGTGCGCATGGAGCTCGAAGCCGTTCTGGAGCTGCTGAAATCCTGAGTTTCCGCATGCCGTCGCCAGGACGGCTGTGCAGTCGAGACAAGCCCACAACTCTCGTCTATAATTGCGCGATCTGTACTGTCGAGGCCTCAAGGCCGACGTGCAGATCGCAGCACTGATCGGAATCGCGTCGGGGCGTAGCGCAGCCTGGTAGCGCATTTGCCTGGGGGGCAAAGGGTCGTCGGTTCAAATCCGGCCGCCCCGACCATCCGATCCATCCTCCGCTTGGCCATTCCTCGCCTGTTCGCCGCGCTCGCATTTTCTTCGTCGAGCCGTTGGCCTGAGGTGTTTCCCCAAGCTGTGGGTCCCTGGCCCACCAAGCCGCTACACTCCCGAGCTTCCTCCATCGAGCGAGCTTGAGCGATGCGCACACTCTTCCCCGCGATCGAACCCTATGCCAGCGGTGAGCTGGCGGTGTCCGAACGGCACACCCTGTACTTCGAAGAGTGCGGCAACCCCAAAGGCAAGCCGGTGGTGATGCTGCACGGCGGCCCGGGCGGCGGGTGCAGCCCGAAGATGAGGCAGTTCCACGATCCCGCGAAGTACCGCATCGTGCTGTTCGACCAGCGCGGCGCTGGGCGCTCACGGCCGCATGCGGATCTCGTCGACAACACCACCTGGGACCTGGTCGCCGATATCGAGCGCCTGCGCGAGCACCTTGGCATCGAGCGCTGGCAGGTATTCGGCGGCAGTTGGGGCTCCACGCTGGCGCTGGCCTACGCCGAAACCCATCCAGAACGCGTCACCGAACTCGTGCTGCGCGGCATCTTCATGCTGCGGCGCTGGGAGCTGGAGTGGTTCTACCAGCAGGGCGCCTCGCGCCTGTTCCCGGACGCCTGGGAGCACTATTTGAAGCCGATTCCCGAGGTCGAGCGCGCGGATCTGATCAGCGCCTACCACCGTCGACTCACCTCCAGCGACCCGGTCGTGCGCGTGGCCGCCGCGCGCGCCTGGTCGGTATGGGAAGCGGCCACCAGCTTCCTGCATCAGGACCCCGACTTCATCGCCTCGCACGAGGCTGACGATTTCGCGCTGGCGTTCGCGCGCATCGAGAGCCACTACTTCGTGAACGGCGGCTTCTTCGAGGTCGAGGATCAGCTGCTGCGCGATGTCGACCGCATCCGCCACATCCCGACCACGATCGTTCACGGCCGCTACGACGTGGTCTGCCCCGTCCAGAACGCCTGGGATCTGAAGCGTGCGTTCCCCGAAGCCGAACTGGTGATCACTGCCGATGCCGGCCATTCGGCCTTCGAGCCCGCCAACGGGGATGCACTGGTGAGGGCGACGGAGCGGTATGGGTAAGGGCCGGGATTCGGGATTGGGGATTCGGGATTCGGGATTCGCAGAGCCAGTCTCGCCAGCCTTGACCTAGCGACTTGGGGCGAGCCCATTTGGGCCCCTCTCCCTGCGGAGCGGTTCGGGGACATCGGCTGCCGGTGCAGCCGATGCCCCGGGAGCCCGAGCGAAGCGAAGGCAAGGGGTTGCAGAGGGGCAGTTCGGAGCGACGCGCTGATTGACGTGCGCCAGCTCCGCTCGCATCCAGTCACAGTCGATGCGGCCAGGTGGCTGTGCGCAGCGTCGCGCATCAGCCTACAGCGGCGCCCTCACAACCGCGCAAACAACGCCCCATAGCCCGGGAGCTCCACGCGGCCGTCGCGCAGCGCGCCGCCGACCAGGCCGTGTCCGTCGAGCGCCTGTGCGCCCTGCGCTTCATCCAGCGCGAGCGTCTGCGCTTCCGCACTGAGGTTGAAGACGCACAGCAGGCGCTTGCCCTCGAGCTCACGTTCGAAAGCCAGTACCGGCTCCCGCGTCGCCAGCATGCGCACCGTGCCCCAGCGCAGCGCCGGCAGCGCGCGGCGGAACGCCATGAAGCGGCGGAAGCGCCGCAGCGCCGAATCGTCTTTGGTTTCCTGCGCTTCAGTGCTGAGAGGCAGATGCTCGGCAGGCACCGGCAGCCAGGGCTTGGCCTCGGTGAAGCCGCCCCGCTCAACGCTGCGCCAGGGCATCGGCGTGCGGCAGCCGTCGCGACCCTTGAAGTTCGGCCAGAACGCGATGCCGTACGGATCCTGCAGCAGTTCGAAGGGGATATCGGCCTCGGGCAGCCCGAGTTCTTCGCCCTGGTAGACGCAGATCGAGCCGCGCAGGCTGCAGGCCATGGCGCTCAGCATCGGCGCCATATGCGCGGGCGGATGCGCGCCGCCCCAGCGCGTCACCACGCGCTGCGAGTCGTGGTTGCTGATCGACCAGCAGGGCCAGCCCTCGGTCATCTTGGCTTCGAGATCGTTCACCGTGCGACGCACGTGCTCGACGCTGAAATCCGGCGTCAGCAGCTCGAAGCTGTAGCCCATGTGCAGGCGATCCGGCCCGGTGTACTCCGCCATCGTCTGCAGCGAGTCCTCCGACGAGATCTCACCGAGCGCGGCGACCTGGTCGAACTCATCCATCAGCGCGCGAAGGCGGCGCAGGAAAGCGATGTTCTCGGGCTGGGTGTTGTTGTACCAGTGGTACTGGTAGGCGTAAGGGTTGTCCGGGCTGAAGCCACGGCCTGTGCGCAGTTCCGCGGGCTTGGCCGGGTTGTCGCGCAGCTGGCGGTCGTGGAAGCAGAAGTTGACGGCATCCAGCCTGAGCCCGTCGACGCCCCGCTGCAGCCAGAAGCGCACGTTGTCGAGCGTGGCCTGCTGCACCTCGGGATTGTGGAAGTTGAGGTCCGGCTGGCTGACCAGGAAGTTGTGCAGGTAGTACTGCTCGCGCCGCGGCTCCCATTGCCAGGCGCAGCCGCCGAACAGGGACAGCCAGTTGTTCGGTGGCGTGCCATCGGGCTTCGGATCCGCCCAGACGTACCAGTCGGCCTTCCCGTTGTCGCGGCTCTGCCGACTTTCCTTGAACCAGGCGTGCTCGATCGAGGTGTGGCTCAGCACTTGGTCGATGATCACCTTCAGCCCCAGCGCATGCGCCTTGGCTACCAAGCGGTCGAAATCGTCCAGCGTGCCGAACATCGGATCGACGTCGCGGTAGTCGGCGATGTCGTAGCCGAAGTCCGCCATCGGTGACTTGAAGAAGGGGCTGATCCAGATCGCATCCACGCCGAGGCTGGCGACGTAGTCGAGGCGCTCGATGATGCCCGGCAGGTCGCCGATGCCGTCGCCGTTGCTGTCCTGGAAGCTGCGCGGGTAGATCTGGTAGATGACGGCGCCGCGCCACCAGGGAACTGTGCTCATGTCGTGTTCCGGCAAAGGAGAGCCTGGCGGGCGATGGCGTGCAGGCGAGAGGAGGTGAAGGTGGCGGCAAGCTTAATCAGCGCTCGCAGCCATGCCGCGGCGCGTGCATACGTATTCATGCGGAGCGCTTCGCCGCGCTTGCGCCAAGCGGTTTGTTCGGTCGCAGCATCAGATCGCTTCTGGTTGTCCGGAAAGCCTTTGCTCGCCGGACTTTGCTCTCATCGCATGCGCAGCAAACCGCCGCGCGCGCCTGCGTCGACGTCTGCTTCGACTTCAGTCCTCCGGATCGCCGGCCACCCACACCACCGCGGTGCGTGCGGGCACCTGCAGGCGCAGCTGCGCGCGCTCGGGCGCCGCGTGCGGCTCAAGCTGCAGGCTCGCCCGATGGACGCGCGGGTCCACGCCCTCCGCCAGCACGGGATGCAGGCGCCAGCTGCGGCCGATGCTGTGCTTTGGCACCCAGTCGAGGCGCACGCTCTGCGGCTCGGTGCTGACGTTGAGCGCATACAGCAGCTCAGGGTGCGGATTGCCTGCGAGCCCGCTGCCATCGAGGTGCGCCGCGATCAGCCCCGAGCTGGCGTCGATGTCGAGGAAGCGCAGCCGTTGCTGGACGTCTTCGGTCGATGACAGGCGCAGCAGCGGCGTCTGCGCGCGCAGACGCAGCCAATCGAGGAAAGCGCGGCGCGCGTAGTCGAAGATCTCGGGCGATGGCTTGAGCGCCGGGTCCGCCAGCAGGTCGCGCATTTGCGGCCAGTCCTTGGCGTTGTCCCAGGCCGGCGGCAGGCCGCGGCCGAAGCCGTTGTCCTCGCCGCTGTAGTCCAAGCGGTTGAAATGATCGCCGCTGTCGTAGCTGTTGCGGTCCAGCGACTTGCTGCGCAGCACCTCGACGCCGGCGTGGAAGTAGGGCACGCCCTGGCTCAGCAGGTTGAAGGCCATGCCCAGCACCTGCACCCGCGCGCGCTCTTCGGCCGTCGTCGCCGGCGGCAGGCGCAGCGCGTTGATGTCGTACAGAGTCTGGTTGTCGTGGTTCTCGACGTAGTTGACGACCTCATTCGGCGAAGCCACGTAGCCAGCGGGCTGGCCCGCGTAGCTGAACTCGCCAAGGGAGCGCTCGACGCTGTTGCTTCCGCGCATCCGGTAGTCGCGCAGCGTGCCGGCGAGACCGATGCGAACGAGGTCCTGCGTGAGTCCGGGGTTCGAGATTCGGGATTGAGAGCCGGGATTCAGGATTGGGGATTTGGGATTCGTCGGCGATGAGTTCGCGCTTGAGGCGAAGGCAACCGAAGTGGCGTCTTCGAGCCCGTCTCCCCTGGAGGAATAGGGGTTGGGGAGAGGGTGAGAACTCTCGCGATCGGCTGCCCCCTCTCCGCCAGCCCCTCTCCCACCGGGGGATAGGGAAGGCGGCGCGGGAGACTCGCGCTCTTCCGAATCCCGAATCCCGAATCCCAGATCCCCGCTCTCAACCCATCCATTCAGCCACCCGTACGCCGTCCGCAGCTCCGCCCCGGCGGTCGCTGCGCCGCCACCGCGCAGGGCATCGCGTGCGCGATCGCTGAAGGTGGCGATGCCGCTGCCCGGCAGGCTCAGCTGGCTCGCCTGCACGAAGCGCGCGCCGTCGACGACCTCGCCGAAGTTCCAGCCCTCGCCGATGATCGGGATGCGCTTGCCGGCCGCTGCATCGACGGCGCGCATCAGCTCCAGCATCACCGCCTTCGGCTGGTGGCCCATCAGGTCGAAGCGGAAGCCATCGATGCGGTAGTCGCGCACCCAGACCACCGCCGAGTCGATCATCAGCCGCGCCATCATCGCGTGCTCGGTGGCGGTGTTCTCGCAGCAGGTGCTGCGCTCGATCGCGCCCTTGGCATCGAGCCGGTGGTAGTAGCCCGGAACGATCCGGTCGAGCACCGACTTCGCATGCTGACCGGCATGGCTGGTGTGGTTGTAGACCACGTCGAGCCCCACGCGCAGGCCCAGCGCATGCAGGGCCATCACCATCCGCCGCAGCTCGCGGATGCGCACGGCACCGTCGCGCGCGTCCGAGGCGTAGCTGCCCTCGGGCACGGTGAAGTGCTGCGGGTCGTAGCCCCAGTTGTAGCAGTCCTCATGCTTGACCGCGCCGATGCTGGCCTGCTGCTGTTCGCCATCCGGCGGTCCCATCACCACCGGCGTCACGCAGCCGGTTTCGGGGATGGTGCTGATGTCGTAGACCGGCAGCAAATGCACATCGGTGAGCCCGGCCTCGGCCAGCGCGCGCAAGTGGCGCATGCCCACGCTGTCGCGCTGGGCGAAGCCCAGATAGCGACCACGGTGCTGCGGCGGCACGCTCGCATCGTCGCGCGAGAAATCGCGCACATGCAGTTCGTACAGCACCATGTCGACGTTGTGCTGCGGCGCCGGCGGTCGCGGATGCGCATCCCAGCCCTCAGGCTTGAAGCGCGCATCTTCCAGATCGACGACCATCGCGCGCTGGCCGTTGGCGCCCAGGCCCAGCGCGTAGGGGTCAGTAACCCGATTGCGCACCAGGCCCAGGCCCGGCACGAACACATCGACGAGATAGCTGTAGTAGCTGCCGATCGAGGCCTCCGGCAGGCGCGCCGACCACACGCCGCTGGCCGCGTCGCGATCGAGCCTGCGCGCCGAGCGCGCAGGGCTGTCGTCAGCCTCGAACACGCAGACCGCAACGGACTGCGCGGTCGGCGCCCACAGTGCGAAGGTCGTGGCGTCCGGACTCGGCAGCGCGCCGAGCGGCGCATCGAGTGCCGCCGGGTAGAGATCATCCAGCGCGGCGGCGTGCTGCACGCGGGTCATGGCCTGCACGCGGCCCTCGCCGTCGAGCGCCGCCAGCAGCAGATCGCCGCGCAGCAGTCCTGCGATATCGGTGCCTTCAGGCAGCGCGAACTCCGACCCATCGCCGAACCAGGCGAACCGCTGCCGTTGTGCAGGTGATACGGCCTCGGTCGCCGCCGTAAGTGCGAGCCGTGCGACGCCCTCGTCGGGGCGTCCCTCGGCATCCAGCCGGATCGCGGTGTCGGCATGCAGCAGGACGATCTCGCGGCCGGTCGGCGCCTGCGGCCAGCGAAGGCGCTGGCTGTCCAGCCAGATCGCCGCCGCTTCCGCCGGCAAGTCCGAGCGCGCCAGCACGCGGAAGTGGGTGGGCGCATCGCAGTCGGCGCGCAGGCTGTCGTCGGCCTGTGCAGCCAGAGATAGCCCAATCAGCAGGCCGAAGCCGAGCAGACGGCGGGCGGCACACGCAGGGGCGCTGGGTCGAACGCGTGGCGCAGTCGCGCATACGGCGCTGCGCGAGGAGCCTGGCATTGCGGCGCTTCCTCAAGACGTGGCCCGCGACGATGCCAGACCTCGTACTCCGGTGGGTTCATCTGCATACGTATGCGGCGTGGAGGCTGGGCTTGACCTCGTTGGGCCGCGCTGCGCTTGGCCCAACCTACGACTGCGCGAGGCCCAACCTGTCACCGCGCCTGCGCCCATTGGGCCCCATCGGGACGCCGTGCCCGCGCAGCTGGGACCCAGCGCAGCGCAGCCCGACGCTTGCGTTTGTGACTGCCGAACTCCGTCTGCATACGTATGCCTCGCAGCTGCAGCACGGAAAGCCGAGGCGGCGCCGCTAGCATCGTGGGCCGATCTCCACGAGGCCTGCGGATGCCATCGACTGCGCTTGCAATGAAGGCCAGCCGCGCGCGGCTCGGCCTCGCCATGCTTGGTGTGCTGTGCGTGGCTGTCGGCGCAGGCTGTGCGAGGCGTGCGTCCATCGGCGTGGTGCCGGCCGAGAGCGCTCCGAATGCATCCACCGAGTTGCGCCCTGCGCCTGCCGACCACGCGCACTCCGAGGCCGCGCGCTTCTTCGAGGCCATGGCGATCCGCATCGCCCCCGGCGAGCGCGCCCAGTTCGTCGCTGGCGACAACCGTGCGGGCTACTACGAGGGCTGGACGCACGGCTATCGCGGCGGGGTCGGCTATCGCATCGGCCAGGCGAGCCTGTACGAGGATCGCGAGGCCTTCGTCGACGGGCAGCGCCTGCCGCGCGAGGCGGCGGCCGGCGAGACCCTGTACCCCTATGGGCACTGCGTCGAGCATGCGCACGCGCGGGACTGCCTGCTGCTGCACTCGGGGCGCGCGGCGCTCAGCCTGCGCCTTGAGGTGGACAGCGCGGCCGAACTCGCTTTCACGCCGCTGTGGAGCCCGGCGCTGGCGGGCTACCGCATCGAACGGCATGAGGACGTTCTGCTGCTGGTGCCGCCGGCACCGACGCCCGAGGACGGGCATCCGGACTGGATCGCACTCAGTGCGGATGCGCCGCTGCGCGTGGATTCGACGCCCTCCACAGAGGGCGAAGCGATGTCCATGCGCCTCGTTCGCGCCACGCCGGGCAGGCGCCTCACCCTGCACATCGCCTATGCCGACCGTCGCGAACAGGCGCTGCAGTCCGCGCGCGAACTCGCCGCGCAGGACAGCTGGCGGCCGCAGATCGAACTTCAGCATCAGTGCCTGAGTCGCGCTGTGCTGACCACGGCGGATGCCGAGTTCAACCGCGCTCTGCTCTGGGCCCAGGCCAGCGCGCACAGCTTCGTGGTCGAGCAGTACGGGCCGGGCATCTGGGCCGGCCTGCCCTGGTTCCGCGACAACTGGGGGCGCGACACCTTCATCGCGCTGCCCGGCACGCTGCTGGTCTCGGGGCGCTTCAACGAGGCGCGCGCCGTGCTCGATGCTTTCGCCGCACGCCAGCAGCGCGATCCGACCTCACCGGACTACGGCCGCGTGCCGAATCGCGTGGCGACGAACCAGCCGACGATCTACAACACCGTCGACGGCACGCCCTGGCTGCTGCGGGCGGGGCTCGAGTACGTGCGCTACAGCGGCGATGTCGAGTTCGCCGATCGGCTGATCGATCTCGCGCGCAGCTACATCGAAGGCGCGCAGCGGCATCTCGACGCCGAGGGTCTGCTGCGTCATGCCGATGCCGACACCTGGATGGATGCGCGCGTCTACGAGAACGGCCCGGCCTGGTCGCCGCGGGGTGACCGTGCGGTCGAGATCCAGGCGCTGTGGATCACCGCGCTGGAGAGCGCCGCCGCGCTGGCCGAGGCGCGCGGGCAGGGCAGCGATGCCGCGCACTGGCGCGCGCAGGCACAGCGGGCGCGCAGCGCGGTGCTGAAGCGCTTCGTGATCGACGGACGCGTGGCCGATCGTCTTCGACCGGACGGCAGCGCCGACCTCGCGCGCCGCCCCAACGCCCTGATGCTGATCAGCGTGCCGTGGGCGCCGATCCTCGATACGCAGGCCGAAGCGCGACTGCTGCGCGACAGCGTCGAGCATCTGCTGTTTCCCTTCGGCATCGCCTCGCTGGAGCCCGCGCACCCGTGGTTCCACCCGCGTCACGAGGCCGTGCGCCTCGGCCGGCCCGAGCTGCACCACAAGGACGCCGCGTACCACAACGGCACGGTCTGGGGCTGGAACGCCGGCTTCGCGATCACCGCCCTCAGTCGCCACGGCCAGCAGGAACTCGCCTGGCGACTGACGCGCGAGCTGGCGCGACAGATTCTTGAAGACGGCACGCGCGGCAGCATGAGCGAGCTGCTCGATGCCGCCCTTGGCGACCGCGGGCAGCCTGTTCCATCGGGGACCTACGCGCAGTCCTGGAGCGTCGCCGAGTTCACCCGCAACGCCTGGCAGGACTACCTCGGCGTTCGCCCCGATCTGCTGCGCAACACCCTGCGCTTCGTGCCCGCGCTGCCGTCGGCGTGGACCGACACCGAGGCGCGCATCCCCTTCGGCGCGGGCGAAACCCTGGGCCTGCAGATCGCGCAGCAGAAGGGCACCCAGCGCTGGCGCTTCGAGGGCTTGCCGCTGCAGGCGCGGCGTATCGAGCTCGACCTGCAGCGCGTCGAGGGCGGACGCGTGCGCGTTGGCTTTGCGCTTGGCCCGGCAGCGCGCGAGCTGGTTTGGGACGGAAGCGAAGCGCGGCTCGATGGCCTGCTTCTGGAGCAGACCGAGGTGCTGGCCTCGACGCAGAGCGTTCTGCAGCAGCTCGACTTCGCATCGCCGCCTTCCGCTGACCCCAAGCGCTATCCGATGACCCGCGAAGCCGATGGCCTGCGACGGTGGATACTCGATGCCGCAGGCGCAGCGGAGACACCGCGATGAGCGATCGCGACGGGCGCTCAGCTCTTACCGGTATCGCTCGGCTCTGCGCCCGGCCGATCCTGCGGCCGCTGCAGCAGTGTGGCCAAGGCATCGGACAGATGCAGGTGCATGTCGGTCTGCGGATACGGAATGCTGTAGCCCGCCGCGGGCAGGCCGCGATGCACGGCTTCGAGCAGGTCCGAGCGGACCTGCGCGAAATCCGGCGTGTTGACCCAGGCGCGCAGCACCAGGTTGACGCTGCTGTCGGCCAGCGCGTCGACGATCACATCGGGAGCGGGCTCGGCCAGCACGCTGGGGTGCGCCCTGGCGAAACCCAGCAGCACCTCGCGCGCACCGCGGATGTCGTTGCCGTAGTCCACGCCCACGGGAATGTCCACGCGGCGCTGCGGCTTGGCGGTGAAGTTGATGATCGGGCTGGCGGTGATCTGCCCGTTGGGCAGGGTGATCTCGTGGTTCTGGAAACTGCGCAGCACGGTCTGGAACAGCCGCACCTGCTCGACCTCGCCGGTGATGCCGGCGATCTCGACCACATCGCCGGTGCGGAAGGGCCGCAGAACGATCAGCATCACGCCGGCCGCGATGTTCGACAGCGAATCCTTCATCGCCAGCCCCACCGCCAAGCCGGCCGCGCCCATCACCGCCAGCAGCGAGGTCGGCGGCACGCCCAGCGCATCCAGTGCGGTGATCAGCACCAGCACCAGCACAGCGGCATGCGCCACGTTGGCGCAGAAGTTGGCGAGGATGCCCTCGACGCGGGTGCGCTCCAGCAGCCGCCGCAGCGCGTTCGACAGCCGCCGCGCCAGCCACAGCCCGACCAGCACGATCGCCAGCGCCGCGCTGATCTTGAGGCCCCAGAACGTGGCCAGCCCCATCCAGTCGATGCCGCTGCCGGCTTTGATGAGCTCCTGCATCCTGCCTTCTCCTTGATGCGCGCGGCCGCAGGCTGCGGCGCGCAAAGCGCAGCACTGTAGAGAACCCGACCTTAGCTCCCCGTTATCGGCAGGCCTGTCTTCCAGGAGGAACACGCAGTCATGCGCCAACACTCGATATCGATGCGCTGGACGGGGTTGGTCATCGGCCTTCTGTGTCACAGCGCGCTGGTCGCAGGGCTCGCCAGCGCCGGCGAGCTGCCGCAGGTGGAGTCCGGCCGCGTCGAACGCATCGAGTTCGCCCCCGCCGAGATCGCTGCGCGCCGCGTCGATGTCTGGCTGCCGCCCGGCTATCCGCAGGGCGCGCCCTACGCCACGCTGTACATGCACGACGGGCAGATGCTGTTCGATGCCGGCACCACCTGGAACGGCCAGGCCTGGGAGGTCGAACGCACGGCCGCAGCACTGATCGAGTCGGGCGCGCTGCGACCCTTCATCGTCGTCGGCATCTGGAATGCGCAGGAGCACCGCTACCGCGACTACCTGCCGCAGCGCGTGTTCGAGGCGATGCCGGACGACGCCCGATCGCGCTTGCGGTCCGCTGAGCGTGAGCCGGGAAGACTGCTGTTCGCGGGCCCGCCAGCCGCGGACGCCTACGTGCGCTTCCTGGTGGGCGAGCTGCGCGAGTTGATCGAGTCACGCTATGCGGTCTCGCGCGCATCGAAGGATCGCTTCCTGATGGGCTCCAGCATGGGCGGGTTGATCAGCCTCTACGCCCTGCTCGAACAGCCCCGGCACTTTGGTGGTGCCGCGGCGCTGTCGACCCACTGGCCGGGCGGCTTCGACCCGGCCGACGACGCCTTCGCGCGCGCGATGCGCGCCTACCTGCGAAAGCGCTTGCCCTCGCTGACGGCACAGAAAATCTGGATGGACCACGGCACGGAAACGCTGGATGCTCGCTACCCACCGCTGCAGCGCGAAGTCGATGCCGTGTTCAAGGCCTCGCCCCTGCCGCCGGTGCAGTGGCAGAGCCGCGAGTACCCGGGCACCAACCACAGCGAACAGGCCTGGGCCGCACGCCTCGCCGACCCCCTGCGCTTCCTGCTGGCACACGATGAGGAATAGGGTGAGCCTTGGCCCACCATGATCTGAATCCGCGCCCCGCGCCCCGCTTCAACGACAAGCTACCGGCGGCCCTGCGATGACCGCTTGAGGGGCGCTCCACGCCTGCCGCAGCGCGCGTTTCGTTCCTCGCTCCCCGTTCCTCGCTCCCGTTCCTCGCTTCTCGCTTCTCGCTTCTCGCTTCTCGCTTCTCGCTTCTCGCTTCTCGCTTCTCGCTTCTCAATTCTCAATTCTCGTTCCTCGCGTTCGCATTTTCGCCGTTGGCTTGCCACGCGCTGCCTCTCGCGCAACCCTCGCCAGCGCGCGCCGCGTCCGCTCGCTCTTGCCATCGACGATTCGCCCGCTGTCCGCCACGCCACCCACGCACCCGCCAGCTCCCGACACCACCCGCGCATGTTCAACCCCAAGCCCAAGCGCCACCTTATCCCCCTGCACGACGGCCACGTCTGCCTCGTCTTCGACGACGTGCTGCTCGACCCGCGGGCTTGGATCGACACCGCCATCGCCCACCGCGCGCGTTTCGTCGAGGGTGCCTGGAACGCCTACCCCGGCCCCGAGCTGCCGCTGGCCGCCGAGGTCACCGATCGCCTCTGCGACTTCTTCGCCCAGCACGCACGCGCCGCGCTTGGCGCCCGCCGCACCTTGCGCGCCCACAGCCGCTTCGCCCTTGTGACCCGCGCGCCCGAAACGCTCGCACCCTGCCAGCGCTTCTGCCACCGTGACCGCCTGAGCAGCGAGCCCGGCACCGTGGTCGCCGCCAGCGTGCTCTACCTGTTCGATCGCCCTGAACTGGGTGGCACGAGCTTCTATCGCCCGGCGCGCCCGATCGCCGAGATCGAGGCCCTGGTGCAGGACTCCGTGCGCCTCGCCCCCGAGGCCTTCAACGGCCGCTACCCCGGCATCGCACCCGGCTACATGCGCGAAGGCAACCCCTGGTTCGAGCACATCGCCACCGTGCCGCCGCGCTTCAACCGCCTCATCGTCTATCGCGGCGACCTGTTTCACAGCGGCGACATCGCGCGGCCGGAGCTGTTAAGCGCTGATCCAGAGCAGGGGCGGTTGACGGTGAATGGGTTCTTTACCTGTCGGGCGGCGTTGGGGTAGCTCAGAAGCTTCCCTTCCGGAACTGATTATTGGCACCCAAGTTGGCAGAGGGAGCTGATTACCCGAGCGAGGCGATCGGCGCGGCTCTGTGTCTCTGGTCTGGTAGCGGTAGGGGCTTGCACACATCGTGAACGAAGTAGCCTGGTGTGACGCTGTCAGGCTGTCGAGGCACAGTTTCGACCAGAGGCGCGACCACAGACATGCCATGACCCACTGTCTGCAACACACGTAGAGGCTGAAGTGCGAGAGAGCGAGGCCGAATGATCGCGGCCCTTGGAACGCGCCGCCTTCAGTCAGCGCATCTGGGTGTGCATGCGAGTCGGTCGCCAATCCTGGTGCAAAGCAAGAGGCTCATTGATCTCCGGCCAGTACGGTGCTTTCGGGAAGTGACGCCGCGGTAGGTGCTTCGAAGCCATCGCGCATCAACCGAGTCTTCGCGAGTATGAAGCGGTGTGTCGCGATTAGGTCGCCAGTGTAGACCTCAATACCTTCGCCGGTGATCTGCACCGTCCCCAAGTTGTTCCAGCCCAACTGCGGACCCACCGGCTCACTTTCTTCAACTACGACGTTGCCCTGCAGCAACTTGAGCTGAGTGCCGTCCGAGAGCACGAGTGAGCCGAGGGAGTCGGTGAGCGGCCGGACCATCAGCGCGGTGAATCCATACTCCCGGAGTGAGTCGATCGCGCCAGTGTCGCAGCGGCGGCGTACCAGTCGCGTTGCCTCGTAAACGATAATGCGGCAGGCGCCACCGCTGCCTTCGGTGGCGGCGGAAAGAATCGGCGCACCGTGCCCGATCGAGCGTTCGAACAATCGTGTGACGGTGTCGATAACGTGGAGTGAGTTACCCACACTAAACAGCATCTCCGGTGCTGGGTCTGTGTCAATCTCGCCCAGCGCCACGGTCTGATTCCAGGCGGACGTGACCGACACGCTACGCCAGAGCTGGGTACCGTCGGCGCCGTTAAGCACGATCACGCGGCCTTGTGCAGCAATCGCGATGTCAGGCACGGCATCTGCGTTGGCGTCGATCGCTACCAAGCCCGTCACTACGTCCACACCGGGCAGCGTGACCACCCATTGCTCCTGCAGGGTGACGCCGTCGAGTACGCGCACGCTGCCAGAGTACAGTTGGCCACCTCCAACCACGATCTCCAAGGCAGGATCTGCGTCAAGGTTTGCGGCGAGTAGTTGCGTGCCGGGGTTGCTACCCCAAGGGTCGAGAACACTGTTAAGGCGGCGTAGCTCGACGCCGCTCTCCGCGTCCGCTACCACGAGGTTTGGACCACTGTATCCCGAGTCTGAGTAGAGCGTCGCCCAGACAAGCTCGGGCCTGCCGTTGCCATCCAGATCGGCCACCAGTGTGGCGGCATGCGGTCCCGCGGCGTCGATGCGCGAAAACTGTAGCGTGCCGGAATCTGCATCAAACACCTGCAGCAGGTCTGCACCGGAACTGCTAAGTCCGGCGCCAAACACGACTTCGAGGTTAGCGTCTCCGTCAAGCTGTCCGAGAGCGACCGCACTTACGCCATGCTCTGGATTGCGCTGCTTGAACGTCTTGGCCCAGGTCGTGGGCTTGTAAGCGATGATGCTGCCCCACTGTCCCTCGCCCACGATGATCTCGTCAACAGAATCGCCGTCCACATCGCGCACCGTGGTCGCCTGCACCTCTCCAGTTGGGTACTCGGAAAGCGGGGAGAAAAACGGCGACGTTACGAAAACACGCGTTGTGCCCCATGGTTCGACGATGGCGAATTCTCGCGTCGAGGGTTGGGTGTCGAAGTTTCCGAAGACCGGGGTTCCCCTAAAACCGTCAGCATACGACCACTGCGTAACATGCGTAGCGCCGTCTAGGACGTATCCCGATCCGTCGCCGCTGTTGGTGGCGCCGAACACCAGCTCAAGGGCAGGGTCGGCGTCAAGCTGGCCAGCACCGAGTGCTCTCGTTGTGCGGGTTGGTTCGGCCCACTCCAGAGCACCGCTCGCAAAGTCTCTGACTTCGGGGTGTCCCTCGCCAAGGTAGGAGCTCGCGGCTCGGCTGCCATAAATCTCGAGTTCTCCATCCCCATCGACGTCCGCGATTCCGTCAAGGTAGAAATTCGCAGGCAGCGGAATTTCTGCGACTCGTGCGGGCACGTTGCCAGCGTAAACCGCGAGAAACCTCTGATCGTTCGAAAGCAAAGGTATCGCGAAGCGTTGCGCCCCTTCGGTCCCGGGCACTCGCCGGAGGTTCCCGGTGAAACTCTCGCCGTTGCGGAGGCGCGCAACGCCAGTGATTTCAAGATCGCCGGCTACTTGCTCTAGTACGGCCAGGAATCTTGAGCCTCCCTGACCGAACCCCCCGTCACTGGTGCCGCTGATGACCGCCTCTTGCGTTCCGTCACCATCGAGGTCCAAGACCTCGATGCCAGCTCCACCCGGCTGGTAGAACCCAGGAACAACTGACCAGGAGCGTTCGCTCTCGCCGAACGTGGGAGCAGCGAGCATGAGGCCCGCCACGCAAGCAACCAAGCGCATTCGATGTAATCCCATGTAAACGTCGCGATACGGTAACGTATGCAATTGTCGTGAGGAAGCGCCCACCGCCAAGCCGGCAGCCCGAGGGGAGTGCCCTCGATCGCGTCGCAACGATACGGTGTATGCGCCGATTCACGCAATATGGGCGAAAGACCGCTGCTGGTCGATAGCATCCGCGGAAAAGGTTGGAATCAGCTCACAGTTCTCACTGGCCCAACTTTCGGCGCCCGGACGAATTGCTTCGGCATGATCGATCAGCCGTGCTGATCGGCCGCGAGGTTTTGGTTGCTCTGCTGTCAGGCTGTGAGATCGACCTTCAAGCTTCTGAAGAACTTCGGAAGTCCAAGAGCGGCGAGCCTGGTTACGGAGCTCCGTTCGTCGATCGCCGATCAAGCGATGGCATCGGGCAGCCACATCCGGGAGGCGGTGAAGGAACCCCCTCACGCCTCCGCCCGCAAGTGCCGCGCCTGCCGCTTCGGCGTGGCCGCCGCCTTCTGCGCGTCGCGCTGCCGCGGCGCTGGTGCCGGGCTGTCGGCGGGTTCGAAGTCGAAGCGGGAGCGGCCGCCGGCGTTGCGGTAGTCGTCGATCAGGGGGCGGTCGATCGCGTCGCCTGTTGTGTCGCCGCGCGCCAGCAGATGCTCGCGCAGCAGCAGCACAAGCCGCTCATGCGCAATCGCATGGGTCTGGCCGATGCGTGCATACAGCCAGTCGCTGAAGGCGAGGAAGTGGGCGAAGGGTGTTTCGCCCAGGAGCAGGCCCAGCGTGCGCGGGAAGCGGCCGGAGTTGGCGACCAGATCCCAGTAGCGGGCGAAGCGCGACAGGCGCTGCAGCGTCGCGAAGTCGAGCTCGCGGGTCGAGAGGATGTTGTAGGGCGGGTCGGGGTTGAAGCGCAGGTCGAACCCGGCGGTGTGGCGTGCGATCGGCGCGCCGCGCAGGCGCTTCAGTATTCCGAACTGGATCTCGTGCGGGGCCAGCCGCACCAGCCTGTCGAAACCGGCGGCGAAGCTGGCTATGTCCTCGCCCGGCAGGCCGGCGATCAGGTCGACGTGCAGATGGGCGCGGCTGTGCTCGCGCAGCCAGCGCAGGTTGGCCTCGGCGGCTTCGTCGTTCTGCTTGCGCGACACGCGCGCCTGCACCTCGGGGTTGAAGCTCTGGATGCCGATCTCGAACTGCAGGCTGCCGGGCGGGAAGCGCGCGATGAGCGCCTTGAGGCGCTCGGGCAGGTGGTCGGGGATCAGCTCGAAGTGGACGAACAGCGGGTCGTCCGGTGCGGCTTCGAGCTTGCCGAGGAAGAACTGCAGGATCGCCAGTGAGGTGTCCACCTTCAGGTTGAAGGTGCGGTCGACGAACTTGAACTGGCGCGCGCCGCGGGCGTGCAGGGTTTCCAGCGCGGCGAGGAAGGCGGGCAGCGGAAACGGCCAGGCGGTCTTGTCCAGCGCCGACAGGCAGAACTCGCACTTGAAGGGGCAGCCGCGCGAGGCTTCGACGTAGATGTGCCGGCGCTGCAGGTCCTCGTCGCTGTACTCGGCGTAGGGCATCGCCAGCTCGGCCAGCGGCGGCTGCGCGCCGGGGATGAGCTTGGCGGCGGGCGGCGTGCCTGCGAGCAATGCGCGCGCGAGCTCGGCGAAGCTGATATCGCCCCAGCCGGTGATGACGTAGTCGGCGAGCGCGCAGATGCGCTGCTGATCGGTCTCGTGGCTGATCTCGGGGCCGCCAAGGACGATCCGCACTTCCGGTGCGACCACGCGCAGCTGGGCGACCACGCGCGTGGTCTCTTCGACGTTCCAGATGTAGACGCCGAGGCCGAGGATGCGCGGCGACTCGGCCAGCAGCTTCTCGACGATTTCCTCGGTCTTCTGGCCGATCACGAATTCGCGGATGACGGAGAGTTCGCGCAGCTCGCCGAGGTTGGCGCGCAGGCAGCGCAGGCCCATCGAGGCGTGGGCGTAGCGGGCGTTTAAGGTGGCAAGGACGATGGCAGGCATCCGCACAGGGTACGGGCTGCGGTGGGCTTGACGGAACTCGGAGGCGTGCCGGTCGACCCCGTGGCTCGACGCCCACGCGCGGGGCGACGCCGGTGGGGGCGCCTGCGTGCCCGACGCTCCGGGTGGGCGATGAGCCCCGGATGCCGTGGTGGGCCAGTGCCCGTCATGAGCACGACACCGACTTACCGCTCGGCTCGCGTTGCCGAGCGCAGCCCGCCGATCGCCTCAGCGCTTCTGGAACCGGTAGTGCGCCACCAGCCACTCGTTGCCGCCGGCGTAGCCGAACAGCTCGGCGCAGGCCATCCAGAACATGCGCCAGCGCTGCGCCCAGACCTTCGCCTCGGCCTTGCCGTAGACGTCCTCGAACAGGCGCAGGATCTCGTCGGCGTGGCGGTCCTGGTTCTCCAGCCAGTGGTTGCTGGTGCGCTCGTAGTGGGTGCCCGACAGGCGCCACTGCTCCTCCAGCCGCAGGTGCTCCTGGAAGTGCAGGAACGTATCGGCCGCTGGCATCAGGCCGCCGGTGAAGAAGTAGCGCCCCATCCAGTTGTCTTCGCCCTCGGTCTCGAAGGGGTACATCAGCTCGCGGTGGCAGAAGATGTGGCAGAACAGCTTGCCGCCCGGGTCCAGCCAGCCGCTGATGCGCTCGAACAGCACGCGGTAATTGCGCACGTGTTCGAACATCTCGACCGAGACCACACGGTCGAAGCGGCGCTCGCCAAGATCCAGCACGTTGACGTCGCGGGTCAGGATCTCGACGTTGTTCAGGCCGCGCTTGGCGCACTGGCCGAGGATGTGCTCGCGCTGGCTGGCCGAGTTGGAGACGCCTAGAATGCGCGCGTTCGGAAAGCGCTCGGCCATCCAAAGGGTGAGCGAACCCCAGCCGCAGCCGAGTTCGAGGATGCGCATGCCGTCGGCGAGTTCGGCGCGCTCGCCGTACAGCGCCAGCATGGCTTCTTCGGCCTGGTCCAGCGTCTCGCGGCCGGTCGGGTAGTAGCAGCTGCTGTACTTGAGGCGCTTGCCCAGGCTGAGCTCGAAAAAGCGCGCGGGCACTTCGTAGTGCTGGCGGTTGGCGGCGTCGGTTTCGATCGCCAGCGGGCTGGCGCGCAGGCTTTCGAGAAGGTCGCGGAAACGCGCCCAGGCGGCAACGGCATCGCCGTCGTGCTCTTCGCGCAGGCGCTGTGCGCACAGGCGGCGGATGCCGAAGCGGGTCAGGGCATCGGGCACCAGCCCGCGTTCGCACAGGTCGATCAGGCTCATCGAAGCGTCGTCTCGAAAGGGAAGAGGGCGGCGTCAGTCGCGCGCGCGGCGCGGCGGCCAGGGGAAGAACATGCTCACTTCCTGCTGGTAGCGGCGGTAATCGTCGCCGCGCGAGCGCAGAGCCTGCTGCTCGGTGAAGGGGATACCCGTCACCCACAGCAGCGAGACCAGCATGCCGATGGGGCCGAGCAGAGCGAGCCACCACAGCGGTGAATCCCAGGCCAGCAGCACGTAGCCGAACCAGTGCAGCCACTCGAAGAAGTAGTTCGGGTGGCGCGACCAGTTCCAAAGCCCGATGCGACAGGTCTTGCCGCGGTTGCCGGGGCAGCTGCGGAACTTCGCGAGCTGCATGTCTGCGAGGCTCTCGCCAGCGAGGCTGCCGGCCCACACCAGCACACCCAGCACCATGCTCAGGCTCAGGCCCGTGTGGGGGTTGGTGGCCACGGCCAGAAAGGGCAGCGAGAACAGCACCACCAGCAGCGCCTGCGCCATGAAGAAGCCGAAGAACTTGCCCTGGTGGCCTTGCCAGTGTTCGCGCAGGGCGGCGTAGCGGCCGTCTTCGGCCTCGTGCAGCACGCGCGCCAGCAGATGCAGCGCCAGCCGCACGCCCCAGATGCCCCCGAGCATCGCGATCAGCAGTCGCGGCAGGCCCGCGCCCGGCCCGAAGCTGCCGTAGAGGAGGGCGGCCACGGCGAGCAGGGCGGCCCAGGCAACATCGACATAGCCGGCATTGCGGGTGCGGATCTGCAGCAGCCACACCGCGCTCATGCCGAGTACGGCGATGCCGGCGGTGAGGATCAGCAGCAGCGAAGGTGAGAGCGCAGCCATCTCAAGCCACCTGAGCCTGCCGTTTGAGCCGCTCGGCCAAGGCCAGCAGGAGCGGAGTGATCAGCGCCCAGACGACGCCTATCACCGCCAGTCCGAGAAGCGCGCTGCCGTTGAGATCGACCGCCTTCCACACGTGCGCTGCCACCCAGTAGGCGAGCGGTCCGCCGATCAGGCCGAGCAGCACGGCCAGCACGGGGCGCTGCTTCAACGACTCCATCGAGTGGTTCAGGGTGAGGGCGAACGCCACCCACAGGGCGATGATCCAGATCGGCGCGGCAAAGTCCCAAGGCACCGGCGTGCTGAAGGTGAGCAAGCCGGAGAGCACCAGGGCGCTGTCGATCGCGAAGCCCGCCGCGGCCGCGATCGCCATCAGCTTGAGATCCGCGCGAGGCGCCGACGACAGCGGCACCTGCCAGGCGGCAAAAAGCGCAACAGCCAAGGGGCCAGCCCACCACAGGCCCTGCGCTGCGCCGCCGACGGTGACCATCCAGACCAGCTGAAAGCAGACGATGTTGGCCAGCAGTCTCATGCGTGCACTTGGGGCGCTTGAGCGCCGTGCAGGTCGGGCAGGTATTCGGCGCGCTGGCAGCGCGGCGCGGTGAGCAGCAGCTGGACGTCGCCAATCGAGCGCTCGATGAAGCCGCCCTCGCAGTAGCAGAGGTAGAACTCCCACATGCGGATGAAGCGCTCGGGATAGCCTAGGGCGCGCACTGCGTCCAGGCGGGCCAGGAAACGCTGTCGCCAGTGGCGCAGGGTCAGCGCATAGCTCGGGCCGATGTCCTCAAGGTTGTAGAGCTTGAGGTCGGTGGAGCGTGCGATCGCCCCCTGCATGGCGTGGATCGAGGGGATGAAGCTGCCCGGGAAAATGAAGCGCTTGATGAAGTCGACGGCTTTCAGCGCGACCTCGTAGCGGTGGTCCTCGATGGTGATGGCCTGGATCAGGGCCATGCCGTCGTCCTTCAGCAGGCTGCGCACCTTGGCGAAGTAGGTGTCGAGGTACTGGTGGCCGATGGCTTCGATCATCTCGATCGAGACCAGCTTGTCGTAGGTGCCGGAGAGGTCGCGGTAGTCCGACAGCAGCACGCTGATGCGGTCCGACAGGCCGGCCTCTTCGATGCGCGCCAGCGCCAGCTCGCGCTGCTCCTTGGACAGCGTGGTGGTGGTGACATGCACGCCGTAGTGGCGGGCGGCATGAATCGCGAAGCCGCCCCAGCCGGTGCCGATTTCGACCACGCGCTCGCCCGGCTTGAGGTCGAGCTTCTGGCAGATGCGGTCGAGCTTGCGGGTGGAGGCCACCTCCAGCGGCTCGGCGGGGTCGTCGAACACCGCCGCGCTGTACATGAGGTTGTCGCAGAGGAAGAGCTTGAAAAGCTCGTTGCCGAGGTCGTAGTGGGCGGCGATGTTGCGGCGGCTGCCCGCGCGCGTATTGCGCTGCAGGCTGTGCCAGGCCTTCAGCGCCCAGCCGCCAAGGCGGGCGAGGCCGCCTTCCATCGCATCGAGCAGGTCGCGGTTGATGACGAGGATGCGCACCAGCGTGACCAGGTCGCTGCACTGCCAGTGACCGTCCATGTAGGACTCGCCGGCGCCCACGGAGCCTTGGGCTGCAGCCATGCGGTAGAAGGCCGGGTCGAAGATGCGGATGCGGCAGCGCAGGGTTTCGCGGCCTTCAACGGCAGTGCCCAGCTTGACTTGCCCTTCGGCATCTTCCACCACCAGCTCGCACTCGCGCAGGCCCGCCAATCGAGCCAGCAGCTGGGCGCGCAGTCGCCGGTCCAGGCCCTTCAGCGCCGCCATCGGCAGTGACTCAAGCTGGCTCGACAAGGGCTCGCCAGAGTAGAGCGTGTCGGCTTCGGTGCGGGAATTCATGCGTGCGCTCGGCGGGTGCTGCGGAAGTAGGAGACAGCCTGCACGCCGCGGCGTGGACTGCGCGTCATCACGAATGTGTTTTGCGGGGGTGGTCATAGACCGGATTGCGCTTCAGCCAGAGCCGCAGCGCCTGCCAATGGATGGCGAACAGCACCTTGGCCGTCATCCACGGATGCCGCAGCAGACAGCCCGCCAGCGCGGCGGGCGACAGTGGGCGCCTTTGCAGCGTGAGCGTTGCGTCAAAGTCACGGCCGTCGGCGCGTTCGATGTTCATGTGCACCTGCAGACGCTCGCCCGGCGCATTGAAGCGCCAGTCGTAGCCGCGATCCATGGGCATGAAGGGCGAGACGTGGAAGCGCTTGTCGAAGCGCCAGCGCCATGGGCCTGTGGGCGGCGCTGCGACTGCATCTGTATCTGCGGCGGCCCGTGCAGCGACGTCCGCCGTGGTTTCCGCCCGGTCGATCGGCAGCACATAGCTGTGCCGCTCCTTCCAGGGCGTGTTGGTGATCTCGGCGACGATGCCGTCCAGCGTCTCGCCGTCCTCCCGGAAGCAGTAGTAGAAGCTGACCGGGTTGAAGCTGTAGCCGAAGTAGCGCAGATGGGTGAGCAGGCGGATCGGCCCCTGCGGCCGGTGCCCAGTGACCTCCGCGAAGCGACGGCGCACGGCTTCGTCGAGCGGCATCGACGCATCGCCGAGGTAGTCCTCGCGATGAAAAGCCGCCACATTGCGCCGACCGACCGACCACAGCCAGCGCCCGGCGAACACGCGATCCAGCTCGCCGAGGTCGAGGTAGAGCATGAACAGCGGATAGCGGAAGGCGTGGGGATGCGGCGCATGCCGCCGGTGCTGCACCTGGCCGACGTAGACCGCGCTTGCCAGCGCCGCGCGGTCGGCAGGGAGCTTCATTGCGGCCAGCGCACGCCCAGCGCACGCACCACGTCGATCGCCGAGCGGATGCCGTCCTCGTGGAAGCCCCAGCCCCAGTAGGCGCCGGCGTACCAGATGCGGTCGACGCCGTTGATCTCGCTGCGGCGCGCCTGCGCGGCGACGCTGGCGTGGGTGTACTCGGGGTGCGCGTAGCGCATGCGCGCGATGATCTTGGCCGGGTCAATCGCGGCCGTGCGGTTCAGCGTGACCACGAAGGGCTCGCGCGATGTCAGACCCTGCAGCAGGTTCATGCAGTAGCTGACCGTGCAGTCGGCGCTGGGCTCGGCCGGGATGTGTGCGTTCCAGGCCGCCCAGGCGCGCGGGTTCTTCGGCAAGAGGCGCGCATCGGTGTGCAGCACGGTCTCGTTGGGCTGGTAGCGGATCGCGCCCAGCACCTCGCGCTCGCGCTCGCTGGGGGCTTCCAGCAGCTTGAGCGCCTGGTCGCTGTGGCAGGCCAGCACGGCCTGGTCGAAGGTCTCGGCGTAGTGCGGCGTGGTGATCTCGACGCCGCTCTCGACCCGGCGCACCGACTGCACCGCTGACGCCAGCCGCGCTTCGACGCGCCAGCGGCTTTCGAGCGCGCGAATGTAGGCGCTGGAGCCGCCCTTGACCACCCGCCAGGTCGGGCGCGCGCCCGCGCTCAGCATGTGGTGGTTGGCCATGAACTGGGCGAGGTAGCGCGCCGGGAACTGCAGCACGCGGTCCGATGGCGAACTCCACAGGGCCGAGGCCATCGGGATCAGGTGCTCGTCGATGAACATGGGCGAATAGCGGTGCTCGCGCAGGTAGTCGCCCAGCGCCGGGCCCTGTGCATCGCCTTCGAGCAGGGCCGGGGCCTCGCGGTAGAAACGCAGGATGTCGGCCACCATGCGATAGAAGCGCGGCCGCAGCAGATTGCGACGCTGGCAGAACAGCCCGTTCAAGGTGCCGGCGTTGTATTCGAGCCCCGTGCGCTCGCTGTGCACCGAGAAGCTCATCGTCGTCGCTTGGGTTTCGACCCCGAGCTCGCGGAACATCGCGGTGAGCAGCGGATAGTTCTCGGGGTTGTGGACGATGAAGCCCGAGTCGACCTGGAAGCTGCGGCCTTCGCGCTGCACGGTGTGCGTGTGCGTGTGGCCGCCGAGGCGCGAATCCGCCTCGAACAGCACCACCGAATGCTCGCGCGCGAGCTGCCAGGCTGTCGCCATGCCGGCGATGCCGGATCCCACCACTGCGATGCGCATGTCAGTCCTTGCCGCGCTTCAGGCCCGCAGGGACGGGCTTCAGATCCCAGACCAGGCCCATCCACTTCATCAGCTTGAGGCCGTAGTAGGTGAGGTCGAGCTCCCACCAGCGGAAGCCCTGGCGCGCTGAACCGGGAAAATGGTGGTGGTTGTTGTGCCAGCCCTCGCCGAAGGTCAGCAGGGCCAGCCACCAGTTGTTGCGGCTGTTGTCGCGGGTCTCGAAGCGACGGCTGCCGATCTGATGGGCCAGCGAGTTGATGGTCACGGTGGCGTGGAACAGCACCACGGTCGACACGAAGAAGCCCCAGATCAGCAGCTGCGGGCCGCTGGTCCCGAGCCCCGGCGCAGCGGTCTCAAGCCAGCCCCCAAGCAGGAACAGAACGGTCGCAAGCGCCACCGGGATCAGCACGTCGAAGCGGTCGATCAGGCGCAGTTCCGGGTACTTGACGAGGTCGCCGATCGCGTTGCTGTCAGTGGCGAAGGCGCCGCGCGTGAGGAACCAGCCCATGTGCGAGCGGAAGAACCCGTGCTGCACCGGCGAGTGCAGGTCGACCGGCTGGTCGGAATGACGATGGTGGTGGCGGTGATGCGCGGCCCACCACAGCGGCCCACGCTGCACGCTCATGGCGCCGATCACGGCGAACACGAACTGCATCGGCCGCGAGGTCTTGAAGGCCTTGTGCGAGAAATAGCGGTGGTAGAAGCCGGTGATCGCGAACATCCGCAGCGCGTACAGGCCGGCCGCGACCGCGACCGCGAACCACGAGACGCCCACCCAGATGACGCCCACGCACGCCACGTGGAGCCCAATGAATGGAATGACGCGCAGCCAATCGATGCGGTCGGCTTGGCCGGCATCGGCCGGCTGCACGCTGTTGTCGAACCAGCGGACAAGGGCGGCGATCGGAGCGGGCAGGGTGCGCGGCGCGGGCGCCGGATCGGGCGTGGGCAGTTCAGACATGGGCGCGATTGTGAGGGTGATCGGTGATTTCGCAGTGAATCGCGACGCGATTGCATCTGGCTGGGGCACACTTGCGGCCCCTGACCTGCTGCTCTACGCGTCCGACGCCTGCGCTGGATGCAAACGCTCTGACACTGCGCGATGTCTGTCCAGCCCCCCCGAACCCCTCGCTACGGCCTGGCCCGCGTGCTGTCGAAGCGCGGCCTGTGCTCGCGCGCCGAGGCTGAGCGCTGGGTGCGCGCCGGCCGCGTCACCGTGCGCGGGCGTGTGGTGACCGATCCGGAGTCGCCGACCGCGCTCGACGAGCCGCGCATCGTCGTCGACGGCGGCGAGGCGCAGGCGGCCGAGCGGGTCTATCTGGCTTTGAACAAGCCGCGCGGCCTGGTCACGACCGCGCGCGACGAGCGCGGCCGCGACACCGTCTACCGCTGCTTCGATGGCCTGGATCTGCCTTGGGTCGCGCCGGCCGGCCGCTTGGATCAGGCCAGCGAAGGGCTGCTGGTGCTCAGCAATGACTCCGCCTTCAACGCCGCGCTGACCGAGCCGCGCACGCCTTTGCACAAGACCTATCGCGTCCAGGTGGAAGGCGAGCCGGATGCGGCGCTGCTGGCGCGGCTGCGCGCGGGCATCGACGACGCCGGCGAGCGCCTGTCCGCCGTTTCCATCGCACTCATGCGTCAGGGCGCGCGCAATGCCTGGTTGGAAATCGTGCTCGACGAAGGCCGCAACCGGCATATCCGCCGCTTGCTCGCCGCGGGCGGCCTGCCGGTGCTGCGGCTGATGCGGGTGGCGATCGGGCCGCTCGCGCTGGGCGAGCTTGCCAAGGGCGCTGCGCGGCCGCTCACGGCCGAGGAAGTGCAGGCGCTGCGCCACGCTGCCGGCGCACGCTGAAAGCGCGCTGGGCGGCCCTTGCGTTGCTCGCGCGCCGACCGGCTCGGAGTAGGGCAACGGCATACTTCGCAGCCATGAGAACCGATCGATCGATTCCTGGCTTCCTGAGCCTGCTCACCGATCTGCGCTGGCTGGCGGTGGCCGGCCAGCCGCTGGCCATCGTGGTCGCGATCAGCGGCATGGACATGCCCTTTGCGCCGCCGCCGCTGTGGGCCGGCGTGGCGGTGCTGATCCTGTTCAACAGCTGGGCGCAGTGGCGCTGCAACCGCGGGCTTGCGCGCTCGCCCTTCGAACTGGCCCTGCATCTGGCGGTCGATCTCGGCGTGCTGACCTGGCAGCTGTACTGGAGCGCCGGCACCGCCAACCCGTTTGTGTCGCTGTATCTGGTGCCGATCGCCCTGGTCGCCGTCGCTCTTCCGCTGCGCTGGGTGCTGAGCGTGGGCCTGTCGGCTTGCGCCGCCTACTTGATGCTCGCCCTGTTCGCGCCCGGCTGGCCGCACATGCACGGCGCGCGCGCCCTGCAGCTCGATCTGCACCTGTGGGGCATGGCGATCAACTTCCTGCTGAGCGCCCTGCTGTTCGCCGTCGCCCTGCGCTACCTCGGCATCATGCTGGGCGAGCGCGAGCGCGAGCTGTCGCGCCTGCGCGAACGCGCGGCGCGCAACGAAGGCATTCTCGCGCTGGGCGCGCACGCGGCGGCCTTGGCGCATGCGCTGAACACGCCGCTCGGCAGCATGCAGCTGATCCTGGACGATCTCGAACTCGCGCCCGCTGACGCCGCGGCGCAGGAGGACCTGCGCACCTTGCGCCAGCTGGCCGGCGAGTGCCGCGCGCGCGTGCAGTCGCTGGTGACGCAGGCGCAGACGCTCGAAGCCAAGCCGCTGCCGGCCGGCGAGTTCTTCGGTGAAGCCATCGAGCGCTGGCGCCTGCTGCGGCCGACCCTGCAGCTGCGCGCGTCCGGGCTCGACGCAGTGAGCGTGCCGATCCGCCCGGAGCCCTTGCTGGAGCATCTGCTGCTGGCGCTGTTGAACAACGCCGCCGATGCCTCGATCGAGGCGGGTCAGGATCGCATCGAGCTGGCCCTCGAACTGCAGTCCGACACCCTGCAACTTGCAGTGCGTGACCACGGCCCGGGCCTGGAATCGACCGCCGCGCGTCGCCTGCAGGCCCTGTTCGAGACCACCAAGCCGCAGGGCCTGGGCTTGGGTCTCGCGCTCTCGCATGCCACCGTCGAGCACTTCGGCGGCAGCCTGGCGCTGCGCCCGCACGCCCATGGCGGCAGCGTGGCCGAGGTGCGGCTGCCGCTGGCGGCGCTCGTAGAATCGCCCGCGGCGTCGACAGGGAGCACGACATGAAGGACGAGACTGCGCTGCTGGTGGAAGATGACCCCGTGTTCGGCCGCAGCCTGTCGCGCGCGCTGGAGAAACGCGGCCTGCGCTGCGTGTGGGTGCAGGACGGCGTGCAAGCCTTGCAGCGCGCGTCCGCTCAACACTTCGACTACGCCGTGCTCGATCTCAAGCTGGGCAGCGAGAGCAGCCTGCCCCTGATCGAACCGCTGCGCGAGTCGCTGCCCGAGCTGCGCATCCTGCTGCTGACCGGCTACGCCAGCGTGGCCACCGCCGTGGATGCGATCAAGCGCGGCGCGATCAACTACCTGCCCAAGCCGGCCAGCGCCGAGGCCATTCTGCGCGCGCTGCGCGGTGAGGACGAAGAAGACGCGGCACCGCCTGCACCCGAGCAGATGACCCCGCTCGCGCGCATCGAGTGGGAGCACATCCAGCAGGCCCTGCACGAAACCGAAGGCAACCTCTCCGCCGCCGCCCGCCTGCTCGGCATGCATCGGCGCAGCCTGCAGCGCAAGCTGGCGAAGCGGCCTGGGCCGGGGGGCTAGCAGCGTGTCGAAAAACTCCCTTCCGGGGAGTTTTTCAAGTCGGCGGTCCGGCGCAGGTCCGTACCGCCTCACGACAAAGCCATCGCTTACGCGCTTGCTTCGTCGTCCCGGCCCTCCCTGGCCGGGCGAGCAGGCTGTTGTTCAACAGCCTGCTCGCGGCGGGCGGCTCGTGCTGCGCCTAACGCGAGCAGGCAGGGCGCGACCCTTGGGCGGCGCCAGTGGTCGCGCTCCGCCGAGTGCCGTCGTGCGGAGCGCGCGCTCCGCAGACCCCGAAGCGCGCCTGCCCGGGCGGGCGCGCGACGCCATGGCCTGACCGGGGCGAGGGCCCGGGCCCTCAAGCCGAAGGCGCGTCGTCTGCCTCCGCCAGCCCCACCATCCACTGCACGCCGAAACGGTCGCGGGCGGAGCCGAAGCGCGGAGACCAGAACGTGCGGCTGGCGGGCATGGTGATCTCGCCACCGTCCTTGGCCAGGGCGTCTAAGGTCCGATCGACGGCCTCGGCCTCGGCGACGTCCAGCGACAGCGCGAAGCCGTTCGGCCTGCCGCCGTCATCGCCGCAGCCGTCCGAAAGCATCAGCCGCAGCGCGCCGATCTTGAGGCTGCCGTGCATCAGCTTGTCGCCCCAGTCGGCGGGCAGCACGCCGGGCGGCGGCGGATCGGGCGACTCGCGGAAGCGCATCAGGATCTCGATTTCCGCGCCCAGCGCTGCGCTGTAAAAGCGCGCGGCCTCTTCGCCGCGGCCGTCGAAGAACAGATAGGGTTGAATCAGCATGCGTGGCTCCTTGGCGGGTGGGCTTGGGTCCGGCGCGAGCGGCACACCGGCGCATTGCAGTCGTTCGAAGCTCCGGCAGATCGACAGGCGGGTGACGGTTTTCGCGCGCGACCCTGCGCGTGCGTGCGCGCTTCGCCACCAGCGCGGTCGGGCGTCTACAGTGTGGGACATCTCCCGCGCCACGGCAGCCGCGCCATGACCAGCGACATCCCCGCCGAGTACTCCGCCTATGTCAGCGCCCTCGGCCTGGGTCTGCTGATCGGCATCGTGCGCGAGCGCCAGCGCGACAGCCAGCAGAAGATCGCCGCCGGCATGCGCACGCACACGCTGGCGGCGCTGGCCGGTGCGGTCGGCTGGCAGCTGGGGCTGCCGGTGTTCGCGATTGCGCTGGCCGCCATCGCCCTGCTCGCCTTCGGCAGCTATCGACTGAACCCGACCACCTCGCCCGGGCTGACCGGCGAGGTCGCGCTGGTGCTGACCACCCTGCTCGGCGGGCTGGCCCAGCCCCAACCCGCGCTGGCAGCGGCCTTGGCCGTCGTGGTTGCGCTGCTGCTGCAGTCGCGCGCGGCCCTGCATCGCTTCAGCCGCGAGCTGATCAGCGAGGCCGAAGTGCGCGACGGTCTGCTGCTGCTGGCTGCGGTGGTGCTGGTGCTGCCGCTGCTGCCGAACGCACCGGTGGGGCCGTACGGTGTGCTCAATCCCGCGAAGCTGTGGCAGCTGGTGGTGCTGGTGATGGCGATCAGTGCCGCTGGACACGTCGCCCTGCGCGTCGTGGGCAGCCGCTTCGGTCTGCCGCTGGCGGGCTTCTTCGGCGGCTTCGTCAGTTCGACCGCCGCGATCGCCGGCTTTGGCCAGCGCGTGCGCGAACAGCCGCTGCTGTTGCGCTCCTGCGTTGCCGCGGCCCAGGGCGCGGCGCTGGCCTCGCTGCTGCTGGCGCTGCCGGTGCTGGCGACGGTGTCGGCGCGCTACCTGAGCCTGGTACTGCCGCAGCTGCTGGCGTTCGGCGCGGTGCTGGCGATTGCCGTTCTGATGGGGCTGCGCGGCAATGGCGTGGATCCCGAGGCGGCGATGCCAACGGCGGCGTCGCGCATGTTCCGGCTGAGCCACGCCCTGGTGTTCGCGGCGCTGATCGCCGGCGTGCTGCTGCTGTCGGCGTTCCTGCAAGAGCGCTTCGGCAATGCGGGGGCGCTGGTGACCTCGGCGATCGCCGCCATGGTCGAACTGCATGCGGCGATGGCGTCGATTGCCCAACTCGGCGCCAGCGGCGCACTCGACGACGCGCTGGCCGAGTGGGCGCTGCAGGGCGTGCTGCTGGCCAGCGTGGCCTCGCGCAGCGCGGTGGCCTTCACTGCCGGCGGCCGCGCCTACGGGCTGCGCGTCGCCGGCTCGCTGATGCTGGCCTGGCTGGCGGCGACGCTGGCGATCAGCCTGTAGAGGGCTTTGGCACGCACTGTGCTCACTGTCCTGCGTCGATCCGCATTTGAGGAACCCGCATGCCGCGAATCCCCGAATCCGGCGCTGGCTTGAGTCTGAGCCTGCGCCTGGCCTTGAGCCTGTCCGCCCTGATCCTGCTGCTCGGGCTGCTGGCCCTGCTCGCGATCGGACGCATGACCGAGCGGCTGCAGCAGGCCGTCGGCGAATCGGCCGGCGCGGTCGGGCGCTCGCTGGTGCAGGTGCTGCGCACGTCGCGGCTGCCGATGAACGAAGCGCAGATGCGCGCCGAAGATCAGGCGGCCGAAGTCGCCCGCATTCAGGCGCTGGTGCTGCAGGCGCAGGCCGAGGGCGCGCGTGAAGAAGCCGCGCGTGCGAACGCACAGGCGGAGATCCACCAGGCGATCGATCAGGCGATGCGCGAGGCGGTCGCCGCGGGCCCGGGCCTGCAGCGCGAGGTCCGGGTCGAGGTCAATGGGCGCGAGCTGGCGCCCCAGGACATCGCCGCGCTCACGGACTCATTGGCCGAGCGCATCGACCCAGATGCGGTGCGCTTCGAGGTGCTGCGCGAGCGCGGCGAGGCGCGCCTGCAGGTCATCGGCTTGGGGCCCGAGCTGCGCATCGAGCTGCCGAGTTCACCGGTGGAGCGTGCGCTCGACGAGTTTCGGCGGCAGCTGCTGTGGGCGCTGGGGGGGCTGCTGCTGTTCGGCATGCTCGGCGCCAGCCTGATCGCGCGGCGTCTGACCCGCCCGCTGCAGGCGCTGGCGCAAGGGGCGGCCGCGCTCGGCCGCGGCGAGGCTGGGGTGCAGGTGCGCAGCGCGGGCCCGCCCGAGCTGCGCGCCAGCATCGACGCCTTCAACCGGATGAGCGCGGATCTTGCGCGCGTCGAGGCCGAAGCCAGCGTCCGCCGCGAGCAGCGCGCCCTGGCCGAGCTGGGCGAGATCGGCCGCGGGCTTGCGCATTCGCTGCGCAATCCGCTGCATGCGCTTGGCCTGAGCCTGGAGGCGCTGGCCGCGCGTAGCGACGGCGGCGACGCGGCGCAGCTCCGTGCTGCCGGGCGCGAACAGCTGGCGCGCATCGACCAGGCTCTGCGCGGCTTTCTGGCGCTCGCCTCCGGCGAGGGCGCGCAGGCCGAGCCGGTGTGGCTGGGCGAGATCATCGATGACGTGCTGCTGGAAGCCCGCCAGCGCTGTGGCACCCGGGTCGAACTGCTGCGCGAGCTCGCGCCCGTGTCGCTGCGCGGGGTGCGCGCGGAGCTGCGCATTCTGGTGCACACGCTGGTGCTGAACGCGATCGAGGCTGCGCCCGCAGGCACGACGGTGCGGGTGTCCTGTCGCGCCGAGGCGGCAGGCGTCCGCATCGAAGTGGAAGATGCCGGCCCGGGCGTGCCTGAAACTGTGCGTGCGCGGCTGTTCGAGCCGCATGTGAGCAGCAAGCCGACCGGCGCCGGCATGGGCCTGTACCTCTCGCAGCGGCTCGCCCGCCAGCGCTACGGCGGTGGCATCGACCTGCAGCCGCGGCAGCCGCAGGGCACCTGCGCCGTGCTGCACCTGAACGACCGTCGCGAGGAGGGCATGGATGCCGACTGAGCCGAAGACGATGGACCGCGGCGCCACCGGCGTCGAGGTGCTGCTGGTCGAGGACGACCCGCTGCAGCAGCAGCTGGTGGCGGAGGCCCTGCGCGCGGCCGGACATTCGGTGCATCTGGCGGCGGCCGAGAGCGAGGCGCTTGCCTTGCTGGACCTGCCGGGGCTGGTGCTGGTGGTATCGGATTTCCGCCTGGCCGACGGCGATGGTCTGTCCCTGCTGCGCGCCGTGCGCCAGCGCCGGCCCGAGCTGAGTTTCGTTCTGGTCACGGCCTATGGCCGCATCGAGCATGCGGTGGAGGCGCTCAAGGCCGGCGCCGATGACTACCTCGCCAAGCCTTTCGAGCGTCAGGCCCTGCTGCTGGCGGTGGACAAGGCGCTGCGCAGCGGCGCGCTGCGCGCCGAGAACCGTCGCCTGGTGCAGGCCCTGGGCGAGCAGGAGGGCCTGGTCGAAATGATCGGCCGGGCGCCTGCCATGCAGCGCCTGTACCGGCAGATCCAGCGGCTGGCGCCGACCGAGGCGACCGTGCTGATCCAGGGTGAGAGCGGCACCGGCAAGGAGCTGGTGGCGCGCGCCCTGCACACGCTGTCGCGACGCGTCGACGGGCCGTTCGTGGCGGTGAACTGCGCGGCCATTCCCGAAGGCCTGGTCGAGGCCGAGTTCTTCGGCGCCGAGCGCGGCGCCTACACCGGCGCCCAGGCCGCCCGCGCCGGCTGGTTCGAACAGGCCCACGGCGGCACCCTGTTTCTGGATGAGATCGGTGAGCTGCCGCTGCATCTGCAGCCCAAGCTGCTGCGCGCCCTGCAGGAAGGCCGCGTGACCCGGGTCGGTGGCGCGCGCGAGCTGAGCGTGGATGTGCGCGTGCTGACGGCCACCAATCGCGACCTCAAGCGCGAAGCCGCCGAGGGCCGGTTCCGCGAAGACCTGTACTGGCGCCTGGACGTGGTGCGGCTCGATCTGCCGCCGCTGCGCGAGCGTCGCGAGGACATCCCCTTGCTGGTCGAACACTTCATGGCGCGCGCAGCGCGGCTGCACCGCCTGCCGCTGACGCCGCTGCCGCGCGCGCTACTGCGCGAGCTGATCCAGCGCGACTGGCCGGGCAATGTGCGCGAGCTGGGCAATGCGGTCGAGCGTCTGCTGCTGCTCGGCGAGGATGCCGACGAGGACAGCACGCCGGTGCCTGCGCTCAGCGGCCGCGATGGCGACCTTCGGCTGCCGGCCGACGGGCTCGATTTCGAAGCGCTCGAACGCTCCCTGCTGCAGCAGGCCCTGCAGCGGGCCGACGGCCAGCGCAAGCGCGCGGCCGCGCTGCTGGGGCTGAGCTACAAGACCTTCCTGTACCGCCTGGAAAAGCACGGCCTGGGCGAAGGCTGAGAGCGGGTGACCGAACCCTGCGCCTGCGGCAGTCTCCCGGATTTCTCCGGGCTCTCGATGCGCTGCAGTGATTCAGCGCTGGAACCGATCCGCAAATGCGGACCAGCAGTCCCGCAATCGGGATCGCGTGGGCGCTCAGGCGCGTGAAAGCCCAGTTTTTCCTGGGCTTAGCAGGCTGGCACGGCGTGTGCTGAGCCATGGAGGCCGGCACGGTCGCCGGCTTCGAACCAGGACCAGGGAGAGCCCCATGTATCGAGTTTCCAACGTACGCCGCTTCTTCGGCGCGAGCTTCGCCGCCATCGGACTGATCGGCGCACTCGCGGCCCAGGCCGCCGACCGCGACATCGCCGAGGTCCACGTGCAGGCCAACGGCGCCGAACAGCGCATCGAGGTCGACATGAACAGCCTCGGCGAGGGCCAGAGCCGACAGCTGAGCGCGGACTCCGGCCTGCCTGCGATCGTTGCCCGCACGCCCGAGGGCCTGCGCGTGGAGATGGCCGGCGAGACCCACGAGATCCACCTGCCGCCCATCGAACTCGTCGATCTCGGCGGCGGTGACGCCGGCAAGCACATCGTCATCAAGCGCGCCGGCGGCGATTCCGCCGACGGCAAGCAGGAGGTGCGGGTGATCCACCGCACGCTGGACGGCGAGGTCGATGAGGCGCAGATCGAAGCCATGCTCGCGGAAGCCCTGGCCGAAGCCGAGGCCGCTCGCGCCGCCGCGGATGATGCGCACGGCCAGGCCCTGCAGGCGGCAGAGCAGGCCCGCAAGGTGCGGGTGATCCGCCGTATCGAGCGTGAGCGGGCCAGCGAAGAGGGTTGAACTGTTCGGCACGTGCAGCGCCCGACCGGCCGTCGGGCGCTGCCGCGGAGCCCTGTGGCGGCACCCCGACGCTCACGGCAGCCTTGCACGTCGGCGCCGCGCAGCCGAGCATCGCAGTCCTGACGCTGCGCCTGCAGCGGATCACTGGAGCTCGCCCACATGCAGATTCGCGCTGTTCGCCCCGTCGCCCCGAGGGCGGCCGTCCTGCCGCTGCTTGCGCTGCGTCTCCGGACTGTTCGAAGCAAGGCGTTGAAGCTCGGCCTGTGCCTGGCGATGCTGCTGCCCGCGGGGGCGATGGCGCAGGCGACGGGCTGCGATTCGCTCGCGCAGCAGCCGGTGACGCCGCGCGTGGACTACTACACGCAGATCCAGCCGATCTGGGAGATCCGCTGCTCGAACTGTCATGTGAACTTCGGCGGCTCGGCGTCTGCGGGCCTGAGCCTGAATGCGCCGGATTCGTGGATCGCGCTGGTGGATATCCCCAGCGTGCAGGCGCCCGGCCGCATCCGTGCGGTGCCGGGACAGGCCAGCGCCAGCTATCTGTTCGAGAAGATCAACTGTGCCCAGCCTGAGGCCGGCGCGCGCATGCCGCGCGGGCGCATTCCCATTCCTCTCAGCGAGCAGGCCCTGATTCGCGATTGGCTCCAGCAGGGCGCCCGTGAGTTCGCGCCGCCCCTGCTGTTCGGCGACGGCTTCGAGCCCGCGCCGGCGATCGCCCGATCCGCGGATTGAAACCCTGCGGCCGACGCCCGCGCGGCGAAGGCCTGCCGCGTGCCCCGCGGAACAGGCTCGGCCCGCACAGAGGCTCAGGACTTCCGGGACGTTCGCCTAACGCGGCGGACGCTATCGTTGCGCTCCCCATTTCGTCTGCCGGAGTGCCCGTATGCACCGTCTGTTCCGATCCAGCCGCGCGCCGCTCGCGGTCGCCCTTGCCCTGAGCTTCGCGCTGACCGGCTGCTCGCAGGCCGAAGCGCCCGCCCCCGTCGCCGCGAGCGTGGCGGCCAGTTCGGCGGCTGCTGCATCGACCCCGACGCCCGCCGAACCCGTGCGCCAGGCCAGCAGCCAGCACGGCGCGCTCAGCATCAGCACGGTCGCGACGGGGCTGGAGAACCCATGGGCGCTGGCCCATCTGCCGGACGGCCGCATGCTGGTCACCGAACGCCCCGGGCGCCTGCGCATCGTCAGCGCGGACGGTGCGGTTTCCGCGCCGCTGGCCGGCGTGCCGGCGGTGGTCGCAGAAGGGCAGGGCGGTCTGTTCGATGTGGTGCCTGCGCCGGATTTCGCGCAGAGCCAGCGCATCTACCTGAGCTTTGCCGAGCCCGGTGAGGGGCGCCTTGCGAGCACCGCAGTCGCGCATGCCCGCCTCACTGACGCGGGCCTCGAAGACGTGCAGGTGATCTTCAGCCAGACGCCCAAGCTCGACACGCGGCATCACTTTGGCTCGCGGCTGGTGTTCGACGGCCAGGGCCACCTGTTCATCACCCTGGGCGACCGCGGCGTGCGCCCCAGCGCGCAGGATCTCAGCAGCCACATGGGCGGCGTGATCCGGGTGAATCTGGATGGCTCGGTGCCGACGGACAATCCCTTCATTGGCCAGGACGGCGCGCTGCCGGAGTTCTGGAGCTACGGCCACCGCAACCAGCAGGGCGCGGCGCTGAACCCGTGGACGGGCGCGCTGTGGACCCATGAGCACGGGCCAAAGGGCGGCGACGAGATCAACATCCCGCAGCCGGGCAAGAACTACGGCTGGCCGATCGCGACCTATGGCATCAACTACTCGGGCGCGGTGATCCCCGAAGCGCAGGGCGAAACTGTCGAAGGCATGGAAAACCCGCACCACGTCTGGAAGGTGTCCCCGGGCGTCAGCGGCATGGCCTTCTACAACCACGAGCGCTTCCCCGCCTGGAAGCACAGCCTGTTCGTCGGTGCGCTGGCCCAGCGCGCACTGATCCGCCTCACCCTGGACGGCGACGCCATCACCGGCGAGGAGCGCTTGCTCGACGACCTCGGCTGGCGCATCCGCGACGTGCGCGTCGGCCCGGATGGCGCGGTCTACGTGGTGACGGACGAGGTGCAGGGCCGCGTGCTGAAGATCGAGCTGGCGGGCTGAAATCAGGCCAAGACGCATGCCGCCAAAGGCCGCCCTCGGGCGGCCTTTGACGTTTCCGAGGGGCGTCCTGCTTCCACGGCCACAACGCCTGCGACCGCACGAGCCCCTCTCCCCTTGTGGGAGAGGGGTTGGGGAGAGGGGTGAACTCGCACTCGCTCATGGTCCGCTCGGCCCTTTGCTGGCCTTGGCCAAGCAAGCTTCGCTGGTCGCCCCAGCCGCTTGTTGAAAAACTCCCTTCCGGGGAGTTTTTCAAGTCGGCGGTCCGGCGCAGGTCCGTACCGCCTCACGACAAAGCCATCGCTTACGCGCTTGCCTTGTCGTCCCGGCCATCCCTGGCCGGGCTAGCAAGCTGTTTTTCAACAGCCTGCTAAGCCATCACGCTGCAGCGCGACCCGCCAGCGCCGCTGTGGGTCCTGCAGGTCGGGTTCTAGGCTGATCTCGACCTTGCCGAAGGCGCGCATCACGGCGATGTTGGTTTCGAGATGCGTGCTCGGGCGACAAGTAACGAATTCACCGCCACCTGCCAGCCACAGCGGCAGCAGCAGTTGATCCGCCAGATGTTCACCGACCGGTGCGCCGTGGGCCAAGTGGCGCTTGAATTCGCTGACAGCCAGCTGTGCGACTTCTTCCGAACTCAGATCTATTAGCCCCAGCGAAGTCCTGACCTCGCAGGCGTGCTCGAACTGCGCGCGCAGCACCAGCGCGTTGCCGGGGCCGCAGCCTGCGCCCAGTTCGCGGCGCTTCAGCTGAGCGTACGGCAGGGCGCTTTTCAGGGCATCAAGCTCGCGCTCGACGATGCGCGTGGGCAGCTGGCTGACCATGGCTTCGGCGACCAGCTCCGTGAGCGCGCCACGCTGATCCAGTGCCAGCGGCTGAAGGGGGCGCGGATCGATCATGACCTCGATGGCGCCGCCGCCGGCCGGATAGAATCCGTGGCGTTCAAGCCGGAAGTCGATGGCAGCGCCCATGTCGCGCAGCACCGGCAGGAACGCGTGCTCAATGAAGTCCGCGCAGGGCGCCATGGGCACATGGGTGCCGCCCTCGATGCGCAGCCGGCTGCGGCCGGGTGCCTGCAGCAGCGCGGGCAGCACCGTCTGCAGTACCAGCGCGGTGCTGCCGGCGCTGCCGATGGCAAAGCCATAGTCGCCGGCCTCGATCGGGCCGGGGCGGAACTCCAGCGTGGTGGAGCCGATCGCCGCGCCTTCGACCTGGGCCGAGCAGACGCGTGCGGCGGCCAGCACGCAGGTCAGGTGCTGGCGCATCAGACCGGGCTTGCGGCGGCCGGCGCGGACGTTGTGCAGGCGAACCGGACGGCCGCTGAGCATGGACAGGCTGAGGCTGGTCCGTAGCACCTGGCCGCCGCCTTCGCCCTGGCTGCCGTCGATATCGATGGGAACGCTCGCGTTCGCCTGCGAGTGGAGAGTGTTCATTGCCGGGATTCGGAATTCTTTGGGGGCCTGATCAGTCCGCCTGATTGTGCAGTCCATGGGCACGCAGCTCGCGATGATTCAACTGCCTCTGGCGCAGGACGCGAAACACGCGCCTGTCCAGCGTCAGCAGGTCCGGCTGCTTGAGGAGGACGGGGTCGAGCCGCCAGGCCTCGCCGAGGAGTTCGACTTCCACCGCGAACCACAGGCCGCGCAGACGGCGCAGCAGACGCTCCTCGCCGTGATCCAGCAGGATCCAGTCCTTCGGCGTGGCCGGGGGCTCATGCGGCGACCGGGCTTGCCAACGCAGCAGTCCCGTCCGTGGATGCACGTACAGCCCCTCGACGCGATGGCCCCGCCAGCTGCGTTCCACGCTCCTGATGGCAACGCGGCCGTCCATGCGGCAGTCGCGTTCGACCTCAGACAGCGCATGCTCGAGCAGGTGCTGCCCGGCCACGGTGTCGCGGTCGACGCCTGCGCACAGCTCGCTCCAGACGCAGTCCCAGGGCCGACCCACCTGCGCACGCAGCCAGCGTCGCAAGGGACCGAGGTTGTCGCTGAACCAGCGTGTGCGCTGGCGTTTCGGGCGGTGCGGGCCGGCATCGCTGTCGGCGTCCACATACTGCTGCACCCTCGGTTTGGCGCTGCGGTCGGTCTTGATGCGCAGGCCGCCGCGGTAGCAGTCGATCAGCACCCGCTGCATGTCTGGGCGCATGGGAATCTCCTGGAATGTGTGTCTGTGCGTTGGCCTCGGGCTCCGCGCGGTCACGCCCCGGCGGGCGTGCCGCGCGACCTCAGCCCTTCACGCACACCACCTGGCGCAGGGTGTGGAGGATTTCCACAAGATCCTGCTGGGCCGCCATCACCTGCTCGATCGGCTTGTAGGCCGCGGGTGACTCGTCGATGACGTCGGCATCCTTGCGGCATTCGACGTGGGCGGTGGCCTGCTTGTGCTCGGTCAGCGTGATCCGGCGCTTGGCCTCGCCGCGGCTCATCACCCGGCCTGCGCCGTGCGAGCACGAACAGAAGCTCTCGGCGTTGCCGAGGCCGCGCACGATGTAGCTCTTCGCGCCCATGCTGCCGGGGATGATGCCGAGCTCGCCGAGCCTGGCGCTGACCGCACCCTTGCGGGTGATGAACAGCTCGCGGCCGCCGTGGGTTTCGCGCTGCACGTAGTTGTGGTGGCAGTTCACGGCTTCTTTGTCGGTCTGGAAGCGCTTGGGGATCTCCTCGGCCAGCGCCGCCAGCGCGCGCCGCATCATCAGGGCGCGGTTGGTGCGGGCATAGCGCTGCGCCCAGTCGACCGCGAACACGTACTGATCGAAGTGCTTGCTGCCTTCCTCGAAGTAGGCGAGGTCTTTGTCCGGCAGGTTGGCGATGTGGTGCTGCATGTCGCGCTTGGCCAGCTCGATGAAGTGGGTGCCGATGGCGTTGCCGACGCCGCGCGAACCCGAGTGCAGCATCAGCCACACGCGCTCTTCCTCGTCGATGCAGACTTCGACGAAGTGGTTGCCGGTGCCCAGCGTTCCCAGGTGGTTGGCGTTGTTGGTGTGGGCCAGACGCGGCTGCCATTCGCAGAGCCGCTTGAAGTCGTCCTCCAGACCTTTCCAGGCGGTGGCGACCGATGCTGGCACGTTGTCCCAGGCGCCAGGGTCGCGCTTGCCCGGCTTGCGTCCGTGCGGAATGGCGCGCTCCAGCCGGGTGCGCAGCATGGCCAGCGAATCCGGCAGGTCGCGGGCGGTGAGCGTGGTGCGGCTGGCGATCATGCCGCAGCCGATGTCGACGCCGACGGCGGCCGGGATGATCGCCTTCTCGGTGGGCACCACCGAGCCAACGGTGGCGCCGATGCCGAGATGCACGTCGGGCATCACCGCCAGCCAGGGGCCGACCACTGGCAGCCGCGCGATCTTGCGCAGCTGCTCGCGGGCCTGGTCTTCCAGCGGCACGCCGCGAGTCCAGAGCTTGATCGGCACGGAGCCCGGATCGTGGATGAGGTTGTAGTTCTGCATGTTCATGGTGCGTGTCTTCTGCAAGGTCAATCGATGAATCGAACGGCACGACAAGTCGGGTGCGGAGACGGCACAGTTTGGAATGTAGTCCCCGCGGCATTCGGGCGGTTCGATGGGTTGCTTCGCTTCGGCGACAAGGTGGGTTGGAGACGTGCCAATGCTCTACCGACTGAGCTACGGACGCGAGGTCCGGCGGGACTCGAACCCGCGGCGCTTGGATTAGATGTAGTCCCCAGAGCATTCGCGGAAGGGAAACCAGTCGTGCTTGGACAGGAGCTGCATCTGCCGACACGTTGGAGCGAGAGGTTTCGCCGGTATGCGCGGCGCGCCTGACTTGAACAGGCCAATGACCCTGTACTCCCGCGGGCATTCGGTGGATGCAACAGGTTTCAGATTCAGAGCGTTTCGGCCTCGATCCGCTCCACCCAGTGCTCGGCGCTGCCTTCGCCGCGCGCGAACTCGGCGATGCGCTCGAACACCGCGTCCGAGAAGCCGCCGACGTTCAGCACGTCGGTGCGCTCGGGCAGCTGGCTGTTGGCATAGGGCTGCAGGTCGACGCAAACCAGCCGCGCGGCCGGGTTGCGACGCTTCAGCGTCTGCCACTGCGCCAGCGCTTCGGTGCCGTCGGGGCGCCGCGCGTCCAGCCAGCTCTGGTTGTCCGAGAACAGCACAATCAGGTCCGGTGGCTCCCGCTGCGCGGCTAACTGCGCCAGCGGCGCGCTGATGGCGGTGCCGCCGCCCAGCAGCGCCGACAGCGACTCGGTGAGTTGCCGCAGATCGCCGCCCGCGGCACGCCACGGGCGCACGGCCTCCGCGAAGGGCAACACCTGAGCCCGCGGGTTGCGGGCCAGCAGCGCCGCCGCGAACAGCGCGGCCACATCGACGCAGCGCACCGAAGTGGTGGCGCCGCGACGATGCCCTGTCACCGGCGACTCCATCGAGCCCGATACGTCGACCGCCAGCGCCAGCGAGCCCGGCAGCGCGGGCACCACCCGCACCGAAGACTCGAGCGCCTGGCCCAGCGCCTCCTGCAGTCGCGGAGGCAGATGGGTCGCTGCGCGCTGTGCTGCAAGCAGCTGGTACGGGAAAGCACCAGCGCGCCGAATCAGCGCAGGATCCGCCAGCCGCTTGGCCAGCCTGTTCGCCACATGGCCCTCTTCGAACACGCCGTGCCGCTGGAAGGTGTTCAGGTTCATGCGCAGGGTGGTCCAGCTGCACTGCAGGGCGATCGCCTTCCAGTGCGCCGGGCTGAGCGGCAGACCGGTCAGCAGTTGAAACGGCAGGTCCGGCACCGGCTGGCTGGCGTCGCGCTTGAAGGCCTCGAAGGCCTGCAGCGCCGGCGGCAGCCGTTCCGGCAGGTAGGGCCGACCCAGCGCATAGGCGAACAGCGTCTCGCGCTCGCGGGTCAGCGGCTTGGGATGCACCATCCGGATGACGTCGGCCAACGAGGGCTGCTGGCCCACCATTGCGCGGATGAACTCGGCGTCGCTGCAGGTGTTCAACCAGTCCTGCACCAGCCGCTTGGGCAGCGAACCCAGGCTGCGTCGCACCACTCGCCCCGAGCGCAGAATCTGCACGAAGGCGCGCAGCATGCGTCCCGAGTCGATCACCCGCGGGAAGATCGCCCGCAGCAGTTCGCCGTTGAAGCTGGCCAGATACGCGCAGAGCAGGGCCGGCGTGTCCTTCATGTGGCCATGGCGACGGGCATGCAGGGCGGCGCGTGCCACGAAGGCGCTGTCGACCTCGAAGCAGGCCGCGAGCAGGGCGTCCAACTGCGACTCGGCATCGCTGTAGTAGGTCGAGTTCAGGCAGCCGGTCATCGCCAGCTGGGCCAGAGTCTGCTTGGGCGACAGCGCATAGGCCGGTGCACCGGCCTGGTTGCGCGTATCGGTCGGCTGCAGGGCAGTGTTGCCCGCGGTGCCGAACAGCCAGCGATGGATCATGACGAGACTCCTCGAACGCTCCGGCGGACTGCCGGGCATGCTCGGGACATATCAAGGGGCGTGCCAAGTTTCCGAGTTTTGTTCAAAGCATTGAAAAATATGGATTTGCGTGATCCGAAGCCGATTCGGATAGGATTGCGAGATATCTTCTGGGCGAGTTGTTTATCCAAATGAATACGAGTGAGCGCGCCCCTGGGCGCAAACCCCTGGTGGTGATCGGCTTCCTCGGCACTTCGCTGGATGCCGGCGGCGGGGCTGGGCGCTGGGAGAAATGGCGGCCTACGGTAAGCCTCGGGATGTTCGAGGACCTCTGGGTGGATCGCATCGAGCTGCTGCTGGATGCCCGCCGCTTTGGCGACCTGCTGAAACAGGTGCAAGCCGACCTGGCCATGCAGTCGCCGCAGACCCGAGTCACGCCTCACGACGTCTACCTGCAGGATCCGTGGGACTTCGAAGAGGTGTATGCGGCGCTGATGGACTTCGTGCGCAGCTACCCCTTCGACCCCGAGCGCGAGGACTACCTGGTCCACATCACCACCGGCACGCACGTCGCGCAGATCTGCTGGTTCCTGTTGACCGAAGCGCGCTTCCTGCCGGCGCGCCTGCTGCAGACCTCGCCGCCGCGCAAGCAGCGCGCGGGCGATCCCGGCAGCTTCAGCATCATCGATCTCGATCTGGCGCGTTACGACCGGATCGCCCAGCGCTTCGCTGCCGAGCGGATGGAAACCGCGCAGTTCCTGAAGTCCGGCATCCAGACCCGCAGTCCGGCGTTCAATCGCATGATCGATCAGATCGAGCGCGTGGCCGTGCGCTCCAAAGCGCCCATCCTGCTGATGGGGCCGACCGGCGCCGGCAAGAGCATGCTGGCGCGCAATCTGTTCGAGCTGAAGAAGCAGCGCCATGACCTGCGCGGGCGCTTCGTCGAAGTGAACTGCGCGACCCTGCGCGGTGACGGCGCCGGCAGCGCCCTGTTCGGCCACGTCAAGGGGGCCTATACCGGCGCTCAGAATGAGCGGGTGGGGCACCTGAAGAGTGCCGACGGCGGCCTGCTGTTTCTGGACGAAATCGGCGAGCTCGGGCTCGACGAACAGGCCATGCTGCTGCGCGCGATCGAGGACAGGCGCTTCCTGCCCTTGGGTGGCGATCGCGAGGTCACCAGTGACTTCCAGCTGCTGGCCGGCACCAATCGCGACCTCGGTGAGGCGGTGGCGCAGGGGCGCTTCCGCGAGGATCTCTACGCGCGCTTGAACCTGTGGACCTTCTACCTGCCGGGCCTCAAGGAGCGCAGCGAAGACATCGAGCCCAACCTCGATTTCGAGCTGGAGCGGCATGCCCGTCTGCAGGGCGAGCGCGTGGGATTCAATCGCGAAGCGCGCGCAGCGTTTCTGCGCTTTGCCACCAGCAGCGAAGCAAGCTGGCCGGGCAACTTCCGGGATCTCGGCGCCTCGGTCACGCGCATGGCGACCTTGGCCGAGTCCGGGCGCGTCACCCTGGAGACCGTGCAGGAAGAGATCGGGCGACTGCGCCGGCTGTGGGCGCCGCAGCGTGCAGCGCGCGAGGCGGTGTCCGGTGAGGACGGTCTGATCGACGTGCTCGGCGAGGCTGCGTCCGAGCTGGACCGCTTTGATCGCGTGCAGCTCGCGGACGTGCTGCGGGTGTGTCGCGAGTGCCGCAGCTTGAGCGAAGCCGGACGGCGACTGTTCAACGTCAGCCGTGAACGCAAGCGCAGCAGCAACGATGCGGATCGGCTGCGAAAGTACCTGGCGCGCTTCGGTCTGAGCTTCGACTCGATCGCTGCGCGTCCGTGAATCAAGCCGATCGCTGCGGGCGGGCAGTCTGCCCGCCCGCAGCCGTCGGACTCAATGCGCTCAGTTCTGCCGCGAGCACTTGTTGGGGTTGCCGACCGGATCGCTGCCGAAGGCGGCGGTGGTGCAGGCGATGCTGTTGCCCACGCCGACAAAGCGCAGCACCCAGTTGCCCTTGCGGCCATAGGCCACCCAGCCGGTGCCGGAGCTCACGCTGCAGGTGCCGTTCAGATCGGCGCACTTGCTGAAGCCGTTGGGGTAGTCGCCAGTGCCTGACAGGACCGGCGGAGTACCACCGCTCGAACTGCTGCTGGAGGAGCTGCTGGAGGAGCTGCTGGACGAACTTGCTGCTGTGCGACGCCCGGATACCGCAGGCGATTCGGTGACCACGCCGTTGGTGGTGTTCTTGATCCAGTACCAGTACTGCGTGCCGGCGACGGCGGTGGTGTCGCTGTAGCTGCGGATGCTGGCGCCAACGATGCCGATGCGGGTGCGGCCCGAGGGGTTGGAGTCCGTATCGCGATACACCTCTTGCGATGCCAGGGTCAGGTTGACCGGCGTCCAGCTCAGGTTGACGGCGCTGCTGGTGCCGCTGGCGGTCAGATTGATCGCTGCGGTGCCGCCGCTGCTCGACGAGCTGGACGAGCTGCTGGAGGAGCTACTCGAAGAACTGCTCGAAGAACTGCTCGACGAGCCGCCGGTGCCGCACTGCGGGGCCGTGGTCGCGAGGTTGGTCCCGGCGCCTGCGGTCGCGAACACCAGGCACTTCACCTGCGCGGCCGGCGCCACGGCCAGGCTGTAGCCCAAGGCTTCAGGGAAGGCGCGCGTGGTCTGCCAGTTGGTCGCATTGACGGTGTTGCCGCCCGGCGAGGACCAGGTGATGCCCGAGCCCACGAAGTTGTTGCGCAGGTCCCAGAAGCCGATCTGCGAACTGTCGCGCGAGGTCACCGGGTTGGCCACGTTCTCGAAGTAGTTGGCTTCAATCAGCGACACGCCGCCCATGCGGACGTTGATTCCCGAGGTCGTGATGTTTCCGAAGTAGTTGTTGACGATGTGGCTCAGGCCGAAGCGCTGCAGCGGTACGCGAGCCTGCACGTTCTCGAAGCGGTTGCGGTAATACGTGGTGCGCGCGCTGTTGTGGTCTGTGAAGCTGTCGGTGTGGCCGTTCAGCGCGACCTTCTGGTAGTTGTAGACGTGGTTGTAGGACACCGTGATGTTGCGCGCGCTGCGCTTGATGTCGATGCCGCCGTCGAAGCTGGCGTCACCGGCGCCGGAGCAGCTGGTGAGCGAGGCGAAGATGGTGTTGTGGTCGATCCAGATCCGCTCGGGAATGCGCCCGGCTCCGCGACCTTCCACCGTGATCGAGTCAGCGCCTTCACCGCCCGGCAGCAGGCCGATGGTCATGTTGCGGACGATGATGTTCTGCGAGTTGCCGACGATGAAGATGCCGAAGTTCGCGCTTGAACCATTGGCGCCCTGGATGGTGATGTCGCTCTTGTCCTTGATCTCGACGACGTTTGGATCCTTGCGCCACTGCGCGCAGGGGTCGGTGATGCTGGCGAAGTTGAACTGGCCGGTGTAGTTGATGACGAGGCCGCCGCTGCCGCTGTAGGCGTCGAGGGCGGCGCGCATCTGCTCGGGCGTGCTGACGTTGACCGCGGCGCGGCTGCCGCCGCCGGTGGTGCCGGCCGCGTAGCCCATGGCTTGAGCGCTGGCGGTGTTGCTGAGCGCGACGCTCAGTGCGAGTGGGCTGACGGCGAGCGCAAGCGCCCGAGCCAGCAATCGATTGCCGGTTTGCATGTTGATATCCCCGAGAAAGTGGTGCCCGTGGTTCGGGCTGAGTGGCCGCGTTCGAACGTTGTTGCCATCCTTGAGAACAGTTCGCCATCGGCGGGCACAGTTGACGCTCCATGACCACCGGTGTCAAACGGCAGTGCAACAGATGAAAAAAGCATATAAAACAGACTGATAGATGTCGTTCGCGCGTGCTTTGGCGGCGGTGCAAAAAACACGGGCGTGAATCTGTGAACTGACTGGCGAAGTGGACTGTGCTGGGGGTCAGATTTGGCGCGCGCAGAGTGCTGTGGCGTGCGTCGGTATCCGCACTCGAAGCTCATCCAGATAGTTCAGCCCCGTGCCGAGTCGCGCCTGAGTCGGCTCAGCTGCCTGAGGCGTCTTGCTGGGGCCGATCACCTGATTGCCGAACGCTTCGCTTGGGGCTGGCGCCGGAGCGATCGTCCAGCCTGCAAGCGCGTTCAGAGCGTCATCGCTGATCGTAGGCGCGGGCATGCTCCCCTTCAGCTGCCGCCGTGGGTGCGGCTTGCTGGGCCGCCTATCGAGATGGCACCCGGCGTGCCTGGCGGAGGTGCGGTCAACACCTCCGCCAGGGACACACTCAGTGCGTCAGTTCTGCCGCGAGCACTTGTTCGGGTTGCCGGCCGGATCTCTGCCGAACGCCGCGGTGGTGCAGGCCACGCTGTTGCCGACGCCGACGAAGCGCAGCGCCCAGTTGCCCTTGCGGCCGTAGGCGACCCAACCGGTGCCGGATCTCACCTCACAGGTCTCGTTCAGATCCGCGCACTTGCTGAAGCCGCTCGGATAGTCGCCGGTGCCCGACAGGGTCGGAGGAGTGCCGCCGCCCGAGCTGCTCGAAGAGCTGCTGCTGGAGGAGCTGCTTGATGAACTGCTGGACGCGGTGCGACGGCCTTGGACGGCCTGCGACTCGGTGACGACGCCGTTGGTGGTGTTGCTGATCCAGTACCAGTACTGGGTTCCGGCCACTGCGGTGGTGTCGCTGTAGCTGCGGATGCTGGCGCCGAGAATGGCGATGCGCGACCGACCCGAGGGGTTGGAGTCTGTGTCGCGATACACCTCTTGCGAACCCAGCGTGAGATTGACCGGGGTCCAGCTCAGGTTCACGGCGCTGCTGGTGCCGCTCGCCGTGAGATTGATCGCTGCCGTGCCTGCGCTGCTCGACGAGCTGCTGGACGAGCTCGACGAGCTGCTGGACGAACTGCTCGAAGAGCCGCCGGTGCCGCACTGCGGGGCGGTGGTGGCGAGGTTGGTGCCGGCGCCGGCAGTGGCCAACACCAGACACTTCACCTGTGCCGCCGGAGCGACCTGGAGGCTGTAGCCGAGCGCCTCAGGGTAGGCGCGCGTGGTGCGCCAGTCCGTCGCGTTGACGGCGCTGCTGCCGCCCGACCAGGTGATGCCGGGGCCGACAAAGTTGTTGCGCAGATCCCAGAATCCGACCTGACTGCTGGAGCGCGAAGTCACCGGGTTCTTGGCGTCTTCGAAGTAGTTCGCCTCGATCAGCGAAACGGCGCCCATGCGGACGTTGATGCCCGACTCGGTGACGCGGCCGAAGTAGTTGTTGACGATGTGGCTCAGGCCGAAGCGCTGCAGCGGCAGGCGAGCCTGCACGTTCTCGAAGCGGTTGCGGTAGTACGTGGTACGGGCGTTGTTGTGGGCCGAAAAGCCGTCGTCGTGGCCGTTCAGCGCGACCTTCTGGTAGTTGTAGACGTGGTTGTAGGAGAACGTCACGTTGCGCGCGCTGCGCTTGATGTCGAGGGCGCCGTCGAAGGTCGCATCGCCCGCGCCCGGGCAGCTGGTGAGCGTCCCGAAGATCGTGTTGTGGTCGATCCAGATGCCTACCGGGAAGCGGTCAGGATTGCTGGAGTCTCCTGAGACCGAAATCGCGTCGGAGGCCTCGCCGCCCGGTAGCAGGCCGAGCGTCATGTTGCGGATGATGATGTTGCGTGCGTTGCCAACGATGGAGAGGCCGAAGTTGGCGCTGGAGCCGTTGGCGCCCTGGATGGTGATGTCGCTCTTGTCCCTGATCTCGACGATGTTCGCCGGCTTGCGCCACTGCGTGCAGGGGTCAGGGATGCTGGCGAAGTTGAACTGGCCGACGTAGTTGATGACAAGTCCACCGCTGCCGCTGTAGGCGTTGATGGCTGCGCGCATCTGCTCCGGCGTGCTGACGCTGACCGGCGTGCGGCTGCCGCCGCCGGTGGTGCCGGAGGCATAGCCCATGGCCTGGGCGTTGGCGGTGTCGCTGAGCGCGAAGCTCAGGGCGAGAGGGCTGACGGCGAGCGCAAGCGCCCGCGCCAGCAATCGATTGCTGGTGTTCATGGTGGTATCCCCGCGAAAGTGGTGCCCACTGGTGGGCAAGGTTGCCCCGCTCGAACCGAATTGACATCCCTGCGAACAGTTCGACGCTGGCGGCGCACAGTTGACGCGTCGTGGCCACCGGTGTCAAACGGCAATGCAACAAAATGCAAACTCCATCAAATTAATGCTTTGGATGCGTTACCGGGGCTTTCGTTGCGCGCTGCAGAAAACACCGGTGTGAATGTCGCAGCCTGTCCCTGGCTGGCCTCGCCGCTGTCCACGGACAAGTTGCAGGCTTCTCCGAGCTGCCTGTCCGGCGAAGTTTTCGGTGAGGAGCACATAGGGGGCGGGCGAGCCCTAGCAGGCTGTTGAAAAGCGGCCTGCTAGGCCGGCCAGGGATGGCCGGGACGACGAAGCAAGCGCGTAAGCGATTGCTCTGTCGTGAGGTGGTACTGACCTGCGCTGGACCTCTGACTTGAAAAATTCCCCGGAAGGGAGTTTTTCAACCAGCTGCGAGCTCGGGTCCGCGCCCAGAAAAGCGCCTGGGGTTCAGCGTAGGACCGCAAGCACAGTTCTCCCCGGGCTCGACGAAAGCAGGCCTGCGTTTCCGGCGTGCGGCGGCAGGCGCTCTCGCGCCTGTCGCCGCGTCCGGCCGCACACGTCCCACGCTGTGAACGTTGCGCAGGCTCACGGGTGCCGCCCCCCAACCTGCCTCAGCCGCAGACGGCGCCCCTGACCGTGGGAATCTCCGCTGAGCTGTGGGTGCCCTGGAAGCCGAACTCCACGGTCTGACCGGGCTGGATGATCGCGTTCCAGCTCAGGTTGGAGGCGGAGTAGGGGTTGGCGCCCGACACGTTCGCGTTCCAGGTGCCCGTCAGGCGTGTGCTGCCCGCGTAGGTCCAGCTCACGTTCCAACCGCTGATCGGCGTGCGGCCACGGTTCGTGATCCGCACCAGTCCGGTGAAGCCGCTGCCCCAGTTGTTGGTGATGACATAGCTGCAGCTGGCGCCCGGCGCGGCGCTTGAGGACGAACTGCTGCTTGAGGAACTGCTTGAAGAGCTTGAGCCGCTGCGACGCGCCGACACCGCCGGGGATTCCGTCACGACCCCATTGGTGGTGTTCTTGATCCAGTACCAGTACTGGGTGCCGGCCACGGCGCTGGTGTCGCTGTAGCTGCGGATGGTTGCGCCGACGATGCCGATGCGGCTGCGGCCCTCAGGGGTGGCATCGGTGTCGCGATACACCTCCTGCGAGGCCGGGGTCAGGTTGACCGGCGTCCAGCTCAAGTTGACGCCGCTGCTGGTGCCGCTGGCGGACAGGTTGATCGCGGCCGTGCCGCCACTGCTCGACGAACTGCTGGAGGAGCTTGAGGAACTGCTGGACGAGCTGCTCGACGAGCCGCCCGTGCCGCACTGCGGTGCTGTCGTCGCGAGGTTGGTGCCAGCGCCTGCGGTCGCGAACACCAGGCACTTGACCTGTGCGGCCGAGGCGACCGGCAGGCTGTAGCCGAGGGCCTCAGGGAAGGCGCGCGTGGTCTGCCAGTTGGTCGCATTGACCGTGCCACCGCTGCCGCCCGACCAGGTAATGCCGGAGCCGACGAAGTTGTTGCGCAGCTCCCAGAAGCCGACCTGCGAGCTCGAGCGCGAGGTCACCGGGTTGGCGACGTTCTCGAAGTAGTTGGCTTCAATCAGCGACACACCGCCCATGCGGACATTGATGCCCGAAGACGTGATGCGCCCGAAGTAGTTGTTGACGATGTGGCTCAGGCCGAAGCGCTGCAGCGGCACGCGCGCTTGCACGTTCTCGAAGCGGTTGCGGTAGTAGGTGGTGCGGGCGCTGTTGTGCGCGGTGAAGCCGTCGTCGTGGCCGTTCAGCGCGACCTTCTGGTAGTTGTAGACGTGGTTGTAGGACACCGTGATGTTGCGCGCGCTGCGCTTGATGTCGATGCCGCCGTCGAAACTGGCATCCCCCGCGCCCGGGCAGCTGGTGAGCGTCGCGAAGATGGTGTTGTGGTCGATCCAGATGCGCTCGGGGATGCGACCTTCGCCGCTGCCGGAAATCGAGATGGAGTCCGAACCCTCGCCGCCCGGGAGCAGGCCGATCGTCATGTTGCGAACGATGATGTTCTTCGAGTTGCCGCTGATCGAGAGCCCGAAGTTCGCGCTGGAGCCGTTCGCGCCCTGGATGGTGATGTCGCTCTTGTCCTTGATCTCGACGACGTTCGGATCCTTGCGCCACTGCGCGCAGGGGTCGGTGATGCTGGCGAAGTTGAACTGGCCGGTGTAGTTGATGACGAGGCCGCCGCTGCCGCTGTAGGCGTTGATGGCTGCGCGCATCTGCTCTGGCGTGCTGACGCTGACGGGTGTGCGGTTGCCGCCGCCCGTCGTGCCAGAGGCATAGCCCATGGCCTGAGCATTGGCGGTGTCGCTGAGCGCGAGGCTCAGCGCGAGTGGGCTGACGGCGAGCGCAAGCGCCCGTGCCAGCAAACGATTGCTGGACAACATGGAGTTCTCCCCGAGTAAGTGGTGCCCGCAGAGGGGCGTGGCTGGCCACGCTCGAACTGAACTGCCGTCCCTGCCCACAGTTCGACCCTGGCGGCGCGCAGTTGACGTTGGCTGGCCACCGGTGTCAACGAGCAATGCAAAAAAGTGTAACGGGCTTCAAAAACAGGCTGTCCGCTCCGTTGGCCGATGCCGCCCGCATGCGTGTGCTTCGCTGCGCCGCGGCTTGGGCCGCCGTTCTGCAGATCTGTCGGCGAGTTCTCATGGGGGGCTGGGATGTCACCGCGTGATGCCTGTCCGAGGCTGCCTCGGCCTGCCCAACGGCCAGCGGCGTCGTCCTGCCTTTGCGGGCCCAATGCGCCGAAGCCGCCCCTGGGGGCGGCTTCGGACGGTGTTCGCTTTTCGATCGGGTCGCGCTTCAGCGGTTGCGCTGGAGGAGCCTCGCCCTTTGGGCCTCAGTCTGCGCGCAGGGTGATGGTGTCGAGCGCGCCGGGCGGTGCGGCGTAAGGTTCGGCCGCGCTGTTGGAGGCAATGAACTGCACCGGGACGAGAATCCGGCTGTCCACCGCCAAGCCGTCGCTGGTTGCCGGATTGAAGGACCAGCGCTCGACCGCATCGGAGGCGGCGCGATCCAACACGTCTGAACCCGCGCCGGCGACGATGTTCACGGTCTGCACGTTCCCGGTGGCGTCGATTTCTACCTCAAGCAGGGTGGTGCCCTCCTGGCCAGCGGCCTTGGCGGTGGCCGGATAGTCGGGAGGGCTCAGGCGACGGTAGCTGGGCGGCGTGCCGACGGCCTCTGCCTCGGATGCGGCGAGCTGCTCTTCGTCGAGCGCGAAGCGAATGGGTACCGTGATCCAGGCTTCGATCGCCTTGCCCGCGCGCTTGGCCGGGTGGAACAGCCAGTTCGAGGTCGTGTCGATCGCGGCCTGGTCGAGCAGTTCGCTGCCGGAGCTGCGGTAGACGGAAATCTGGCCAGGCGCTCCGCTGCTCAGCACCTGCACGTGCAGCAGCGTCTCGCCCTCGATCTTCTGCGCGATGGCTTCCTTCGGGTACTTGGCCGGCTGCAGCCGCCGGTAGGCCACCGCCGTGTCATCCCCCTGCGGCGGCTCGACGGCAACGATCGGTGCTGGCCGCGGCGCTGGCGGCGAAGGCGGTGTAGGGGGAGCCGGGGGGGCAGGTGGTGCGGAGGCAGATACCGCTGCAGGCGAAGCAGGCGGTGCCGGAGGGGCTGGCGGCGGTGGCGGCGCCGCGCCTGTAGTCGCCTTGGCCGTCAGAAGCAGACTGAACCGGCCAGCGTCGGGGCCTTCAAGCGCGATTCTGCCGGGAACGCCCTCACGCAGGCTGAGCTGCGGACTGGCCGCCAACGTGCCTTCGCGGCTGACGCGGCCCGACACATCGATCAGCCCCTGCTGGGCGCGCTCTGCCACGAGGTCGAAGGACCACTCTTGACCCTCTGGCGCTTCAAGCCGGATGCCGAACTCCTGTCCGGCCGGGGTGATGACGCGCGGGCTGTGAGTGGGGCCGCCGTCAATTGAGAGCTGCAGCTGGATGTCGAGCATCTCTGCATCGACGATGCGTGGTGTCTGCTGGGCCCAGGCGAGGCCCGCAACGCCAGTCCCCAGCGCGAGGCTCAGGGCGAAGCCGGCAGAAACTCGGATCAGCGAGGGCAATGGGCGAGTCAACATGGTGATGCGCTCCTTCAGTGGGTGCGTGCCGAAAGCAGCACAGGCCAACGGCGCCGCGGGGAAAGCCGTGGAACTGCCAAGCAGGGCTTCGCCGTAGCTGCGCCGACTTTGCGGATGCAGAGCCAGAACGCGGGCGTCGCAGGCCAGTTCCTGATCGAGGCGAAAGGCGCGCTGGGCCATGCGGATCAACGGGTTGAACCACTGCAGCGCGCACAGCAGCGCGATGCCCAGGTTCCAGTAGACGTCGCCGCGAGCGGCGTGCACGCGCTCGTGAGCCAGCACCAGAGTCTGCTGTTCGGGTGTATAGCGACGTTCGAAATCCGCGGGCAGCACGATCCGCGGGTGCAGTCCGATTACCGCGGGCAGACCTTCCCTGGCCTCGGCCTTCCAGAGACCCTCGCCAGCGGGCTGAAGCGACCCAAGACTGCGGCGGAAGCGACGCTGCTGCCGCACCAGCGCGATCAGCGCTGCGACACAGCCGATGAGCCAAACAAGGGTCAGCGCCAGCCCGACCCGAGTCCACGCTGGTAGCTCCGGACTTTCAGGCGCAGCCAGCTGAGCCAGGGGGCCGAAAGCGGCGCTTGCCCGACCCAGTTCGATCGCGGTGGGGGCGATCTGCGGCGCTGGCAGCAGCACGGCCAGGAGTGCTGCCGGCACCAGCCACCAAAGCGCATAGGCGGCCCGCGCGCCGAACAGCGCACGCGCCGGTCCGCGCAGCAGCAAGACCAGCAGACAGGCCGCGCTGGTCGCGAGCACGGCCTCCAGCGCTTCGCCGGCGAGCATCGTGAGAATCCCGCTCATGGCGCTCATCGACGGGGACTCTTGCTTGCGGCTGCCTCGCTGCGCTCAAGCAGCGCACGCAGGGCCTCACGATCTTCTTCGCTCAAGCCCTGCTCTGCATGGAACTGAGCGACCAGGGGTGCCAGCCGTCCGCCGAACAGGCGGTCCAGCAGGCTGCTGCTTTGCTGCCGCACCCAGTCCTCACGTTTGAGCACGGGCGCGTACAGATAGCGTCTGCCGTCGCGTTCGGCGCAGATCGCGCCCTTCTTCAGCAGGCGATTGAGCAGGGTCTTGATGGTGGGCTCCTGCCAGTCCTGCTGGTCGGCCAAGGCCTCGACCACCTCCTCAGCCGCTCGCGGGCTGGAGGCCCACAGCACTTCCATCACCACGGACTCGGCTTCGCTGATCTGCATGGCGTTTACTCCTGTAATCGGCAGCCTCAGATTACGCCTGTAAACGCTCGTGTCAACTCTCTCGGCAGTGCGCGATCAGAACGGAGCTGGGCTGGAGGGCCAGGGAAGGTCTGAGCCACTCCGTTCGCGAGTCGACCAAACCTCGAGAGTCCGGCGCCGGTCCGGACTCACTCGTGCTGGATCAAGCAGGTGCGCGCTCCATCCACGAGCACGCCGTTTCTGGCGCGCGGGAAGCTCCCATGAATCCGAGCTTCCTTAGGGCTGGTCGGGCCGGCGGAACACGACAAAGATCACGAGATCCTCGTCGCCCTGCTGTCGCAGCCCATGACTGCTGCCGCGGCGGGTGAGGATGGCGTCGCCCGGGCCGACCTCGCGGTAGTCGCCGTCGAGCATCAGCTCACCGCGACCCGAGAGCACGTAATAGATCTCGTCCTTGTCGTTCAGGTGTTCGCCAATGCTGGCGCCCGGGTGCAGGGCGCGCTTGCGGAACACCAGGTCGAAACCTTCGGCCTGCTCGAAGAAGGGGAAGGCCGTGGTCAGGCCATCCCCGCTGTGCGGGCCGGGCTGCTGGACGGCGATGTCGGCCTCGCGCTCGACGTAGGAGCCGGAGCGCTGCTCGGCTGGCGTTGCAGCAGAGCCGGGAACGACAGCGAATGTCGCGAAGAGCAGAGCGGATGCGATCGCCGCCATGCGCGGCAGCGGGCTCTCGGACGTCATCTGCATGCGCCGGTCCTTTGGTATCGAGCCTGCGCCCGAGTACGCCTCTATGCGGCTTGGCCTCAAGCGCCAGCTGGGTTTGCGATCCGGCCGGCGCCACCGTGCGCGTGCACGATGGCGCCGACAGCTAGCAAGCGGCTCTCGGAGCCTGTCAATTCAGGCCGCGGAGATAGGCCGCGATGGCCTCGTCCTGGCAGTTCGGGAAGAACAGCTCGGCGAACTTCTCGCCGGCGATCGCCGACTTCAGCAGGTCCTGATCGACCTCCTTCAGCACCGTCAGCATGTCCTTGCAGCTCGTCGCCTTGACCTGGGCGAGGATGCCGCGATTCTTGGCCATGATCGCAGCGCGTTCCTTCGGATAGCCCAGGCCGCGGGCGCCGTCGAACAGCTTGCGGTAGCAGTCCTGCAGGTTGAGCTCGGCGGCCCAGCCGAAACCCTTGGCATACGGCATCGAAATCGCGTTGCCGTCGTTGATCTGGCCGAACAGGAATGCGTCGGTGGGGTCGATTACCAGTCCGCAGAACACGCCAGGCATCGCATTGCAGGCGAGCATCGAACCCATGCCGGTGCCGCAACCGGTGACTACGAAGTCCGCCGCCTTCGAGTTCAGCAGGATGCCCGCCAGCAGGCCGTTCATGACATAGGTCAGCGAAGCCTTGTCCTCGGCCGAGTACATGCCGTAGTTGAACACGGCGTGGCCCAGTGGCTCGGCGACCGTCTTGAGTGCGGTGTGGATGATCTCGTTCTTGGCAGCCTGGCTGTTCTCGGTGATCAGCGCGATCTTCATGGCGATGTCCTATGGAAGTGGCCGCGCTCGGCGGCGCGGTTGAAGCAGACGTCGGTGCGCCTGTCGGTCAGCCCGGCGCGAGCGGGCGCCCAGTGCAACGCTCGCGTTGGAAACCTGATCGACAGGCGCACGGACAGGGAGGGTCGTCGGGCTCAGGGCAGCGTCAGCGCGCCAGCCATCCACCGTCGACCGGAAGTACCGTGCCGTGCACGTAGTCGGAAGCCCGCGAGGCGAGGAACACGGCCGCGCCGGCGAGATCCTGCGGGGTGCCCCAGCGAGCGGCCGGAATGCGCGCCAGGATGTCGCGGTTGCGCTGCTCGTCGGCGCGCAGCTGCGCGGTGTTGTCGGTGGCCATGTAGCCCGGCGCGATCGCATTGACATTCACACCCTTGGCCGCCCACTCGTTGGCCAGCAGCCTGGTGATGCCGGCCAGGCCGGACTTGCTGGCGGTGTAGGAGGGCACGCGGATGCCGCCCTGGAAGCTCAGCATCGAGGCGATGTTGATGATCTTGCCGCGGCCTTGGGCAATGAAGTGGCGCCCCGCCGCCTGGCTCAGGAAGAAGGCGGACTTCAGGTTGAGGTCGATGACTGCATCCCAGTCGGCCTCGGTGAAGTCCACCGCATCGGCGCGGCGGATCATTCCGGCGTTGTTCACCAGAATGTCGAGCCTGCCGAGGCTGGCCAGCGTCTCGCTCAGGATTCGCGGGATCGGCTCCAGCGAGGTGAGATCCGCCTGCACGAAGGCGAAGCGCCTACCCAGGGCCTGCACCTTGGCGCCGGTGTCGTCGGCGTTGGAGCTGCTGACGGCAGCGATATCGGCCCCGGCTTCCGCCAGCGCCAGCGCGATGCCCTGTCCCAAGCCCTTGTTGGCCCCGGTAACCAGTGCGACCTGGCCCGCCAGGCTGAAGGCATTGCCCATCGTGAACGCTCCTCGGATGAAACCGGCAAAAGTGGAGTCCGCACGGAAGACGCGACGCGTGCACTCCGGGGTCATGAATGACTACCGGTGTCATTGTGGCGGGGCTTTGCGGTCGGAGCAAGCCGTGGTGCAGCAAAGGCAGCGGGTCCGCTTGCCGCAGCGGGCCGCGAGCCATGCGCTTACTCGCTTACTCGCTTACTCGCTTACTCGCTTACTCGCTTACTCGCTTACTCGCTACCCGCAGCCCGCAGCCCGCAGCCCGCTGCCTACGGGCAGGGTGATCCCAGATCATTCCGGGACAGCGTGGGTCTTGCCCCACATCGACTGGGCGCCGTCAGCCGCCAGGACCGTATCGACCGAGCCGGTCGCTGCCCCAAGTGTTCGGGGCTCGGCTCACCGTTGCGTCTGCGTCTGCGTCTGCGCAGGCGCTGACATCCGCGAGAAGGTGCGCGCGCCTGAGCCAGAAGACGCGCGGCGCCGCGGCCCGGACGGCGCTTTACTCGCCCGAGCCCGGCACCAGCTCCAGCCAGTGGTTGGCCTCGCCCAGCAGCACCCAGGGCCCGTCCTCGCTCGGCCCGTGGCGCAGGCGCAGGCCCGCCGGGCCGCCGGCCTGGAAGTAGCTTAGATGCAGGTCGTGCTCGCCGGCTTCCAGCAGGGCGTAGCAGCGCTGCGCGGACAGCCCACGCTGGGCGGTGAAGGCGCAGACGCGACGCTCGTTGAGCGCAAGCGCGAAGCCATCATCGCTTTCGATCTCGAAGTGCAGCACCCGTGACTCGGGGACCCGCACGCGAACACGAAGGTCGATGAAGAACTGCTCGGCCGGACCGATCTTGCCGAGAACGGCATGGCGAAGTTCGCCCCCCTCGGCGAGATCCAGGCGGTCCACCCATACGGTGCTGCGCTCGGCCAGCACGCGTGGTTGGTCCAATTGATCGATCGGCACGGCGTTGCGTTCGATGACCAGCGGCAGCACGGCATCGACGCTGGGCGCGCGCATCAGCAGAGCCAGCAGCAGAGCCGCCGCGCAGAGCAGGCCCGACAGCACGGTGTTGGCGGGGTCGAGGCGCTTCATCGCACCGGCTCCAGCTTCCAGACCTGCAGCCAGGCCCGCCGTTCGACGTCGGCCTCGTCGATGGGCCAGCCGTAGGTGAAGGGCGCAAAGTACAGAAAGCCCGCCAGCACCAGCCCGGCATAGGCCGCCAGATTGATCCGCGGATGCCAGTCGCCGCGCAGCAGCGAATCGCGGAACACGTAGCTGAAGACCAGGCCGAGATTGACGATGCCAAACACCAGGGGCAGCAGGTAGTGGTAGAGGTACATCACCCGTTCGACCTGCAGCATCGAGATCATGTAGCCGAGGTAGAGCGCACTCATCAGCGCGATCCAGCCGAGCAGGCGGGTGTCCTTGGGCTTCAGCCCGAACACCGCCCACGAGGCGAGCAGCGCGAAAGACAGCAGCATGCCCGCCAGCACCGGCAGCCAGACCATCGGGTTGGTGACCAGGTAGGTGTAGTCCACCTTGGTCTGGCCGTCGACATCGACCTTGGCCCAGCGATAGTTGATGGTCTTGCCGCCCAGCGGCCAGTGCAGCGCCGGGCTGCCGTTCTCGCCGGGCTTGCAGGCATCGAAGCGCGGCACGCCGTCCGAGTATTCGGCGATGTAGCGCAGGTGGTCGCGCACGCCGACCAGGAAGGTCGAAGGTGCCGCCGACTGCTTCTGGTACAGCGCCGCGATGAACTCGGGAGACGCCTTGTAGATCCGACCTTCGATCACAGTGGGCGACAGCGCGATCTGCAGCCAGAACACGCCCAAGAACACGCCGCCGAGCCCGGCGATGGTGACTGAGCCGGTGGCGAGCGAGCGGCGCGCCACCGCGAGCGGGCGCAGGCTCGCGCGCTGACGCCACAGTTCGAGGCCCAGCAGCACGGGAGGCAGCAAGAGCAAAGGCGCGGCGTTGAGCTTCACCGCGAGCGCCAGGCCGAGGCTGGCGCCCAGCAGCAGGTAGTGGTGCAGACGAATCGACCCGCCGGCACGAACGCAGCGCGCAAACAGCCACAGCGCCAGCAGCACGAAGGGCAGCTGCACGCCCTCCAGCATGGCGGCGCGGCCGTGCGTGACCCAGGCGTTGTCGAGAGGAAGCAACAGGGCAAAGCACACGGCCACGGCGCGGCTGCGCGTGGCTTCGAAGATCAGCAGGTAGAGCAGGGGCGTCGCCAGAATCAAGCCAAGCACCGAGGCAAGGCGTACGCCCGCGAAGCTGTAGCCCGGCGGCAGCTGCGACTGGCTGGCGTGATCGGTGTGCAGCAGCGCGGTGGTGTCGAGCCCTTCGTTGGCGCCCACGGCGGCCTCGCCCAGGGCGATCAGCATCTTTCCGAGCGGCGGGTGGTTCTCCATGTACATCACGCCCGCCAGCTGCTTGTGCGCGGACGCAACGTGATAGTTCTCGTCCCAGAACAGGGACTCCGGCTGCCAGTAGCGCGTGCCGAAAGTGAGGATGGCGACCAGGCAGACCAGCAGCAGCGCTGCGCCGTCCAGGGCGTTGCGGCCCCAGGCCGCGCGCATTGAGTGAATCAGCCCAGCACCGTTCGCAAACCGCATAGCTGCCTCTCACAGATCCAGCCCATAAGAATCGCACATGTTGCAGTGCACGTTGACACCGGTGGCATGTGCTCAGAGGATCGGCTCCGCATCGCCGTTAGGGAGGCGCCTGGGGGGCGCCGGTGATGCGGATGAACCGCGCGTTGTGCCACGCGCTCGGCGGGCCTGACGCCCGCCGCCACCGAGATCTTGTCCATGCCGATGAGATCGCGTCCATCGCTCGGCGGCTGCGTCCCAGCACCCGGTCTTCCCGGGTTCGCATGCTGCAACACGGTTGGCCTTGCGCGCACCAGGAAGGCGCTCGTGAGGCTGAACTCGCGGCAGTGCCCAGACGGCACTGCCCTTATCCGGGGCGGCTGGGCAGTCTCTGTTCGGCGCTGGCCCTTTGGTGGAGAGAGCCAAATGTCGTTCCATCCCAACCGCCTCAGCGGGCGCCCTCTGCTGTGCCTGCCTTTGCTGCTGCTTCCCGCCTTCGCGCAGGCACAGGCCAATCTGCCCTTCGTCGACACCTTCGACGGCGCGACGACGGCCTCTCTGGTCACGCCCGAGTACCGCGCGCTGCCGGGGGTTCAACCTCCGCTGCAGATGTTCCATCGTCTCTCCGGCAGCGTGGCCGTGGTCGACGGCGGCGTCGCTCTGAATGGCGCGCGCCTGAGCATCGGCAACACCACACCCACCGTCACCACCGCGGCGGGAAGTGGCTTTACGGGCGTCTTCGGGCTTGGCGCCACCTGGACGGTATCGATGTGCCTGCGCTCGGCGGCGCTGGCCGATCCGGCGGTCGACAAGAAGTTCCAGGTCTACGTCGACAACAACAGCACCGGTCAGGCCAACTCTCCCCACGGCGGACCCTCGCGTCTGCTGAATCTCGACATTTCGACGCTGCAGCCGAACAGCGTGGTCAGCGTGACTTCGAGCCTCGGTTCGGCCAATTCCTTCGTGGCCCTGCGCACGGAGACCGGCGGAACGGTGGTGGTCGACAACCTCACGATCAGCCTTGGCGACGCGCAGTCGGCGACGCTCGCCAACTGCGACTCCAGCTCAAGCAGCTCAAGCAGCAGCTCAAGCAGCAGCTCAAGCAGCAGCTCAAGCAGCAGCTCAAGCAGCAGCTCAAGCGAGTCCAGCTCCAGCAGCTCCAGCTCGTCGAGCTCAAGCGAGTCCAGCAGTTCGAGCAGCTCAAGCTCGAGCGATTCCAGTTCATCAAGCTCATCAAGCTCCTCGAGTTCCAGCAGCGCCGGACTCAACCTCTTCGCCGAAGACTTCGACCTTGCCACCGCAAGCACCCTGCTGACGGCGGCCTATCGGAGCCTGCCGGATGCGCCCTCGACGGCGATGTTCGTCAGCAGCTCAACCACGCGCACGCGCATGCTCAACGGCGCCTTGGGCATCGAAGGCTTGGTGTTTGGCGTTGGCAACCGTCAGGCGTTCACCGCCACCACGGGGACCGATACGAGCACCAATGGCATCTTCGACCTGAGCCAGCCCTATACGGTGTCGTTCTGCTACGTGGGGCGGCGCGGCACAGACGGCACGCGGCGGCTGCAGATCCAGGTCAACAACAACACCAGCGGTGCCGCCAACTCGATTCACGGCACGGCCTCGCGCATCTTCAATCAGCCTCTGGGCGACCTGGTGCCAAACACGGTCTACAGCGTGACATCCAGCATCGGCACTCCGACCTCGTTCTTTGTGCTGCGCGTGGAGAGCGGTGAAGAGGCCATTCTCGACAACCTGCGCCTGGACCGCGGCAGCGTGGGCTCGGCGACCTGTCCGCCGGTGTCGAGTTCATCCTCCAGCTCGTCCTCCAGCAGCTCATCCAGCTCAAGCACCAGCTCAAGCAGTTCGAGTTCAAGCACATCGAGCTCAAGCAGCTCCTCGTCCTCGTCGACGCCACCGACGCCGGGCACGCTCAGCTGTTCGCAGGCCAACACCGTGCAGGGCTTCGCTTCTCTCGGCGGTGGCACGACCGGAGGCGCCGGCGGGCGCCAGGTCGTCGTGACCACGGGCGTCGAGCTGGCGGCCGCGCTCGCCGGACAGGTCGGCAATCCGCAGCCGCTGACGATCTTCGTGAACGGCGTGATCACGCCGGCGAACAGCGGCAGCGTCGTCAAGTTCGACGTCAAGGACATGAACAATGTCTCGATCATCGGCTTGCCCGGTGCCCTGTTCGATGGAATCGGCATCAAGATCTGGCGTGCGAACAACATCATCGTGCGCAACCTCACGATGCGCTTCGTCAATACCGGCGACAAGGACCAGATCAGCCTGGAGGGCCCGGCCAGCAACATCTGGATCGACCACAACGAGTTCTACAACTCCCTGGATGTCGACATCGACTTCTACGACGAGCTGGTCAGCGGCAAGGGCAGCGTGTCGAACGTGACGCTGAGCTATAACTACTTCCACGACAGCTGGAAGACCTCGCTGTGGGGCTCCAGCGACACCGATGGCTTCAACCGCACGGTCAGCTTCATCGCCAACCGCTGGGAGAACGTCAACTCGCGTCTGCCGCTGTTCCGCTTCGGCGAAGGGCACGTGCTGAACAACTACTACCGCAACGTGCGCGCTTCGGGCATCAATTCGCGCATGGGCGCGCGCATCCGCGTCGATGGCACCCACTTCGAAGACTCGCAGAACGTGGTGATCTCGCAGGACAGCCAGCAGATCGGCTTCTGGGACACCAACGGCGACAATCTCTTCCAGAACGTCACCTGGACTCCGCTGCCGACCAACTGCACCAGCAACCCCTGCGCCTGGGGCAATACGCCGGGCACGGTGCAGAACGGCGGTCAGATTGTGTCGACGACGAGCTACACGCCGCCCTACGCCTACACGGTGCTGCCTGTCGCCGAGGTCAAGCCGCATGTGCTGGCCAACACCGGCGTGGGCAGGATCGATGCCTGCCTCGGCTTTCCGGGCTCATCTTCCAGCAGCAGCTCCAGTTCAAGCAGCAGTTCCAGCTCCAGCTCGACCTCGAGCAGCTCCAGTTCGTCCAGTTCGAGCGTGCCGCCGCCGGCGCTGGCTTCGATATTCGCCAGCAGCTTCGAAGCGGGCGAGGGCGCCCTGATCGACGCGGCCCTGCTGCCCGTGGGCCAACCCATGCCGGCCAACATGGGCCAGCGCACCTACGCGGCGCCGACCGCCAACCTGCAGTTTGTGGCGGTGCCGCCGGTGCCTGTCCATGTGGATCACTACCGGAATCTTCCGGCCGACCCGACCGGAGGGGTGCTCAGCTTCGAGCGCGAAGCTGCGCCTGCGCTCGGCTGGATGGGCTGGAGCGAGTACGGCCCGGTGCGCGTCACCGGCGGCTCGGCGGCGGCGCCGGACGACGTCTACACCGTGCGCACCAAGGAAGAGCTGCTCGCGGCGCTGCAGCGCTCCGGCAACCGGCCGAAGATCATCCGCGTGCTCGGCGTGATCGATTTCCGCTTCACCAACGGTGTCTACGAGGAGTACACCAGCCAGGCCGATCAGGCGGCGGGCGGCACGGTGGTGATCCCGTCCAACACGACCCTGGTCGGCATCAACGATGCGCAGGGGCGTCCCGCGCGCTTCGCAGGCACGCAGATCGCGATTGGTCGGGAGTTTTCGCCCGTGCACGCGTTCTCGCCGGCGGCGCCGACGGCGCAGACCAATTTCCAGGCCTGGGTGAACGCCGGTCGTGATCCGGAGGAGTATCCCGGCTGGACCCGCAATGTGATTGTCCGCAACTTGGAGATCGAGACGCCCTGGGACGTGAACCCCGGTTCGGCGGACGCCGAGTACGACGGCATCGTGCTGGCCTGGGCGCAGCAGATCTGGATCGATCACGTCACCATCGGGCCGGGCCAGTACGACGGCGTCTACACGGCCACGCGCAGGGACGGCGCGCTGGATGTGGTGCGCGGCTCCAGCTACGTCACCATCAGCAACAGCCGCTTCTACTCCAGCGACAAGACCAACCTGATCGGCAACGCCGACAGCAGCCGGCGCTGGAGCGACGCTGGCCGCCTCAAGGTCAGCTTTGTCGGCAACCACTGGGAGTACAACCAGGCGCGCATGCCGCGGGTGCGCTACGGCCGCGTGCACCTCTACAACAACTTCTTCTCCGGCAGCATCGCTCCGGTGCCCAACCGCAAATGGGGCAATGGCATCGCTGTGGCCTACGAAGGCGATGTGCTGGCGCAGGGCAACTTCTTCCACGTGCTGGGTTTGAAGATCAACGCCAGCAACGAGATCTGCGGCAAGCTCGTCCATCACCACGGCAGCGCAACGGGCTTCCGCGGCGAGAACCTGTGGTTCCGCAGCGATGATCCGAGTGCGCTGATTGCCCAGCGCGTGGACAGCAATCTTGCCGGCTGCAGCGGCTTGCCTGCGGGCACCTGGACGCCGCCCTATGCCTACAGCGTCGAGACCGATCCAGTGAGCCTGGGCACGCGCATACCCGCCGAGGCGGGTGCGGGGCGGCTGCGCTAGCGCTTGGGGCAACGTTGAGGAATTCAGCGTTGCCGCGCGCCACGGAAGGCGCGCTCGCGGATCGAGCAGGCGAGGCCTGGTCCAGCGGAAGCGAGTCTGGCGACGCCGGACTCGCGAGCACGGATCAAGCTCAGGATGGACGTGATCCATGTTGCCTGAGGCGGAATTGCGAATGCGGAAACGCAAGAGGCGGGCACTGGGCCCGCCTCTTGCGAAGTCGAAGCTTGGAAGCCCGCGTTCCGGCCCTAGATCGCCGCGCGCAGGCCCAAGCCGGGCTCGCCACGCGCCGGCTGCGGGCGATGCGGCAGCAGATCGGGGCCGAGCAGACGGCCGATGCGCGAGAAGACTTCGTCGCGCGAGAACGGCTTCTTCATGAAGTCATCTGCACCGATGCGCTGCAGGTAGAACTGCTCGGTCGCCTGTTCGTTGCCGCTGATCATGATGATCGGGATGTTGCGGGTGTTCTCGGAGCGGCGCAGGTGGCGCAGCGCTTCGAAGCCGCTCATGCCGGGCAGCACGATGTCGAGGAAGATCAGGTGCGGGCGCTCGGCTTCGGCGATCTCGATGCCGCGCTCGGCGTCGTAGGCCTCGCGGGTCGCGAAGCCGTTCTGCTGCAGCATGCGCCGCAGCACGGTGACGATGGTGGTGCTGTCATCGATGATCAGGAAGCGCGTATCTGGCCGCGCCTGCTGGCGAGGACGCAGGCGGCGCTCGACCCCTTTGTCCTCATTCCCGAACAGACGCTTGAACAGTCCGACTCCACTCATGACCCGCCCCTACAGAACTCCAACGTGACGTGGATTGTCACGATTTGTGATTCGGTGACGCAAGGGGTCTGTGCGAGACAGTTTGTGACAAAGCCCCGCAAGTCCGGAAACTCGTAGGCCGAAAGTGAGGGGTGGTTCGCCTTTAGCAGGCTGTTGAGAAACAGCCTGCTCGCCCGGCCAGGGATGGCCGGGACGACGAAGCAAGCGCGTAAGCGATTGTTTTGTCGTGAGGCGCTACGGACCTGCGCCGGACCGCCGACTTGAAAAACTCCCCGGAACGGAGTTCTTCAACACGCTGTTAGCCCGGCCGCAGCGAGACCACATCCGGACTGAGCACGAGGCGCAGGGCATCGAGGCGCGGCCGCGCCTGCGGCAGCGCGGTCAGCAGTTCGGCATGCTCGCGCTCCAGCGAATCCACCTCTTCCGCGCGCACCGCCGGGTTGATTCGGGCCAGTCGCTTCAAGCGCGCGAGTTCGCCGCCCAGCAGCTCCTCGGCCTGGCCCAGGGCCGTCTCGATGCGCTGCTCGGCCTGCGCCTTCGCCAGCTTCTCGGCGGCGCCCAGCATCGGCGGCAGCAGGGTGGTCAGCAGCTTGCGCTGGCGCGACAGGTCGATCGGCCTGTCGCCCGAACTGCGCAAGGCGCGCGCGCCGGGCACGTAATCGAGGCGCGGCTGCAGGCGGGTGTCGACGACGACCGTGAGCGGCAGCGGCGGCAGAAAGCGATCAACGTGCAGATCAGCTTCCGCCACACATTCGAGCACGTAGACCGCTTCCAGCAGCAGGCTGCGCGGCGGCAGGCTGTCGTCGACGAGCGCGGCGGCGTTGCCGGTCTCGGACGAGAGCAGCAGTTCCTCGGCGTTGAGCAGCATCGGGTGATCTGCCCGCAGGTAGAGCAGGTCATCGCGGGCCAGGGCGCGAGAGCGCGAGAACGTGGCCTGGCGGGCGCCCCCCTTCAGCTCTTCGAAGGCGTCCAGAGTGACGTACTCGGGATCGAGCAGAACGATCTCGTGGCCCTGCGGCTCGTTGTGGATGCCAAACTGCTCCAGTAGGCGCAGCGGATAGTCCTCGATGGTGGCGGCGATGTCGTCGAGTTTCAGCGCCTGCAGCAGGCGGCCGTCGCTGGCGGCGCGCTGGCTGGACAGCTCCAGCAGGCGATCACGGCCGCGGTGCACCTTGTCAGACAGTTCCGCATGGACCGTGCGGGTGTCGGCGATCAGAGCCTCGACGCCGTTGTCGCTCGGTGTCTCGAACAGGTTCAGCAGCGGCGGCCCGAAGCGGCGCAGCAGCTCGCGGCCGTCGGCACAGACCTGGCGGAAGGCGTCGAGGCCCTCGTCATACCAGCGCAGCAGCAGGTCCTGTGGGCTGCCTTCGACGGCGCAGGCGTGGATCTGCACAGCGCCCTGCTGGCCGATACGGTCCAGGCGGCCGATGCGCTGCTCCAGCATGTCTGGATCCAGCGGCAGATCCCACAGGATCAGATGCTGAGCGAACTGGAAGTTGCGGCCTTCGGCGCCGACTTCCGAGGCGATCAGCAGACGTGCGCCTTCGGGATCGGCGAAATAGGCCGCTGCGCGGTCGCGCTGCAGCAGATTCATGTCCTCGTGGAAGCGCGCCACCGGCAGCCCCGAGCGCAGGCGCAGGGCTTCGTCTAGCGCCTGCACCTTGGCGCGCGAGCGGCACAGCAGCAGGGCCTTGGCCGGCGCGATCGTCTCCAGGCGCTTCAGCAGCCACTCGAAGCGCGGGTCGCGGGTGTAGTCGTGCTCGGGCTCGTGGTGGCCATGCGCAACCGCGTCGGCCAATGCTTCGGCGCGCAGGCGGCCGGGTAGAGAGGGGTCTTCGCTGGTGTCCGGGATGCGTTCGAGGTGGGGAATGCGCTCGGGGAAGCCGCCGACGGCGGCCCGGCGATTGCGGATCATCACGCGCCCGGTGCCGTGACGGTCGATCAGGGCTTCGACCAGCTTCCAGGCGGCGGCCTCGTCGCCCGCCTCGATCTTTGGCAGTGCGGTCGACAGCGTCTGCGGCTCGTCGTGGAAGAGCTCTTCCAGCAGCTTCAGACCGGCGGCGTCGGGTGCGCGCGCTTCCAGCAGCGCTTCGGTGACCTGTGAGAGGGCGAGATGCCGGTCCGACTCGGCGATGAAAGCGTCGAGGTCGGCATAGCGCGCGGGGTCCAGCAGGCGCAGGCGTGCGAAGTGGCCGCTGCGGCCCAGCTGTTCGGGCGTGGCGGTCAGCAGAATCACTCCCGCGGTGACGCGGGCGAGGCCCTCGACCAGGCTGTACTCGCGGCTCGGCGCGTCTGGCGCCCAGGCCAGATGGTGGGCCTCGTCCACCACCAGCAGATCCCAGCCGGCTTCGAGCAGCTGCTGGGCGCGCTTCTTCGAATGCGCCAGCCAGTCGACCGAGGCGATCACGCACTGCTCGTCCTCGAAGGGATTGCGGCTGGCATCGACTTCGGTGATCGATTCGCAGCGCTCCTCGTCAAACAGGGCGAAGCGCAGGTTAAAGCGGCGCAGCAGCTCGACGAACCACTGGTGCACCAGGCTCTCGGGCGTCAGCACCAGCACGCGGCGGGCGCGGCCGGTGGCCAGCTGCTGCGCGAGGATCATGCCGGCCTCGATGGTCTTGCCGAGGCCCACTTCGTCGGCCAGCAGCAGCCGCGGAGTGCGTCGCTCGGCGGCCAGCTCGGCCACCTTCAGCTGGTGCGGGATCAAGTCGATACGTGCGCCCAGCACGCCCCAGCCCGGGTGACGGCGAGCGTCGGCGCGGCGGCGCAGAGCTTCGCGGCGCAGCTCGAAGGCCGGGCTGCGGTCGACGCGGCCGGACAGCAGGCGCGCATCGGCCTGTGAGACCGGCTGCTCGGGGTCCAGCAGGCCCTCGTGGATCTGCCGGTCGCCGACGCCATACACGTAGAGACCGTCGGCCACGTCCACGCTCTCGACGGTGTACTCGACGCCCTCCGCGCGCAGACGCTCGCCGATGCGGAACTCGGCGCGCGACAAGGGGGCGGTGTCCATCGCGTACTGGCGGACGACGCCGCTGCCGGTGAAGACGATCTGCACGCTGCGGCCGATAAGGCGCATCACCGTGCCCAGGCCGAGCTCGGGCTCGGCAGTGGACAGCCAGCGCTGTCCGGGGACGAAGGGAGAATTCATCCGCCCAATTCTACGCCCGAAGCCAAGCCCGCCAAAGTCGAGACACGTCGGCCCTTCGGCGCCGTGCTTCACCGCCGGGCCGGCCTGTGCGATGCTCCGCGGCCGCCCGATGGGACCTGTCGTCCCAGGCGAGGGGCCGGATGCTGCGCCATCGAGAGCGCAGCCGGTCCGCGACACGCGCGGCACCCGATGGCCGGGGCCGCAGCCGTCCGATTCCGCTTCCGGCGCGGTTCGTCCGCGCCCGCGCTCCCGACGGCCCTTTGAAGAACACTCGACCAGGCCTTTCAGGAATTCCGCATGTCTCCGATCACCGTCAACGCCCGCATCTCCCCGCGCGGCGGCCTCGATGTCCTCTCGCGCAGCGAAGTGAGCCGCCTGCGCGACGCTTCCAAGGGTGGCCTGCATGAGCTGCTGCGCCGCTGCGCGCTGGCCGTGCTGACCTCGGGCAGCACGAGCGACGATCCGCGCGCCGCGCTGGAGCGTTACCCCGACTTCGAGATCGAAGTGCAGCAGCAGGATCGCGGTGTGCGCCTTGAGCTGCGCCACGCCCCGGCGCAGGCCTTCGTGGACGGCAAGATCATTGCCGGTGTCGCCGAGCTGCTGTTCGCGGTTGTCCGCGATATCGCCTACGTCTCCACCGAGATCAGGGACTCCGGCGAGTTCGATCTGGCGAACAGCCAGGACATCACCAACGCGGTCTTCGAGATCCTCCGCAATGCGCGCGTGCTGAAGCCGAACGTTGAACCCAACCTGGTGGTGTGCTGGGGCGGTCATTCGATTGCGCGCCACGAATACGAGTACACCAAGCACGTCGGCTACGAGCTCGGCCTTCGCGACATCGACATCTGCACCGGCTGTGGCCCGGGCGCCATGAAGGGGCCAATGAAGGGCGCGGCCGTGGGTCATGCCAAGCAGCGCCGCTACCAGAACCGCTACATCGGCATCACCGAGCCGGGAATCATCGCCGCCGAGTCGCCGAACCCGATCGTCAACCACCTGGTGATCATGCCGGACATCGAGAAGCGCCTGGAGGCCTTCGTGCGCGTCGGTCACGGCATCATCGTGTTCCCCGGCGGCGTGGGTACGGCTGAAGAGATCCTCTACCTGCTCGGCATCCTGCTGCATCCGGACAATGCCCACCTGCCGTTCCCGCTGGTGTTCACCGGGCCCAAGGAATCGGCGGCCTACTTCGAGCAGATCGACCAGTTCCTGCGGCTCGCGCTGGGCGATGCCGCGGCGGAGCGCTACAAGATCATCGTCGACGACCCGCGCGAAGTGGCGCGCTACATGGAGCGCGGCCTGGCCAAGGTGCGCGAGCACCGGCTCGACACCAAGGACGCGTTCTTCTTCAACTGGGCACTGAAGATCCAGCCGGAGTTCCAGCACCCGTTTGCACCGACCCACGAGAACATGGCCGGTCTGAAGCTGCACCGCGACCAGCCGGTGCACGCGCTCGCCGCCGATCTGCGCCGCGCGTTTTCCGGCATCGTCGCCGGCAACGTCAAGGAAGAGGGCATGCGCGCCATCGAAGCCCACGGCCCCTACGTGATCGACGGCGAGCCCGAAATCATGCGCGCCCTGGACGCCCTGCTGCGTGCGTTCGTCGAGCAGCGGCGGATGAAGATGAGCGGGGAGTACAAGCCCTGCTATCGCGTCGGCTGACGCCGACGCGATGGGATTCGGGATTGGGGATTCGGGATTCGTCCGACGGGATGTCGGTCGAGTCCAGCCTTGGGGTGACGCTCCGCCAGACCGCCCGTAGCGCTTGAAAATGCCGGGCTCATGGCTGCTCAGGTCGACGCGTGCCGGAGAGGGGCTCCAAGGTCTTGCCGCGGCAGCCGATGCGGCTCTTGCGAATCCCGAATCCCGAATCCCGAATCCCGAATCCCCAATCCCCAATCCCCAATCCCCAATCCCGCCGCGAAGCGGACTCAGTCGCCGCGGATGATCCCCGGCCCCTTGCCCGCCGTCTTTTCGTAGACACCCTTGCCGATCTTGCGGTACTGGGTGAAGCCGGCGTCGCCGATCTTCTTTTCCTTCAGCAGGTGGGCGCCGCCGATGGCCAGCGCGGGCGCACCGATTTGCTGCCGTACGGGCGCGCCGCACTTCGGGCAGTCCTGGAGCGGCGGCTCCGAGAGCTTCTGCAGCACGTCGAAGCCGTCTCGACAGTGCGGGCAGCCAGCATCCCCGCTGGCGCGGTATTCGAAGATGGGCATGGCGGTCTCCGCGGGTTCGGTCCACGGCAGGGTGGGGTGCGCCGATGCGCGAGGCAAGCGGCGGAGGTGTCGCGCAAACAAAAAACCCCGCTCGACGGCGGGGTTGCTTGCTTCACGCTGGCGCGGATGGTCGGGGAGACAGGATTTGAACCTGCGACTTCTACGTCCCGAACGTAGCGCTCTACCAGGCTGAGCTACACCCCGATCTGGGCGCCGCGTGAGAGCCGCGCATCATACGGGCCTCACATCGCCTGCGCAAGATGGTCGTGAGGCGCGGGCGCCAAACTGGTAGCCTGTGCCGCCTTTGGCGTGGCCTGTCGAGGCCCGCCGCACCGCCTTTGGAGCCCGCCTTGATCAAGCCCCGCACCGTGCCCGGCGTCCTTGAGCTGCTGCCGCGCGACCAGATCGCTTTCCAGCGCATGCTCGACATCATCCGCGACAACTACGAGCGCTTCGGCTTCCTGCCGGTTGAAACGCCGGTGATGGAGCTGTCCGAAGTCCTGCTGACCAAGTCGGGCGGCGAGACCGAGCGGCAGGTCTACTTCGTGCAGAGTACCGGTGCGCTTGAGAAGGCCGAAGCGGGCCAGTTGCCCGAGCAGGCGCTTCGCTTCGATCTGACCGTGCCGCTGGCGCGCTATGTCGCCGAGCACGAGCACGAACTGCACTTCCCTTTCCGCCGCTACCAGATCCAGCGCGTCTATCGCGGCGAACGCGCCCAGCGCGGGCGCTTCCGAGAGTTCTACCAGTGCGACATCGACGTGATCGGCAAAGACGCACTGTCGGTCCGTTTCGATGCCGAGCTGCCGGCGGTGATCCACTCCGTCTTCAGCGACCTGGCGATCGGTGCCTTCACCATCCAGATCAACAACCGCAAGCTCATGCGCGGCTTCTTCGAGGGCTTGGGCGTTGTTGATCCCGAGCAGCAGGGCGCGGTGCTGCGCGAGGTCGACAAGCTCGACAAGCGCGGGCCGGACTATGTGCGCGAGACGCTCACCGGTGAAGGCTTCGGCCTCTCGATCGAGGCGGTTTCGAAGATTCTGGATTTCGTCGGCATCCGCTCGGCCGGACACGCCGATGCGCTGGCCCAGCTTGATCGTCTGGGGCAGGGCAGCGAGACCTTCAACCAGGGCATCGCCGAGCTGCGCGAGGTGCTGGAGCTGGTGCGCGCCTTCGGCGTGCCCGAGGCCAACTACGCGATCAACCTGTCGATTGCGCGCGGGCTCGACTACTACACCGGCACCGTCTACGAAACCACGCTCAACGACTACCCCCAGATCGGCTCGATCTGCTCGGGCGGTCGCTACGAGAACCTGGCGGGGCAGTACACCAAGTCGCACCTGCCGGGCGTGGGCATCTCGATCGGCGCATCGAGGCTGTTCTGGCAGCTGCGTGAGGCCGGCCTGATCGAATCCGCCGAGAGCAGCGTCGAGGTGCTGGTGGCGCAGATGGACGAGGTACGGCTGCCGCAGTACCTGAAGCTGGCGTCGGAGCTACGCCGCGCCGGCATCAATGCCGAGGTGCAGCTGGAGTCGCGCAAGGTCGCCAAGCAGTTCCAGTACGCCGATCGCGCCGGCATCCGTTTCGTTCTGCTGCTGGGTGAGGACGAGGCCGCACGCGGCGTGGTCGCGGTGAAGGACATGCGCAAGCAGGAGCAATTCGAGGTGCCGCGCGAGGATCTCGTGCGTGCGCTGCGGGTTGAACTGGAGCAAGCCCGCGCCATGGCCGGGCGCGGCAATCACGGCGGCTAGCAGGCTGTTGAATAGCAGCCTGCGCGTCCGGCCAAGGATGGTCGGGACGACGAAGCAAGCGCGCAAGCGATTGCGTCGTCGTGAGGCGGTACGGACCTGCGTCGGACCGCCGACTTGAAAAACTCCCCGGAAGGGAGCTCTTCAACCAGCTGTTGGGGCCGGGGCCGGTCAGGGCCTGCGCGCAGGACCGACTCAGGTCCAGAGCCGGGTGAGGAGGCCGACCACTTCGCTCGACAGCAGGACTGAGGCGGTGATCGTGCTGAGCCCCAGCACCCAAGCGACGAGCTGCAACACACCATCGCGCTCGATCAGGGCCAGTGCGTACAGGACCAGCAGCAGGCCAAAGGGATAGTTCGTCAGTGGAATCGGCAGCGACAGCAGGATACCCAGCAGGATCAGCTGCGCACCGGTAAACACAGTGGCCCAAGGTTGCGTTGCCAGTCCGTTGAGGCGCGGCTTGCAGAGACGTTCGATGCGCCGCAATACCCCGCCCATCTTGGCGTTGAAGCCATCCAGACGCGCGCGCGGCACGGTTTTCTCGCGCCAGCGCTTGGGTAGCCAGGGCTGGCGCCGGGCGAACAGCATCTGCAGTCCGAGCACCGACACCAGTGGGCCGCTGATCGCACCGACGCCGAAGGGCAGGGGCAGGAAGGCCGGCATGATCGCCAGCAGCAGGGCGGCACCGAAGGCGCGTCTACCGAAGGCGGCCAGGATTGCATCCAGGCTGGGATCGACTTCGCCCGCGGCGAGCTCGCGCAGGATCTGGCTGGTGCTGGAAGCGCTGGAGGGCTGCATGGGCGGTCAGGCTGGCGGGGGCTCACTTTACCGGGCCTGAGGCTGCATGCGTGATGCGCATGGCGTCGTGATGCCCCCGTGCCGGCGCGCATGGGCTCGCCGAATGAACGGTCCACTGTCATCGCACGCGCACGCGCGGGAAGCTGTTGTAACGTGACGCATCGACGCCGCGCGCGTCGCCCCACCGCAAGGCATCCGGCCTGATGCGCAGGCCCCAAGGAGTGCAGATGTCGCTGGTAGCAGGAGGCCACACCCTGAAGAAGTACGACGAGGACCTCGCAACCCTGCGTGATCTCGTCATCAAGATGGGGGCGGGCGTGGAAGAGCAGCTGCGTCTGGGCATGCGCGCGCTGGAGATGCGCGATATGGATCTGGCCGAGCGCGTGGTCGACGGTGATCGCCACATTGACCGCTACGAGCTGCGCGCCGACGAGGAAATCGCCCAGCTGATCGCGTTGCGCGCGCCGCTTGGTGTGGATCTGCGCACCATTCTGGCGCTGTCGAAGACGGTCAACGATCTGGAGCGGATCGGAGACGAATCGAAGAAGCTGGCCAAGATCGCGCAGCGCCTCATGGACGCCAGCGGCGACCGCGTCGAAGTGCCGATGGTTGCCGAGATCGGCGGGCTTTCCAAGATTTCCGCAAGCATGCTGCGCGGCGCGCTGGATGCGCTGGTGCGGCTCGATCTGGAAGAAGCCGAGCGCACCCGCCGCGACGATGATCGTCTAGACAAGGCCTACAAAGCGAGCGTGTCGCAGCTCACCCAGCTCATGGCGGACAGCCCGGCCGCGGTGGCGCCGGGCGTGCAGGCCCTGTTCGCGCTGAAGTCGCTGGAGCGCATTGGCGACCATGCCAAGAACATCGCCGGCTATGTGTTCTATCTGGTCGAGGGTCGCGACGTGCGCCACCCCAAGGCGCGCATGGCCGCCGACGACTGACGCGGCCTGGCATGCGCGCGTGCCGGGGCGCGCGGCCACTCTGAAGTCCTGAGCGTGGCCTCAGAACAGATCGCCGCCGGCTGACAGAGCGCGCTCCATGCGGTCGCCCAAGCCGCCAATCTCGAGAATCAGCCGATCGAGTTCGGCTGCGGTCAGCCCCTCCAGAGGGCGGTTCTCGCACAGCTGCAGATACGTCAGCCCATCGAGTTCCGAGATCGCCAGATAGCCGACGCGCTGCTCCCAGTTGAAGGCGAGCGCGCGCTTTGCATCCAGTCCGGTCGTCGGGGCCAGCGCGGTGCTGACGCGCAGGAACTTGCGGCCATCCTCGTCCTCCAGCTCGGTCAGGAACAGGCCCTGATGGCGAGAGCCATGGTTCAGGGTCAGCTCGATGCCGATCAGATATGGCTCGCTGCGCGTGACCGTGAAGTGGGAGGCGGCGTGGGCGCGGATCTGTTCGAAGTTCTGCATGGCGTAAGCGGCAACCTGGAAGCGGAGCCGTATGCTAACAGCCCCACCGACGCTGCCTGAGAATCTGGCCCGTGTCAGACCCGACCGGCACTCTCAATCTGGCGGATCCGCTCGATCGCAAACGCGCCGTGCTCGCTGTGGTGAGCGCGATTCCGCGTGGCGAGGTGCGTTCGTATGCCGAGGTCGCGCGTGCAGCCGGCTGGCCCCGGCACGCCCGGCTGGTGGCGCGCGTGCTGTCGGAGTCGGAGGTGCCAGGCCTCCCCTGGCATCGCGTTCTGCGAGCCGACGGCCGCATCGCGTTTCCCAAGGGCTCGCCATCGTGGCTTGAGCAAGCGAGGCGTCTCGCTATCGAGGGCTTGACCCTCATCGAGGGGCGAGTGAGCCGCGCAGGTCGGCAAGCCGGAGGCGACAGCGGGCTGGATGCCGCCCTGTGGGGAGCTTCGCCGCAGCCGCGCGGCGGCGCCAAGGCGCGCGCGCGGCGTTCGAGCGACTCGCGTCGAGGGTGATGCCGCCGCCCGGTGGCGCTTACGCACTCTGGGTCAGCGCGAGCCCGGGCGGCGTCAGCAGAGCGGGCGGCAGGTCGCTCAGCACGCCGGCGACCTTGTGGAGGAAATCGCTCCGCGCCGACGACTTGCGCCAGACCAAGGCGATCTGTCGGCTGGGGCGCGAGTCGGTGAAGCTCAACAGGCGTACCGTTTCCGAGCGCGGCACCGGCGGCTGTACCGCCAGCAGCGGCAGCAGGGTCATGCCGACGCCGGCTGCAACCATCTGCCGCAGCGTTTCCAGACTCGTTGCGCGGAAGCCATCCTTCTCGCTGGCGCCCGCCAGGTGGCAGACATCCAGCGCCTGGTCGCGCAGACAATGGCCGTCATCGAGCAGCAGCAGGCGCTCATCGGCGATGGTGTCGAGACCCAGCCGCTCGGCGCCCGCAAGCGGATGGGTCGCCGGCACGGCCAGAACGAATGGCTCTTCGAACAGCAGTTCGGTGTGGAGCTGATCCTCGTGCAGCGGCAAGGCGAGTACCGCGGCATCAATGCGGCCTTCCTGCAGCTGCTGAAGGAGAATCTCGGTCTTCTCTTCGGTCAGCAGCAGCTCGATCCGCGGAAAGCGCGTGCGCAGTTTGGGCACGACGTGTGGGAGCAGGTACGGGCCGAGGGTGGGGAAAATGCCGAGCCTGAGCGAGCCGGCTTCCGGGTCCAGGCTGCGTCTCGCAATGGCGCGAATCTGCTCGATCTCGTCCAACACCACCCGCGCGCGCTGCGCGATCTCGGCGCCCGCAGCGGTCAGCATCACCTTGCGCGGTGCGCGCTCCACCAGGGTGACGCCAAGCTCATCTTCGATTTTCTTGATTTGCGTGGACAAGGTGGGCTGGCTGACGAAGCAGGCGTCAGCGGCGCGGCCGAAGTGGCGCAGTTCAGCCAGGGCCACCAGATAGCGGAGATCGCGAAGATTCATGGAGCCGCTCCGGTTGACGAATATACGTGACTGATCGATAGATTAATCCCTATCGTCAACGTCAATCAAACGGAAGCGGCCGAAAGCTTCATCGCCCCTGTCCTTCGCGACTCATCCGGCGGCAGCGTCGGAGACGGCCGAGCGGCAAACGATCAGGGCCCGCCATTGGCGGGCCCTGTGCTGCGGGAGGGTCCGGCTTTCAGCGCGCGGCGTTGGCGTTCATCACCGAGTTGCGTGAAGCGTCCAGGTACTGGGCAGGGTCTCGCATGCCGGTGGTGTGGCACTGACCGTTGACGTGGCCCTGATTGACGGCCCCGGGCAGCTGCGCGTTGCTGCGCTCCACCGTGCCGTCTTCCGGATCGCTGAGGACAAGGTCAGAGGCGAAATTGCAGAAATCGTTGGTCCACCAGTTGGTGCTGCGGAAGCCGGTGCTGTAGTAGTGAACCTGGCCCCGCGCCCCGCTGGGAATGCCGGCAAGCCAGCTGGCGGCGCCGCTGTAGGTGAGGTTGCTATTGGTGCCGCAGCCGACGCCGAAGATACCGCCCAGTGCGGCCAAAACGCCGGCCAGGTTGGTGCCCTGGTAGGGCGTGCCAACCGACTGCATGCGGCGCGCGCCAACCGCGTTGTCCAGGCCGCTCCAGTAGTAGGTGTAAAGATGCAGCGAGGCCGCGCCGCCCTGGCTGTGGGCAACGGTGCCGAACGAGTTCCAGGTCGCGCCAAAGTCGCGGATGCGACGAGCGAACTCGTCGTGGCTGCGGTTCTGGTTGGCGTCGAGGAACGTCGAGGCGTTGCTGAACTGGCTGGCGGGCCACACGCCGCCTGAGCAGTAGCCGTGGACCAGTAGCAATCGGCTGCCCACGCCCTTGCGATTCAAGTCGGCGGGGCGCGGGCCTTGCGTCATCAGCTCGTCGATCGTGAGCTCTGTCGCTGCGTATTTCTGCGCCGAAACGTCCATCGCCAGCGGCAGTCGCTCGGCCTTCGCCAGCGCGACAAAGTGGTTCGGGTCCTCGATGCGCAGGTGGCGCAACTCGTAGGGCCCGCGTGCCCCGGACTTCGCCACCCAGCGCTCATCGAAGCCGAGTTCGATCCTGCCCTCGGCGATTTCGACCATGCCCCCGACCCAGGCGATCGCGACCTCGGCGCCCTTCGCATCGCGCCCCCAGACCTCGCCGATCGCGCGGTAGTGGCCGCCCTTCTTGGCGCTGCTGACAGGCACCTGCAAAGACAGCCGCGAGGGGCCGCCGGACTTCGCCAGCGAAGCGCGAGCGGCGCCGCCGATGCGCAGGTCGGACTCCACCACCGGGATCACGTGCTCGGCAGTGCGGATCAGTTCGGTGCCGTCGGCGCTGCGGCCCTTGACCAGCACCTGCGCGTTCAACACGCCGGCGCTGCCTGCCTCGAACACCCCACCGTAGAGACCGTCGTCGGCCACGCCATCGGCATGCAGACCGTCGTCAAACATCGCGATCTTCTCGATCGAGCCGTCGGCGCGCGTGAGCCGGATCGAAGCCTCGTCGACCGTTCCCGCCGCGTGGCCCAGCACCACGCCGGACTTGTCCACGGCCGTCAGCTGCGCAGTCAGGCCGATACGAGCGCCCGCGAGGTAGTCGAGATGGGTCGGGTGCGAGGCCAGCTCGGTGCCAGCATCGCCCTCGATGAGCAGAAAGCCCTGCTTGCGCGCGTCGGCACTGGCGGTGATTTCGAGCGACCAGCCGCCCTTTTGCAGGCGACCGAACTGGTAAAGCTCGGAGGCGAAGCGCTCGCCCTCAATGCCGAACTCTCCCGGCTGTGCGCGCTCGGCCAGCTGGGCCGCCTTGTAGAGTGTGCCCGAGGGGCCGCGCAGACCCAGCTCCCAGCCGTGCTCTTCGCCCGCCAGCAGAAGTACCTGCAGCTCCGAGCGCTCGACCGGCAGCGCCATGCGCCAACTCAGGCGTCCGGATTTCTCTTCCTTGAGTTCGACCGGAATCAGCGCCGATTTCGAATGGATGGCGGCGGCCGCTGGCTCCAGTGCGCGCATCTGCGGAATTTCGGAGGCTGGACCTGCCAGCTGCTTGAAGGCCGGCGAGGCCAGGGCAGGCAGGGCGGAGCAGACAAACAGCGAGGCGGCGCAGAGCGCCAGAGGCTTCAGCTTCATTGGATCCCTCCCCAGGGATTGAGTGCACCGCAGGCAGGAGGCCTGCGGCGTGCGGCGCACCGAGGGCGGCAGCTCGGTGGCTGTCGTTCTCCTCCCCTACGCCGGCGCATGGAGGCTAGGCCCAAACGCCGGCCGAACGCATTCTGCGCTGCAGCGAAGCGCGGTCGACTCGGCTCGCTACGGGCCGCGCGCTACACTCGGCGCATGGACATCCTGCTCGCAAACCCCCGTGGCTTCTGCGCCGGCGTCGACCGCGCTATCGAGATCGTCAAGCGTGCGCTGGAGCTTTTCGGCGCCCCCATCTACGTGCGTCACGAGGTGGTGCATAACCGCTACGTGGTCGAAGACCTGCGCGCGCGCGGCGCCGTGTTTGTCGAGGAGCTCGACCAGGTGCCTGACGGCGCCACCGTGATCTTCAGCGCCCATGGCGTTTCTCAGGCGGTGCGAGGCGAAGCCGCTCGCCGTGGGCTCAAGGTGTTCGATGCGACCTGCCCGCTGGTCACCAAGGTCCACATGGAAGTGGCCCAGCACTGCCGGGCCGGCCGCGACGTGGTGCTGATCGGCCATGCCGGACATCCGGAAGTGGAGGGCACCATGGGCCAATGGAACGCCGAGAGCGCTGGCGGACAGATCTACCTTGTCGAAGATGTGGCCGATGTGGCGCGGCTCGATGTAGGCCAGCCCGACAACCTGGCGTACACGACTCAGACCACGCTATCGGTGGACGACACCCGCGGCATCATCGAAGCGCTGCGCCAGCGTTTCCCGGCCATCCTGGGGCCGCGCAAGGACGACATCTGCTATGCCACCCAGAACCGCCAGGATGCGGTACGTCGGCTGGCCGCCGAGTGCGATCTGCTGCTGGTGGTGGGCTCGGTCAACAGCTCGAATTCGAACCGCCTGCGCGAGCTGGCCGAGAAGCAGGGCGTGCCGGCTTACCTCATTGACGGCGCTGAGCATATCGACCCTGCCTGGCTGGCCGGCCGCCGGCGAATTGGCCTCACCGCCGGGGCGTCCGCGCCCGAGCTGCTGGTGCAGGGCGTGGTCGATCGACTGCGCGAACTCGGCGCCAGCGGCGTCCGCCAGCTGGAGGGCGAGCCCGAGAATGTGATCTTCGCCCTGCCCAAGGAGCTGCGCGTCACCCTGGTGGCGTGAGCTATTGGTGGCAAACGCGTTGACCCGGTGCGCCGACGTGCCTAAACTTCGCGGCTATTCGCCGGAATAGCTCAGTTGGTAGAGCGGCGCATTCGTAATGCGTAGGTCGCAGGTTCGACTCCTGTTTCCGGCACCAGAACTCAGACGGCCGCCTCGCCCCGCGCAGGCGGCCGTTTGTTTTGCGCGACTCCGAAACCTTGCAGGCGGGGGAGCAGGCTCCGGAGCGATCGAGGCGCCAGCCCACGACTGCGGCCTCCTGCGGCCGCTCGCCGCCGCAGCAGCGCGCGGCGGGCGTTCTGCCGACCCTCGTGACCCAAGGACTGCGCACTCATGCAATGCTTCGCGACGAGGGCAGGGCGTAGCTGCCGCCGCTGTGGAGTCTGGAGGCGCAGTTCACAGGCTCCGGGCCGGGAATACCCGCACCCGTTGCACCACATTGTCGCCCGTGGCTTCAATCCGCATTCTCAGGCCCTCGATCTCAAGCTCGGTGCCCACCGAGGGCAGATCTTCGAGCTGCGCGACGATCAGGCCACTCAGGGTGCTGAAGGCATCGGTGGGCAAGGACCAGTCGAGTTGTCGATTGATCGTGTGCAGCGGCGTTCGGCCGTCGATCAGCAGGCTTCCGTCAGGGCTTTGCAGAATGGGCTGGGTGTTCTGGCCGGGGGCGCTCACGAAATCGCCGACGATCTCTTCAAGGATGTCCGGCAGCGTCACCAGGCCGACGATGTCGCCGTACTCGTCGACGACCAGGCCGACACGTCGCTTGACTCGCTGAAACTCCAGCATCTGTCGGGTCAGCGGCGTGCCTTCGGGGACGAAGTAGGGCTTGCGCAGCAGTGACTCAATGTAGTGCGCGTTGAGTCGCGCTGCGGGCGTGCCCAGCAGATTGCGCAGATGCAGGATGCCGATCACCTGATCGATGCTGCCGCGATAGACCGGCGCACGACTGAAAGGAAAGCCCGCCAGTCGCTGGCGCAGTTCGTCCGGGCTTGCGTCCAGATCGATACCCTCGATCTCGTTGCGCGGCACCATGATGTCCTCGATCTTCGCTTCTTCGAGAGCGAGGATGTTGAGCAGCATCTGCCGATGCTTGTCTGGGAGCAGCTGGCCGCCCTCCTCCAGCAGCGTGCGCAGTTCGGTGGCGGAGCGCGCGTGAGCGTCACCCAAGGAGGGGCGCAGCCCGAAGGTCCGCAGGATGCCTGCGACGAGCGTATTGACGGCCATCACCACGGGCGTTCCGAGCTTGAGCATCGGCCACAGCACGTAGGCCGCGGGCAGGGCGATGCGCTCGGGATTGAGGGCGGCAAGTGACTTGGGCATCAGTTCGGAGCAGAGCAGCAGCACCAGGCCGATCACTGGTATGGCCACCAGCACCCCGGCGTAGCCGAGCAGGCCGATGAACAACAGGGTGCAAATCACCGCTGCGGCGCCGTTGACGAGGTGTTTGCTCAGCAGGATCAGGCCGGCCAATTGCTCCGGTTGCTTCAGTAGCTTTCCCGCAAGCCGGGCCCCGCGACTGCCGCCGCGTGCCAGATGCATGAGCCGGTAGCGGTTGATCGATGTCAGCGCCGACTCCGAGGCGGAGAAGAATGCGGAGAGCACCAGCAGAAGGCCGAGCGCCGGGAGCAGCAGAGTGAGGGGAGTGTCGTCCATGCGCAGGGTGGTGCAGCCGCGCGCGCAGCAGGCGCCGCGACCCGATGAGGGCTCTGGAGTGTGGCAGAAAGCGCAGGTCAGCGTCCCCGAGATATTCCCTGCGAAGCCGCGCTAAGCGTGCTGGATCCTTGCGCCGCACCGGAATCTCAACGGCTGCGACGGCCGGCTTGCTAGATTGCGCCCCCGACGCCGATCAGGAATCCCGCGTGGCCAAGTCGAAGATTGCTTATGTCTGCAGCGAATGCGGCGGCACCTCCAGCAAGTGGCAGGGCCAGTGCCCTGACTGCGGCGCGTGGAACACGCTGACCGAGTTCGTTGAGACGCCGGCCGCGGCCGCCACACGCAGGGCTGGCTATGCCGGCGCTGGCCTGCAGGCCAGGGTCACGCGGCTCGATCAGGTGCCACAGGGTGTCGAATCGCGCACCGAGGTCGGCATCGGCGAATTCGACCGCGTGCTCGGCGGTGGGCTGGTCGATGGCTCGGTGGTGCTGATCGGCGGCGATCCCGGCATCGGCAAGTCGACCCTGCTGCTGCAAACCCTTGACGCACTGCGCAGCCGGCTGCCGGGGCTGTACGTCACCGGCGAGGAGAGTCTGGGCCAAGTGGCCAATCGCGCCGCACGTCTTGGCCTGTCGCTGGCAGGCTTGAACTGCCTGACCGAAACCTGCGTCGAGCGTATCGTCCAGCATCTCAATGCCGAGAAGCCGCGGCTGGCGGTGATCGACTCGATTCAGACCATCCACTCGGAGCAGCTTCCCGCAGCCCCCGGTTCCGTCAGCCAGGTTCGCGAGTCCGCTGCGCGCTTGGTGCGCCACGCCAAGGAACAAGGCACCAGCATCTTCCTGGTCGGACACGTCACCAAGGAAGGCGGTATCGCCGGCCCGCGCGTGCTCGAGCACATGGTCGATGCGGTGCTGTACTTCGAAGGCGAGTCCGGCAGCCGCTTCCGCGTGCTGCGCGCGTTCAAGAACCGGTTCGGAGCGGTGAACGAGCTGGGCGTGTTCGCGATGGGCGACCGCGGCTTGCGCGAAGTTCCGAATCCTTCGGCCATGTTCCTGTCGGGCACGCTGGCCGAAACGCCGGGCAGCATCGTCATGGTGACTCGCGAGGGCACTCGTCCGCTGTTGGTCGAGGTGCAGGCCCTGGTGGACCAGAGCTCGCTGTCCAATCCACGGCGCGTGTCGCTGGGCTTGGAGCAGAACCGCTTGGCCATGCTGCTCGCCGTACTGCATCGGCATGGCGGGCTGGCGGTGTTCGATCAGGATGTGTTCGTCAACGTGGTCGGCGGCATCCGCGTGCAGGAAACCGCGGCGGATCTGCCGGTGCTGCTGGCGGTGCTGTCGTCGTATCGCAACCGCGCGCTGGCGGAGAAGACCATCTCGTTCGGCGAAGTCGGCTTGTCGGGCGAAATCCGGCCGGTGCCCAACGGCGAGGAGCGCTTGCGCGAGGCCGCCAGCCACGGCTTTCGACGTGCGATCGTGCCGAAGGCCAACCTGCCGCGTCGCGGCAGCATCAAGGATATGGACGTGATTGGCGTGGAGCGGCTATCGCAGGCGCTGGAGGCCGCCGACTGAAGCGCAGGCTCCCGGGGCTCTACGGATCAAGCGCTTGCTTTCTCGGTCCCCGGGCGCGCCCTTCCATGGCGCGCGGCAAGGTTGAATTCTCGAGTGCCGGCTTAGGCCATGCCCAGCGCAGACAGCTCGCGGTTCAGCAGTTCGGCGTTGCCGAGATTGAGCTCGATGGTGCGCTTCAAGCGCAAGAAGCTGTCGAGATCGATGCGTTCACAGCTGAAGCCAATGGCGACATCGTCCAGGCGGACCAGACTGACCGCCATCGCGATCATTGGCCCGCCTTCCAGACGCACGTCGAGGCGATAGCGGCTGCCGATGCGGCCATCGAAACCTGATGGCCGCGAAACCAGAGCGCCGCGGATCGCGAGATCAATCAGCTGGGCCTGCCACATGGCTGAGCCCGAGTAGATGCGCACCGAACCTTCGATAGGGAAACGACTGTGGCGCCGTCCGTGATCGGCGTGAATCGAAGCGGAGAGGGAGCTCATGCGCGGGCCAGCACCAGTTCAAGCACAAACTTGCTGCCGAAGAACGCCAGCAGCAGCAGTCCCATCGCAAGCAAGGTCAGACGAACGGCGCGTTGGCCGCGCCAGCCGAAGCGGTGGCGCCCGAACAGCAGCAGACCGAGGACACCCCACGACAGCACGGAGAGCACGGTCTTGTGGGCCAGGTGCTGGGCCAGCAGGTCCTCGACGAACAGCACGCCCGTCACCAGGGTCATGCCCAGCAGCACGAAGCAGGCCCAGAGGATGCGGAACAGCAGCGCCTCGGTCTGGATCAAGGGTGGCAGCCTGCGCGTCATCGTTGAAGGGCGGCGGTTGCGCAACGCGCGCTCCTGGAGCCAAAGCAGCGCGGCAAGGACAGCGCCTACGCTCATGGACGCGTACGCCAGCAGGGCAGTCCAGGCATGCAGCTGAAGCTGCCAGGTGAGGCTGGCAGCCGGCTGCGCCGGCAGCAATGCGTAGGGCAGCATCGCCAGCGCTGCCAGCGGCATCACCACGACCTGCAGTGCGTTGACCCGCCGCAGCAGGCCGTCGGTGAGCGTGAGTACGCCCATCCCGAGCCCGACCAGCGACAGCGCCGCGAAGAAGTGCAGCTCAGGCCCCCCTTGGCCCCAGGTGCGCAGCGCGTATCCGAGTGCATGGGCCGCGACGGCGGCGAGCCCCGCGAAAAAGGGCAGCCGGCTTGCGGTCGAGCGACTGCGTTCGCGCAGCGCCAACAGAGCGGTGGCTACGTAGCCCAAGGCGGCCAGCAGCTGGAGGATAAGGGCGAGCATGGCGGGCAAGTGTGGCATACGGGCGCAGGCGCCGGTTCGCCCGACCTGCCTTGGCTATACTTGCAGGTCACCCAGCAAGTCGGCATTGCCCATGTTCGAGTCACTGAGCCAGCGTCTCTCCGCCACCGTCCAGCGCCTGCGCGGCCGCGGTCGACTGTCCGAAGAGAACATCCGCGAAGCCCTGCGCGATGTGCGTATGGCCCTGCTCGAAGCCGATGTCGCCCTGCCGGTGGTGCAGGCTTTGATTCAGCGCATCAAGGTGCGAGCAGTCGGTCAGGAGGTCGCCAAGAGCCTGACGCCCGGTCAGGCACTGATCAAGGTCGTCCGCGATGAGCTGACCCTGGTGATGGGCGCGCAGAGCGCTGAGTTGAACCTCAATGTCCCAGCTCCGGCGGTGATCCTGATGGCCGGCCTGCAGGGCGCTGGCAAGACCACCACCGTGGGCAAGCTCGCCAAGCATCTGAAAGAGCGCCGCAAGAAGAAGGTCATGGTGGTCAGCTGCGACATCTATCGTCCCGCGGCAATCCAGCAGCTGCAGACGCTGGCCGGGCAGGTCGACGCGATCTTCCATCCCAGCAGCCCTGACCAGAGCCCGCGGCAGATCGCGGTCGCCGCTATCGATGCCGCGCGCAAGCAGTATGTGGATGTGCTGCTGGTCGACACCGCCGGCCGTCTCGCCATCGACGAGGCGATGATGGCGGAGATCAAAGACCTGCACGCGGCGGTCAGCCCGGTTGAGACCCTGTTCGTCGTCGATGCCATGACCGGACAGGATGCGGCCAATACCGCCAAGGCCTTCAGCGAGGCCCTGCCGCTGACCGGCGTGGTGCTGACCAAGACCGACGGCGATGCGCGTGGCGGTGCCGCTCTCAGCGTGCGCTACATCACCGGCAAGCCGATCAAGTTCATCGGCGTCGGCGAGAAGCCCGACGGCCTCGATGTGTTCCACCCCGACCGCGTCGCCAGCCGCATCCTCGACATGGGCGACGTGCTGTCGCTGGTTGAGGAGGTCGAGCGCAAGGTCGACCAGGAGAAGGCAGCGAAGCTGGCCGAGAAGGTTGCGAAGGGCAAGAAGTTCGATCTGAACGACATGCGCGACCAGCTGGAGCAGATGCAGAACATGGGCGGCCTCTCGAGCCTGCTCGACAAGCTGCCGGGCATGGGCGCCATTCCCGAGCAGGTCAAGAGCAAGGTCAACGACCGCGAGATCGTGCGTATGGTCGCCATCATCAACTCGATGACTCCAAAGGAGCGCCGCTTCCCGGCCACCCTGAACGGCTCGCGGCGCGCCCGTATCGCGCGCGGCTCCGGCACCCAGCCTTCGGATGTCAACAAGCTGCTCAAGCAGTTCCAGCAGATGGAGAAAATGATGTCCAAGCTGGGCTCGGGCGGCTTGAAGGGCATGATGCGCGGCATGAAAGGCATGCTCGGCGGTCGCGGACCGGGTGGCATGCCTCTGCGTTGATGGGACAGGAATGGTGCACGGGAGCCGGCTCAGGCCTGCGGACGCACGCGGTGCTTTGACTTCCGACCGGTCGCGGTTATCATTGCGCGTTCACTTGGGCGTATCGCGCCCGACCACCACCCAAGAACTACAGAGCAATCGACCATGGTCAAGATCCGTCTGACCCGCGGTGGCGCCAAGAAGCGTCCCTTCTATCACGTTGTCGTGACCGACGAGCGCAACAAGCGCGACGGCCGCGCCATCGAGCGCGTGGGCTTCTACAACCCTGTCGCCGCTGGCAATGACCCGCGTCTGCAGCTGGATATCGCGCGCATCGACCATTGGGTCGGTCATGGCGCGCAGATGAGCGACAAGGTTCGCTCGCTGTACAAGGAAGTCAGCCGCGCGCCCGCGGCGGCTTGATTTCCTGCGGATGCGACGCGCATGACCGGGCCGGATGGGTTGCCCGCCGAGTCCGCTGAGCGTCGCATCCTGATGGGCCGTGTCGTCGGCGTATTCGGCGTTCGCGGCTGGCTCAAGATCGAGTCCTACAGCCAACCGCGCGACGGCATCTTCCGCTATCGGCCCTGGCTCGTGGGACGCGGCGGTACGCTGCGCGAGATCCTTCCTCGCGAACTGCGCGAGCAGGGTAAGACCGTGGTGGTACAGCTGCCCGGATGCGACACGGTCGAGCAGGCTGAGCTTCTGTTGGGCGAGGAGATCTGGGTGCGGCGCTCATCGCTGCCCCCGCCCGGCCCTGGCGAGTACTACTGGATCGACCTCGAAGGCCTGAGCGTGATCACCACCGAGGGCGTCGAACTGGGTCGGATCTCGCACATGATCGCCACCGGCGCCAACGACGTTATGGTGGTACGCGGTGACCGGGAGCGCTTGCTGCCGTTCACCCCAGGCCATGCGGTGGTGTCCGTCGACTTTGCAGCCGGTCGCGTGCTGGTGGACTGGGACCCCGAGTTCTAGCCCGCGCCCACGCATCGGCGCAGGATTCGAAGACGACAGAGGCGACATGCGCATTGACGTGCTGAGCCTGTTTCCCGAGTTCTTCGTGACTAGTGCCGAGGTCGGCGTTGTCGGGCGGGCTATTCGGCAGGGATTGCTGGAGCTGCACTGCCATAACCCTCGGGACTTCGCCGAGGACAAGCACCGGCGCGTGGACGACCGCACCTTTGGGGGCGGGCCCGGCATGGTGATGCAGGTGGCGCCGTTACGTTCGGCATTGGCTGCGATCCGTGCCCAGTCAGACACCCCTGCATTGACCCTGTACCTGAGTCCGCAGGGTGAGCGTCTGACCCAGCGGCGGGTGCGCGATCTGGCTGCTAGGCCGCGATTGCTGCTGATATGCGGTCGCTATGAGGGTGTCGATGAGCGTCTGATCCACCGCGAAGTCGACCTGGAGCTGTCGATTGGTGACTACGTGCTGTCTGGCGGCGAGTTGGCTGCTGCGGTGTTGATCGACGCGGTGGGTCGACTTCAGGAAGGTGCATTGAACCGCAGCGAAAGCGCCACCCAGGACAGCTTCGAGGATGGCCTGCTCGACTGTCCGCACTACAGCCGGCCGGAGCATGACGAGTACGGTTCAGTGCCTGCGGTGCTGATGTCTGGCGACCACGCGGCCATCGAACGCTGGCGCCGCAAGCAGTCTCTTGGCCGCACCTGGCTGAGGCGGCCCGACTTGCTGGCGAGGCTGCAACTGGGCGCGAAGGATTTCGCCCTGCTGGAAGAATTCCGCCGAGAGCTGGCGGAGAAAAAATAATTGCGCGGGCCTGACATGTGCCAGGATTTCGCGCTACAATTTTCGACTAACTTTGCCGGTGGGTAGTGTCATGAGCAAGATCAACAAGAACATCATTGCCGAGTTCGAGGCCGCCCAGGCTGCGCGCCAGCTGCCGGACTTTGGCCCAGGCGACACCGTGATCGTCAACGTCAAGGTCAAGGAAGGCAACCGTGAGCGCGTGCAGGCCTACGAAGGCGTTGTGATCGCAAAGCGCAATCGCGGTCTGAATTCCGCTTTCACGGTTCGCAAGATCTCCCACGGTACGGGCGTTGAGCGCGTCTTCCAGAGCCACAGCCCGCTGATCGATTCGGTGGAAGTAAAGCGCCGCGGCAAGGTTCGCTCGGCCAAGCTGTACTACCTGCGTGATCTGGAAGGCAAGGCCGCGCGCATCAAGGAAGACCTGGGCGCGCCGCGCTGAGGGTCTAGACCCGCGCATTGCGCGCGGTCTCCTTGACACAGGCCCGTCCTCGGTTGGGGATGGGCCTTTGTGTTTTGTGTCGCCTCTAGCAGCTTGTTGAAGAACTCCCTTCCGCGGAGTTTTTCAAGCCGGCTGCCCGGCGCAGGTCCGTACCGCCTCACGACACATCCATCGCTTACGCGCTTGCTTCGTCGTCCCCGCTATCCCTGGCTGGGCGAGCAGGCTGTTTTTCGACGGCCTGCCAGCGGCGTGCCCGACTGGCAGGCGCACGCTGATGCCAAGCCCAGCGTGCTCGAAGTTCCAGACTCTCGCGTCGGTCTGCCCGTCTTGTCGATCCCGAGCTGTTCGCCGCCTTGTCAGCGTCGAGCCGCTGCGAATTGCTGTTAGACTCAAGCGCTTGCACGCATGTCTTGAGGTAACCCCCGAATGATCAGGATGGCTTCTGTTGCGCTGGCCGGGCTCTGCTTTGCGGCTCCCAGCTTGGCGTCCGCCAATGTCTGCCACGGTGGCTCTACGGGGGTAGCACGCAGCCCACAGCTTGTCGCCTTGGCCGCTGGTGATGATCTGGCAGGGGTCTCTGCGCATCTTTTGGGCACCCACCCCAATGAGCACCTTTCGGTCAGCGCCGTACTGCTGCGACGTCAGCTGGGCGCATGCGGACCGAGCAGCGAGTTTGCTGGCTACGTGCCCAAGACCCAGCACGACAACACGCCCTGGCGTTTCAATGCGGATTCTGGGAAGGGCTTGAGCGCCGCCGAGTTCGACGCTTGGATGAAGAGCCGCGGCGTGCGCGTGGCCCGCGGCCGCACCGAGGCCGAGGCTGAAGAGCCACCTGTGGTGTCGCAGTAGGTTCCTGCTGATCCCGATAGTCCAAGGCCCGCGAATGCGGGCCTTGGTGTCATTGGCTTCAGGTAAAGCGTCAGGTGCAGCGTTGGCGAGCTTGCTGCGGGCTTCAGCTCCGGGGTGGCTGCGTCGAGTCGCGCACGACCAGGTGCGGGCTTACGGTGAACGCGGCCGGCGCTTCGCGGGCCTGCGGCCAGTCCTTGGCCAGCAGCAGCCCGGCCGCCTGACGCCCCAGATCACGCACGGGCAGATGAATGGTTGTCAGTGGCGGCCAAAGCTGGCTCGCCAGCGGGCTGTCGTCATAACCGACGACCGAAAGATCGCCTGGGATCGACAAGCCCATGCGCAGCGCGGCTTTGTACACGCCTGCTGCCATCTCATCGTTGCAAGCGAAGATGGCGGTCGGCCGGGGCGATTGGCGTAGCAGGGCCTCGGCACCGGCAACACCCGATTCAAACGTGTAGCCACCTTCGTAGATGTGCGTTTCGCCAAGCTTGATGCCGCGTCTCGCAAGCCCTTCGATGAAACCGCCGCCGCGCTCGATAGAGCTGCGGTAGCGTTTTGGACCGGTGATGAGTCCGACCTGGCGATGCCCGAGCGACTCCAGATACTCCGCCACCTCCGCACCCGCGCGGCGGTCGTGGGTCAGCACCATGCGCGTGGGCTCATCCAGCGGCACGGATGCGATGCGCGCGTAGCGGATTCCGAGTTCCTGCAGCGCATCGGCCAGTGCCTGGTCCTCGGACACGCGCGGGATCAGGATCACGCCGTACAGCTTTTGTCTCTGCACGAAGCGCTTGATGCCTTCGATGTAGTCCGCCTGCTTGCTGTCGCAGGGGTGTACGACCAACTCGAAGCCTGAATCGCGCAGAGCGTCGAGGGCACCGTACTGCATGTTGACGATGTACTGGGCGGTCGGGTTATCGAACACGAGTCCGATCAGGAAGGAGTGGCGAAACGCCAAGCCACGCGCCTGTGGATCGGGTGAGTACCCGAGCTCGGTCATCAAGGCCTGCACTTTCTCGCGCGTTTCCGGGTGCACCAACTCCGAGCCGTTGATGACCCGCGACACTGTCTTCTTGGACACGCCGGTCAGGCGGGCGATGTCGTTGATGGTGGTTTTCCCGCTGCCGAGTTTGGGCTGCGCGTTCGCTGACGCGTCACCTTCTTCTGTCCGCGCTGCGGCGGGTGACACGGAATCGGAGCTGCGACGTGCGCTCATGCCTGACCTGCGGTGGACATCGAGCTCCGATTCTATCCCCTTGTCTCTGTGCCGCGTTCACTTCAAGGCCGCGGGCAGCCACAGCGACAGGCCTGGGAACAGCGCGACCAGCAGCAATACCAGCGCGGCTGCACCGTAGAAGGGCCAGATCGTGCGCAAGGTTTGTGAGACCGGAATGCGGCCGATCGCCGCACCCACGAACAGTACCGACCCTACTGGCGGAGTGATCAGACCGATGCCGCCGGCCAGGATCATGACCACACCGAAGTGGATGGGGTCGATGCCGAAGGCCCGCGCGACCGGCAGGAAGATCGGCGTACAGATCAGGATCATCGGCGCCAGGTCCATGAAGGTGCCCAGCAACAGCAACGTAAGCACGATCACCAGCAGCACGGTGATCGGCTCGCTGGCGATAGCGCGCAGCGCTTCGACCGCTGCGGCGGGCACCTGCAAGTAGGCCAGCAGCCACCCGAATAGGCCGGCCGAGGCGATCACGAAGAGGATGCTGCCGGTGGTGCGCGCCGCATGCATGCAGGCATCCAGCAGGGCCGAACCGCGCAGCGAGCGGTAAGCGAACATCGTGATGAGAAGGGCGTAGACCACGGCGATCGCCGCGCTCTCGACCGCCGTGAACACGCCGGCACGGATGCCTACGAAAATCAGGACCACCAGCAGCAGACCAGGCAGCGCAGACACCAGCCGCACCAGCACCATGCGGAACCCCGGGAAAGCTTCGACGGCGTAGCCGCGGCGTCGCGCGATGAACCAGCCGGTCACCATCATCATGAAGGTCATGAGCAGGGCCGGCACGATGCCTGCGGCGAACAAATCAGCGATCGACAGCCCGCCACCAGCGGCGGCCGAAAACAGGATGAGGTTGTGCGAGGGCGGCACCAGCAGTGCCACCAGCGCTGCGCTGACGCTGACATTGACGGCAAAGTCGCGATCGAAACCGCGCTTGACCATCTGCGGAATCATGGCACCGCCCACCGCAGACACATCGGCGATGGCCGAGCCCGAGACGCCGCCGAAAAACAGATTCGACAGCACATTGACCTGACCAAGGCCGCCGCGGATATGGCCAACGAGGCTGCCGGCGAGGCCGATCAGGCGCTCCGAGATGCCGCCACGCAGCATCAGCTCGCCCGTGAAAATGAAGAGTGGGATTGCGATCAGGGAGATCGCGCCTGCGCCAGCAGACAGCTGCTGGGCGGCCAGAATCATCGGCAGGTCGAGATGAATCAGCACCACGACCGCAGCAGCGGCCAAGGCGTACGCGACCGGCACTCCGGCCATCAGCAGCAGTGCGAAAACGCCGAACAAGAGGGCGACGGCCATTACACGTTCTCCAGGGGCGCGCTCACCAGATGCGGAAGGGCGAAGAGACACATCAAGGCACCCCCCAGGGCCAGCGGAAAGTAGGCGCTGCTCTGCGGCAGGGGCGCTCCCGCCATGCGCACTTCAAGACCATCCAGACCCAGCTGCAGACCGTAGACGGCCAGCAGGAGGCCCACTGCGATCACGATGCATGCCGACAGGCGGACGAAGGCGCGCTGGCCTGATTTCGGCAGCAGCAGCACCAGCAGCGGAAAGGAGAAGTGACTGCGTGCATGCACGCCAGCGGCGGCCCCGAAGGCCAGCGTGCTGGTAAGGCAGACCAGGGTCACGGGTTCGGTCCAGCTTGGCGAGGCGTTGAGCGCGTAGCGCGCGAGAACCTGCCAGGCCTGCGTGACCACCATGCCGAACAGGCCGATCGCGGCGAACAAGGTGGACAGGCGCGCGAGCGGCGCGAGTGCGAGTTCGAGCTTGGAATGGACGACGCTGGTGTCACTCATGCTTGGGTCTCCGCTTCGATCTGCTCGACCAGGGGGGCGACTTCAGGATGTGCGCGATAGCGCGCAACGATCGGCGCTGCAGCCGCACGGAACGCTTCGATGTCGACAGTGTTGATCTCGACGCCGGCAGCAGCGATGGCCTCGCGCGCGCGCGTTTCGCCGGCATCCCAGCGCTCGCGCATCACCGCCACGGATCGACGCGCCAGTTCGCGCAGCAGGGCTTGGTCGTCGGCGCTCAGTTGATCGAAATTGCGCTTGGACATCAGCAGCACGTCGGGTGCGTACGAGTGTTGGGTTTCCGACCAGAAGCGCGCCAGTTCGAACTGCCGGCTGCTGTGGAAGCTGCGGACGTTGTTTTCAGCGCCATCGATCAGACGTGTTTCGAGGGCCGAGAACACTTCGCCGAAAGGCAGCGGAGTTGGATTGGCGCCGAGCTCGCGCATCAGATCGAGGAAAATGTCGGAGGGCGGGACACGCAGCTTCATCCCCACGAGATCGGCCGGTGTGCGCAGCGGACCCTGCGTGTTGTAAATGCTGCGCGCGCCACAGTCATAGATGGCAAGCCCCACCAGTCCGCGGGCCTCGAAGCACTCGAGAACGCGCGCTCCCACCTCACCGTCGATCAGTGCGCGCAGGTGCGCTTTGCTGCGGATCAGGTAGGGCAAGCCCAGCGCGATCGTTCGCGGCCAACCATTGTTCAAGGCGCCGGAGTAGACGCGGGTAATGTCGATGGCGCCGTGCCGGGCCATGTCGATCTGATCGTTCTCGCGACCGAGCTGGCCGGAGTAATAGATCCGCAGACTCAGACGGCCGGCGGTTTCGGCTTCGAGCTGCTGGCCGATCCAACGCACGGCTTCCACCGTGGGGTAGTCGCTCACGTGCACGTCGGTAGCGGTCAACAGGCGGGTGTCCGCCGCCAGCGCTGGCCGCAGCAAGGCGGCGCCGGCAGCGATGCCGAAGCCTGCGAGCAGGTGACGGCGTCCGAAGTCGGGTCTCATGTAAGGCTCCCAAGGGCGTGGGGCTGAGCGGGCAGGGCATGCGCGCTCAGCTCGGTGATGCCATCAAACACAACGCGCGCATGCTGACCGGCGAGGATGTCGTGGATGCCTGTCGCTGCGCCGGTCGAGATCACCATGCCCGCCTTGAGCGGGCGCTGGCGGCGCGCCGCGCGATTGAGTGCAAACGCCAAGGCCGCCAGCGGGCCACCGGGCAGATTGAGCGCGCCGCCGCGGCCCGCCAAGGTGCCTTCCACCCAGGTCGAGCAGGTCAGGGAGGCCCAGTCGCGATCGCGCCAGTCGGCGATGGCGGGCCCCAGGAACACGCCGGCGTTGTTGCCGAAGTCGGAGGCCACGACCGCCGGCCCCAGTACGTTGATGGTTGCGAGGGGGCTGCCGGCAAGCTCGATGCCCACGTGTAGCGCCCCAACCAAAGCCGTGGCCGTAGCGGTGCTGTAGTCGCTTCGGCCGGGTTCGGCATCGGCGCCCAGCACAAAGACGTACTCGGCCTCGACCGCAGCGAAGCCACCGCCGATGACCCGCAGCTCAGCCGAACGGTCGGCTGCAAGAGGCTGCAGCTGCCGCGCGAAGACGGGACCCATGAGTCGGTCTTCTCCCATGCGATCCAACCAGGCGTCCGGGATGCGCCCGACCTTCCAGCCGGCGAGCCTGTCGGGCCACAGGTCAATCGCTGCATCCTGTCGGGCATAGGCGGCGTCCAGGCTCTCTGGCAAGGCGCCGGGATAATCCTCAAGGGCACGGGCGGCCAGTCTCGCGCTGACGAAACGCGAAGCGATTTGCTGGCTGAGATCAGGGGGTTCGAAATACACGCGCTGTTCGTTCACTTAAAGACTCCGCGGGCGGCCCGCAGCGACGCTGGCAGGCGCGCGGCGGGGTGGGGATGCTGTATAAAGGAAACCGGTGTCATTTACAACGCGCGCTGCAACAGCGCCATGCTCATCGCGAAAGGGAGGGAAGCCATGAATATCCAGGTAGGCGGCCGTGTGGGCCGCATTGCTCGGCTGGCGCTGTGTGCGCTGGCGCTGCTGCTGGCGACAGGCAGCATGGCGGCCGAGCCGCTGCGCCCTGCGTTTCCGGGCGCGCAGGGCTGGGCCGCGCACACGCCGGGCGGACGCGGTGGCCAGATCCTCCGCGTCACCACGCTCGCCGCGGACGGGCCGGGCTCGCTGCTCGAAGCGCTGCGTACGCCGGGTCCCCGCGTCGTTGTGTTCGAGGTCGCCGGCGTGATCGATTTCGGTCTGCGAGAGATCCGCATTGACCAACCCAATCTGACCGTCGCCGGACAGACCGCGCCCTCGCCGGGCATCACGATTGTTCGCGGTGGACTCACCATCGCTACCCACGACGTGGTGATTCGCCACCTGCGCATCCGCCCGGGTGAGGGGCGCCTGCAGAAGCGCGCGGGTTTCGATATCGATGCGATCACCACGGTCGCTGGCGCCCGCGACGTCATCATCGATCACAACTCGATGACCTGGGCGACCGATGAGAACCTGTCCGCTTCGGGAACGCGCTTCGTCGGAGCCACGCCGGACGAGTGGCGGCAGAACGTCAGCCGCCGGATCACCTTCAGCAACAACCTCCTGGCCGAAGGGCTCGCCCATTCCACCCACGCCAAAGGCGAGCACAGCAAGGGCAGCCTGGTCCATGACAACGTCAACGACATTCTGATCGTCGGCAATCTCTACGCGCACAACTACGAGCGCAGTCCGCTGTTCAAGGGCGGAGCGCGCGGCCAGTACATAAACAACCTGATCTACGATCCCGGCCAGCGTGCGGTGCACTACAACCTCATCGCTGAAGAGTGGGTGGGCCGCGAGTACCAGCTCGGCCAGCTCGCGCTGCGCGGCAATGTGCTGCGCGGCGGGCCTTCGACTGAACCGCTGGCGTTCTTCATGTTTGGCGGCTCGGGCGATGTCGAGCTCTACATGGACGACACCATCGCGGTGGATCGCCTCGGCCAGCCGCTGCCGCTGATCGGCCGCTACACCACCGGTCGCGCACGAATCATCGAGCTGAAGCGTGCGCCGGACCTGCCCTTCGGCGTTCGGCTCCTGCCTGCGGTTGACGTGCAGGATGCAGTGATCGCAAACGCCGGCGCACGCCCCTGGGACCGCGACGATATTGATCGCCGCATCGTCGCGAACGTCATCGAAGGCCGCGGTGCCATCATCGACGGTGAGTCGGAGGTCGGCGGCTATCCGATCGTGCCCGAGGTGCGTGCCCCGTTCGTCGAGGCCGACTGGGACTTGGACACGATGGAGCCGAGGAAGCCACTGCCGCGGCGGCCCCCGCCGGGCTGATCCCGCCGTCGGGCGCGCTGCGCAGAGCAGCGCGCCTGTCGCTGGCGCTGCGGGCCGATTCACGGCGATGAGTTCGCCAAATGCGCGGCCAGCGGATGGGCTTGCTGGCGCAAAGCGTCGGCGATGCGCTTGGCAACAGCCGCCGCGCCAGCCGGCGAGAAATGGGTGTCGTCCTGCAGGCCCTGCGGATAGTTCGGATGCTCGCCGGGCTCAAGGTGCAGGAAGAACTGCCTTGAAGCGTCGGCCCCTGCTTCCATCAGCAGCACTGAACTCAGCGCTTCCGCGTCGACCAGCGGCACCTCCAGTTCCATCGCCAGCGCGCGTACCGCCTGCGGGTAGTCACCGTGGCTCGGCTGCAGTTCTCCCTTGGCGTTGAAGCGACGCCTCGCGACGGGCGTCAGCAGCAGCGGATGCAGGCCGGCCGCGCGCGCGTCCCCGACGAATCGCCGAAGGTTGTCGAGGTACTGCGGCAGCGGCGTGTAGCGGTCGGGCTTGTGCTCGGATGCGTCGTTGTGGCCGAACTGCAGGAACAGGTAGTCGCCAGCGGCGGCGCTGTCCAGCAGCGACTTCCAGCGACCCTCCTCGATGAAGGTGCGCGTGCTTCGGCCATTGCGCGCATGGTTGATCACCACGACCGAGCCGGGTTTGAACAGCGCGGCGAAAGGTTCACCCCAGCCCGTTTCCGGGCGCTTCTCGGGAAGCTTGTCCGACAGCGTGGAGTCGCCCGCCAGATGCAGGCGAGCGCGTCGTTCGCTGGCGAAGACCGGGCTGGCGGCGAGCGCGCACAGAACCAGCATCGATACGATCGGGATCCATCGCTTCATCCGCAGCCTCCAGCAAGAGTGGCCGACTTCCGGCCCGGTGCGACGACGGTTCAGCGGCGTGGGTGGGCGCGAGCCGGTTGTCGCCGAGTCTCCGGCGTGGCCGTGCGTCGATTGGACGCCCGCCGCCAGCAAAGAAAAGGCCGCCGCATCTGCGGCGGCCATGTGGCGGGTCCGGACGGGGAAGCCGGGCCATACGCGCGTCGGTAAAGCGTGGCACCGCCCTTGCGGGGCAGTGCCACCCTAGACCCTGGGGAGGGAGACGCGGCTCGCCAAATCGATGCCGGCCACGAGGTCCCGGCATCGAACTCGTGTGCGCCGGAGGGGAGACGTCCGCCGGCACACTCGCGTTTGCTTCAGGCTCAGAACTTCACGCGCACGCCCAGGATGTAGACGCGGCCGGTCTGGTGGTAGACGTTGACGCGATCGCCCACCGAGTCGACCCACTGATCGTTCCACTCGTTGGTGAGGTTCAAGCCTTCCAGGGTGAACTCCACTTGCTCGTTGAGCTTGTAGGAGGCCGACATGTCGACCGTGGTGGTGCCCTTGGTGCCTTCGACGTTGTTGCCGTCGCGCCCGGGCACCGTGGTCAGGTAGTCATCGCGGTTCGACACCGAGACGCGCGTGCCGAAACGCTCGTCTTCGTAGTAGAGGGTGGCGTTGTAGGCGTTCTTCGAGAGACCTGTGAGGTTTTCGCGCGCGGCCAGCGCACCCGTGGCCGTGAGGTAGTCGATGGTCGATTCGACGTAGGTGTGATTCAGCTGGATGCCGGTATTCGAGAGCAGTCCCGGCAGGCCGCTGAACGGCTTCTGGAAGGAGATCTCGTAGCCCTTAAGCGGGCCGCCCGGCGTGTTGACCGGGAAGGTGAACTCCCAGCTGTCCTGCGGCGAGGTGTTGGCGGGCCGCAGGCTGTCCGGGATTCCGAACGGATTCTCGCTGAACAGACCGGTCTGACGCGTGGTCTGCACGAAGCTGTCGATGTCCTTGTAGAACAGCGCCAGCGACAGCAGCGACTCTTCCGCGAAGTACCACTCAAGGCCCAGGTCGTAGGTCGTGGCGCGGAACGGATTCAGCAGCGGGTTCTGGCCGTTGATGCCGCGCGCCGAGCCGGACACGGTGATATTGACGCCTGGGCTCAGGTTGCCGAGGCCCGGCCGCGACATCACCTTGGCAGCGCCGAAGCGCAGCAGCAGCTCGTCGTTGAGCTCCCAGCTGAGGTTGAGCGAAGGCAGGGTGTCGCTGTAGGAGCGATCGACCGTGATCAGTGTCGGCTGGTTGGCGACCAGGCCGATGCCGGTTGAGCTCTGATCGGTCTTGACATGACGCACGCCGAAGCCGCCGGAGAAGTTGCGGCCGAACAGCTCGGTGTTGAAGTCGGCTTGCAGGTAAGTGCCCAGCGACTCTTCGCTGACGCTGCCGTTGTTTCCGCGCGCGGGGTCGGTCGAGAGGGCGAAGGTGCCACAGCGGCAGTAGATGTCGAACAGACTGGCGAAGGCGTCGACGTTCGGAATCAGCCAGGTGTTCGGCGTGTTGGCATTGAGACCGGCAAAGCTGATCGTGCGGGTGAGATCCGCAAGCGATGTGCCGGTCGGCAGCGCCGGCACCGCAGTCTCGGACGCACGACGCTGTTCGGTGGTGGCGAAGTCGTAATCCTTCCAGCTCATGCCGCCGCGGAAGGACCAAGTGTAGCTGGCGTCCCAGGTCAGATCGAAGCGCAGCGTCTCGAAATCGTTGTCGGCGGTCTGCGGACGCAGGCGGATTTCGGAGCCCTGACTGTTGGGCGCCGTATTCAGCCAGCTCCAGTTGGCCGGATTCGCGACGTCGAAGCCGTAACCGATGGACGGTAGACGATCGTTGCCGCGGTAGTCCCAGCTGTAGCCGTTGACGTTCGCGCGGTCGAGCGTGATCGTGGTTTGGATGGGATTGCGAAAGCGCGACGTCGAGGTGCCGTAGGCGGCGTCGATGCGGAAGCTGTCGGTGAAGGCGTGACCGAATTCCAGGTTGTACTGGTTGAAGCGCGTGGTCAGCTCGTCGTAGCGCGACTCGGCGCGCAGGTCGACGTTGTCGAAGACGCCGTAGACCAGGTTGCCGCGTTCGTCGACCACGCCCTCGCGCACCACCGTCTGCGGCTTGCCGTTGCCAGCGCGCGAGAAGCTCTGCGCCTGCAGGAAGTTCTCGCTGCGCGTTGCGTCGAACTTGGCGTGCAGCACATCGAGGTTAAGCAGGGTGTCCTCGCCGACCTGCCACTGCAAGGCGAGCGTTGCACCAAGGCGCTCCTGGCTGTGCTCGAGCACGCCGTAGCGCGGCAGGCGCGGGTGGAACACGTTGGCGCCGCGCGCTGCGGCAAAGGGCGAGTTGGCGGCGAAGTTGCCGTTCGCGGTGGCCTGGCTCCAGCGCACGGTGCTGTGGCCCTCTTCGATGAGGTCACGCTCGCTCTGCGCTACCGACAGCAAGGCGCCGAAGCGACCGTCGCCCCAGGTATTGCTGATGAGCGCCGCCGTGCGCGGGTCGACGTCGCCCGACAGATCGCCATAGCTGGCCTGTCCCGAGGCGACTGCGGTGAAGCCGTCGTAGTCGAAGGGGCGGGCCGTGCGTAGATCCACCGTGGCGCCCAGTGAGCCTTCGTCGACTTCGGCGGAGCTGGTCTTGCGCACGGTAATGCTGTTGAACAGGTCGGAGGCGAAGACGTTGAAGTCAAAGCCACGGCCGCGATTGGCGCCGCCCGAGGAATCGGTGCCACCGCCTGTCGCCAGCGCCTCCATTCCGTTGATGCGGATGCGCGTGAACTGCGGGCCCAGGCCGCGCACCGAGATGTTGCGGCCTTCGCCAGCATCGCGGGTGATGGCCACACCGGGGATGCGCTGCAGCGACTCCGCCAGGTTCAGGTCCGGGAACTTGCCGATGTCCTCGGCCACGATCACATCGACCTGACCGACCTCGGACCGCTTGAGATCGAGCGCCTTGTTCAAGCTGGCGCGATAGCTGACCACGATCTCGTCAAGCTCAGTGGCCTCCTCGTTTGCGGCAGTACTCTGGGTCTCCTGCGCGAGCAGCATTGCAGGCAGACTCATCAGGATCGCGGCTGACAGCTTGGCCACAGCCAGACTGCGGTTCCCCCGGACATTCTTGGTCACAAAACTCCCTCCCCTTGGCGAGCCGCGGCAGCCTTGGCCGCGACGCTGGATGTCTTTGACACCGGTAGCATCTGGCGTGAGAAGATGGCCGTGACACCGGTAGACAGCAGGCTAGCAAGCATCGCATTGCAGCAACAAGAGGCCAGATAAGGACGATGCCGCCGTCAACAGCGGTTGCAGCGCTCGCTCACCAGGCTCGAAAAATCATGGCGTTCAGGAGGGATGAGGATGGAAAGCGGATCGATGGTGCGGTGCAGCGCAATGCGCGGAGAGGTGCAATGAGCGGCCCGATCCTGTGCTTTGGTGAGCTGCTGCTGCGGCTTTCGGCACCTGCGCACGAACGTCTCCTGCAGACGCCGCGTCTGGAGGTCCATGTCGGGGGTGCCGAGGCTAACGTCGGCGTTGCGCTTGCTCAGTTCGGTCACCCGGTGGCCATGCTTGGCACCGTCGCTGCCAACGCGCTCGGCGAGACGGCCTTGGGCGAATTGCGTCGGCTTGGCGTACAGACCGATGGCGTGCGTCGCAGCGAGGGCCGGATGGGGCTGTACTTCTTCGAACAGGGTGCGCTGCGGCGCGCCAGCGAGGTGGTCTATGACCGCGAAGGCTCAGCATTCGCGTCTGCGCAGAGTGCCGACTACGACTGGCCGGCCCTGCTGGCGGGCGGAAGTCGGCTGCACCTGTCAGGGGTAACGCCCGCACTGGGGGCCGAGTGCGCGCGCACAGCCATTGCCGCGGCCGAGGCCGCCGTCCAGTTGGCAATGCCGGTCTCGTTCGATGGCAACTTCCGCGGCAAGCTGTGGCAGCGTTGGGGAGGCGACGCGGCAGCCCTGCTCAAGCCCTTGATGGCCAGTGCAGACGTGATCTTCGCCAACCACCGCGACATCGCACTGGTGCTGGGAGAAAACTTCGACGGCATGCATCCGCGTACGGCCTTCCGCGCCGCCGCCGAGGCCGCGTTCACGGCGTTTCCGCGGCTCCAGCAGTTTGCCGCGACCCTGCGACTGTCAGGAGGAGTCCAGCAGCAAGAGCTGGGCGCGCTGCTGGCCCTGCGCGACGGCAGTCTGCTGGAAGCAGCGCCCTATGTGCTCGACGGCATCGTCGATCGCATTGGCGGAGGCGATGCCTTCGCTGCAGGCTTGCTGCATGGTCTGCATTCCGGCCTCGATGCCCAGGCGACTCTGGATTTCGCGCTCGCCAGCGGCGCCTTCAAGCACACGGTGCCGGGCGACTTCTCGCGCTGCAGCCGGGCCGAGATCGAGGCCTGGCAGGTCGGTGAGGGCGCTGACGTGCGTCGCTGAAGGCGTCATGCGCCTGAGGCAAGGCGCGGCGGTGGATGACCGGTGCCGTCCGTCGACCGCCGCGCGGATTCACCAGACCAGGTCGTCGGGCACCTGGAAGCGGCTGTAGAACTCCTCGTCAGACCCCGATTCCGGGGGCTGATGCGGACTCTGCGCATGGTCTACGCAGATCACTCCTGGGTCGATGCCGCGCAGACGTTCGCCGATGTCGCGCGCGACCAAGGCGTAGGATTCGCCGAGGCTTGCGATCACCAGCGCTCCGCGGCCCAGCAGCGGGCGCTGTGCGGCGCCTATCCGCAGGCTGCGGATCAGCCCCGCATGTTCGAAGCGATAGTCGCCGTCATCGCCGTTCTTCACTCGATGGGCTTCGATGATCTGGCGCACCTGCGCCGCGCGCTCCGCCGCTTCGCGCTCGCTGCGGCGCTGTGACTCGATCGCGCGATCGCGCTCCGCCCGCTCCAGCCGCAAGCGCTCGGCGTCGACGGCATCGGCTTCTTCACTGGATGCCGGCGCCCCCTTGCCGGCGCGCGCCTTCTGCTGCTGGCGGACCACCTGGTCGAGCTTGTTCTTGTTGACCAGGCCGGCCTTGAGCAGCTGTTCCTGCAGTGGGTTGCGCGCCATCAGTCGTCCTTGCGGGTGAACTTGTCGAGCAGGCCCATGCCCACGGCCGAGACCACGAAGGTCAGATGGATGATGACGTACCACAGCAGCTTGTCGTTGTCGGTGCGATGGGTGTCCATGAACACCTTGAGCAGGTGGATCGAGCTGATCGCAACGATAGAGGAGGCCACTTTATTCTTGAGGCTGGTGTAATCCATCTTGCCCAGCCAGCCGAGTTTGTCGCCCTCGTCGGCCGAGTCCAACTGCGACACGAAGCTCTCATAGCTCGACAGCATCACCATCACCAGCAGGCCGCCCACCAGGGCGAGGTCGATGAGAGACAGCACCACCAGGATCAGATCCGCCTCGGTCTTCTCGAACACCGACGGCAGCAGATAGAAGAGCTCCTGGAAGAACTTCAAGCCCAAGGCCAGCACGGCCAGCGACAGGCCGAGGTAGATGGGCGCCAGCAGCCAGCGCGCGGCGTACAGGCTGCGTTCGATAACGCGCTCAAGCATGGTCCGTGGACCTCGCAGGGTGAACTCTGGGGGCGCGCACGATAGCAGGCCCGCATTGCGGTCGCAGGCGGACGGTGAAAGCGGCACGTCTCGGACGCGCTCGCAAGAAGGACCACGGAGGCTCGGGTTGCCCCGGGCCTCCGTGGTCCCGCCGGGCTAGATCCGGCTCAGGGCGCGGTGCTGCACTGCTGCACGCGGACGTTGTCGATCATCCAGCCGTTGGGCCGATTGGCCGAGTCATCGGAGGTCAGACGGAAGCGGAAGCGCAGGCTCTGGCCGGCGTAGGGCGCAAGGTCGACGGCCGTGCGGACGTAGTCGCGCGTTCCGCACCAGGCCGCTTGTGGGGTTGCAGGGTTGCTGCCAGCCAGGGCGCCGTCGTAGGGCGGGTTCGCGATACCCGACGTGACCGCCGTGAACGCACCGCCGTTGGCCGAAACCTCCAGGAATCCACCGTCCCAGCAGCCGCCACCGCTGCGTGGTTCAAGGTCATGGCGCTGCCAGAAGACGAGCGAGCTGGGGCCGCCGCTTGCGGGCACCGCGATGGCGGGGGTTTCGATCCGCTGATCCGCGACTGTTGTGGGGGCAACGCCCTGCAGGCCACGCAGACCGGCCTGTGGCGCGAAGGTGTTGATCGTCCAGGTGTTGGTGCCTGTGCCCGCACTGCTGGTCCAGCCGCTCGGCAAGGGGCCCGCGCCGGTCTCCATGTCCTCCGAGTACAGCGCCTGGACCGTAGTGCCGATTGGGCAGTCGCCCGGCAAGGCGGCGGTGGTGAAGCTGCCGATCGCTGAGACTGTTCCGGTTGCGCCGATCGCGCGGATTGCCGGGGGAGTGTTCTCGAAACCGTTCGAGAACAGCGCGGTTGGCACGGCGGCGCAGGCATTGCGCGAAATCACCCGCCAGTACAAGCGGGCGTTGCTAGGCAGTGCCTGCGGCGGGGTGAACGCCAGCCCGCGAGTGGTGGCCTCGCTCACGATGTCGGTGAAGCCCTCATCGCGAGCGATCTGCACCGTGTACTCGAAGCTCTGGCTTCCTGCTTCCCAGTTGAAGGCTGCGTTCAGCGCGATGCCCACCGCGTTGTTCGCTGGGCTGGCCAAGGTGGCAGCGCCTGCCGGGGCATTGGCCACGAAAAGGCTGCGGCCCAAGCTGCGGACGATGTCTCCCGAGGTGCCCACGAGCTGGAGGGTATGCGTGCCGGCAGGGACGCCGGCCGTATTGATGGCCACCGTCGTGGTGCCCGGCAAGGTGCTGACCACGTTCGGGTTGAAGCTGACTGTGCCGGGGCTGGGAAGACCCGTGGCGCTCATCGTCACCGGACTGTTGAAGCTTAGGATCGGGCCGAGTCCGAGCGTGCTGGTGATCGTTTCGCCTGCGCAGAAGGATTCCCCCATCGTGCTCCCGGCCATCGTGAACGATGCTTCCTCGGCGCAGTTGCTGCACACGAGCGCGAAGTCCTGATCGGTGGCGTCGCCGCGGTTGGGTACGCCGTCGCCCGGGAGGGCAGAGGCGCGCACGCGCACCACGATATTGCTGGTGCCGGCGGGCAAGAAGACGTTTTCAGTCACCGCTCGATCATCGGCGCTGCCGCCTGCGGCCGAGCTGCCGTTGCTGAAGACGTTTCCGCGATAGGTGACCCCGCCCGCCACGACTTCGAGGTCGAGGTTGTTGACCAAGGCAGGGTTGGCGCCTGCCGCACCTGGCGCGTCGGTCCAGGCGAGGGAAATGCGCACTGGCTTGGCCGAGTTAGGGATACGGAAGCTCCGCTCGAAAACCTCGCCTGCGTTGTCCAGCAGATGACTCTGGTCATAGTAGTTGCTCTGCAGACCGAGCCCGATGCTGCCCGGCAGATGCACGCGTCCCCAGCCCTGCGCGTTGTTTGGAACCGGGGCGCTAGGTCCGCCGATATCGACTGCGCCATTGATCAGCAGCGCCTTCAGCATCGCTGGGCTGGGCGTGACGCCGCTGTTGAGGCCACGCCACCACTCGGTGAGCAGGATGGTGAGGCCAGCGGCATGTGGCGAGGCCATGCTGGTGCCGGTGCAGAACGCATAGTTCTGAAGCACCCCCGCACCGATCGCCGTGCCGCACTGGGTCGCACCGGCGACGCGACGGGTCGCCGCGATCTGTGAGCCCGGCGCGGCGATCGTCGGCAGTATGCGGCCATCGACGGCAGGGCCACGACTGCTCGAGGTGGCCATTCCGGTGATCGCACCCGCGCGCTGATTGAGCGAATTGCCGGTGGTGATCATGTTCTTGGCTTCTTTCGGCGCCGTGATGGTCCTTGCGCCGCTGCCCGAATTCCCGGCCGAGAACACCAGCACGAAGGGCTCGTTGACGCCGGCAGTGTCGAAGTCACCGTCGCGCACCATGAAGTCGTGTGTACGCGCTGACGCGTTGTAGCCGATCCCGGTCCCTTCGCCCGAGTTCCAGCTGTTGTTGCTGCCGATGGCGCCAAGCAGCAGTGCGCGCTTCGACAGCTCCTGCCAGCCACCTGCCGGCGGCCAAGACGCGCCGCTGCCGCCGCAGATCGGGTTAAGCGCCACCAGACGGCTGGCCGGAGCTACGCCAACGCCGTAATGGTAGCCGTTGGCGTCGACCCCGCCCGCGACTACACCTGCGCCGGCCATGATGCCGGCTACATGGGTGCCATGGCCGCCGGTGGACTTGTCGTCACCGGGGCGACCCGCGGCCGAGGCGCAGCCCGCATAGTCGAAGCCGCCCACGATCCGGCCGGCGAACTCGGGGTTGTCATAGTCGATGCCCGAATCGGTCACCGCAAAGGTCACGCCTGCACCGCTCAAGGCCAGCGACTGCAGGAAGTTCAGGTAGCCCGGACCGATAACCTGGTTCGATGCGTTGTAGTTGCCCGCCACGATTTGGCTCGACAGTTCGTCATCGAGAATTGGCTTGGGGCTGGAGTACTCGACCCAGAGCACCTGCGGCAGATCGTTCAGTGCGGAAAGCTTGTCGGCGTGCAGGCCCAGCACAATGGTGTGCAAGGCCCGATCTGGCTGTGCCGGAGAGTGGCTGCGGATCGCGCCGCCCATGGCCGCGATGCGCACCAGCAGCTCATCCAGCTTGCCATCATTGACCACCAGCGCGGCGACATTGTCGATTCGCCCCTCACGGCCCTTCAGCTCCGGCGCCGACTTCCAGTCGGGGCTGAATTCGCCCTGCCAACGCAGGCCCTCGATGGCCGATGCGCGCGCTGCCACGGACGCGTTCGACCACACCAGGTAGGCGTTGTGCGGGTAGTACTGGAGCACCTTGGCTCCAGCGGACTTCAGTTGGTCCAGCGCGCGTTGATCCGGCGAGCGATCGAACTGCACCAGGCGCAGCGCATACCCTTCCTGCGTTTCGGTTCCCTGACGGTAGACCGTCGACTCCAGTAGTGGATCAAACCGATGCGCGCCGAAGGAGATTGTTCGGCTCTCATCGTTTCCGGCGAGCAATGGCCCGCTCATGCTCATGGCCAATGCGGCCATGAGCCCCATGCATGCATTTCTCATCGATGACTCTCCCCAGACGCCCCCACGGCGTGACCGTCAAGACTACAACGTCAAGCGCTGGGAGAAGGCCCTGCTGCGACTCGCGGGAGCGTCAAGTTCCTGCTGCACGTAACGTCAGCCGCGAGGCCAACAGGGCGCTCGGTCGTGTCGACCTCCACTCGATCCGCATCCCGAGCACGACAACTCGCAGCTGCAAGTTGGCCTGAGAGGCTCCCCACGCAGGCAGCCAGGCTGCGCGTTCCGTGGGCTGGGCTCAGCGCTTGTCGTCTCCATACGCGAACGGCCCGGTTGCCCGGGCCGTTCGCACTTCAGTGCTGCTTGCGTGGCGCGCTTACCAGATCGCCACGCGCTCCTCGCCCTCGCGGCGCATGCGGTCGCCCGGCTGGCAGCCGAAGGCCTCGTGGAAGGTCGGCATGTTGGACGGCGCGCCGACCGCACGGAACATGCCCGGCGCATGCGGGCCATTGGTGATCTGCAGCTTCATGGCTTCAGTGGTGAAGCCGCGGCGCCAGACCGTGGCCCAGTTGAGGAAGAAGCGCTGGCTCTGCGACAGGCCTTCGACCATCGGATCCGTAAAGCCCTCGCCCTGCGCGCGGCGCATTGCCGCGTAGGCCACCGTCAGCCCGCCGAGGTCGGCGATGTTCTCGCCCAGCGCCAGCCGGCCGTTGACGTTCAGGCCCGGCAGGGCCTCGTAGGCGTTGAACTGCGCGACCAACTTGTCGGTGCGGGCGTTGAAGCGCTCGCGGTCTTCGTCGGTCCACCAGTTGGCGAAGTTGCCGACGGCGTCGAACTTGCTGCCCTGGTCGTCATAGCCGTGCAGCATCTCGTGGCCGATCACCGCACCGATGCCGCCGTAGTTCAGCGCGTCATCGGCGTTCGGATCAAAGAACGGCGGCTGCAGGATCGCGGCCGGGAAGACGATCTCATTGGCCGACGCGCGGTAGTAGGCGTTGATCGTCTGCGGGCTCATGCCCCACTCGGTCTTGTCGACCGGCTTGCCGATCTTGTCCAGCATGAAGCGATAGTTGAAGGCCGCGGCCGCCTCCAGATTGGCGACGTAGCTGTCGCGGCCCACGTTCAGACCGTCCCAGCTGCGCCACTTGTCGGGGTAGCCGATCTTGGGCGTGAAGCTCGCCCACTTCTCCAGCGCCTTGGTCTTGGTCTCGTCGCCCATCCACTCGAGGTTCTGCAGCCGCTCCTTCAGCGCGTCGGACAGATTGGCGACGAGCTGCTGCATCTTGGCCTTGGATTCCGGCGGGAAGGCCACGGCCACGTAGAGCTGGCCGAGCGCCTCGCCCATGCTGCCGTTGACCGCATTCAACACGCGCTTCCAGCGCTCCTGCTGCTCCTGCTGGCCGCGCAGGGTCTTGCCGTAGAGCGCGAAGTTGGCGTCCTCGAAGGCCTTGCCGAGATACGGCGCGGCATCGTTCAGCACGCGGAAGCGCAGCCAGGTCTGCCACTGGGCCACCGGCACTTCGACCAGCATGCGGTCGAACTCGCGGAAGAAGTCCGGCATCGCCAGCGAGAACATCTGCGGACGGGCCACGCCGACAGCGTCGAAGAAATCGCCCCAGGGGAAGTTCGGGGTCACCGCATCGGCCTGCTCGATCGAGACCGGGTTGTAGCGGGTGGCCGGGTCGCGCAGGGTCACGCGGTCCAGCGAAGCCTTGGCCAGCAGGGTCTCGAACTCCAGCACCTGCTGCGCCTGGGCCTTGGCGCTGGCCTCGTCGGCGCCGGCGAGCTGCAGCACGGTGGCGGCGTACGTGAGCAGCGCCTCGCGCGCAGCCACGAAGTCCTCGCGGTCCTCCAGGTAGTAGCTGCGCTCCGGCAGGGAGAGACCGCCCTGGTTGGTGTAGCCGATCACCATTTCGGAGTTCTTGAGGTCGGCATTGGCGTAGAAGCCGAACAGCGGCCCCTGGCCGACGGCGTAAGACTCGCGCAGGTAGCCCGCGATGCCGGCGGTGTCGGTGATGGCGTCGATCTTGGCGAGACGCGGCTTCAGCGGCTCGACGCCCGCGGCTTCAATGGCCGCGGTGTCCATGCCCGAACCGAAAAAGTCGCCCACCTTCTGCTCGATGCTGCCGGCGCCCGCGTTCGACTTCGAAGCGGCCTGCACGATCGCATGCTGGATCTCCAGCGAGCGCTCGGCCAACACCTCGAAGCTGCCCCAGCTGCTGCGATCCGCAGGCACGGGGTTGGCCGCCAGCCAGGTCTGGTTGGCGTGCTGGTTGAGGTCGGTGCAGGCCGACACGTCCGGGTTGAGATCCGCCGCCCTGAAGCTGATCGGCTGGGTCTTGATCGCGTTCATGTCGATCGCGATGGGCTGCGGCGCTGCCGGAGCTGCGGCAGTGGGCGCGGCCTCGGCGGCCGGAGCGGCAGGTGCGCTGTCGCCGCTCGGGGCCGAGCAGGCGGCCAGAGCAGTGAGGATGGCTGCGGACAGCAGCGCGCGGAGAGGCAGTTTCACGGTGGGGGCTCCTCGGGCACACGGCCCGTCAGGCGTCGTCCGGGGATCGGATCGGGACCGCGCACCGTAAGCGCTGGAGAGACGCGCCGGATGTGGCGGGAGTCACGCGAGCATGCTCGCGTGGGCGCGCCAGCTGGCGCGCGTGGGCGAGCAGGCTCGCGTGGGCCCGCGCGGGCGAGCGTGGGCGCGCCTGCGTGAGCGCGGGGAGCTGCGCATGTGCGCGCCCTCGCATGAGCGCGCCAGGCGCGCGTGCGTGCGGCGCGGCGCGTGGGGCCCGCGGCAGCGCGGACGCCCGGAGCGCGCGCGCGCAGGCCCGTCTGAACAGCATCCGCGCCCCGCGCGCGCCGGCCCCCTAGTCAAGACCGCGCGAAGACTCCACTCTTGCGCTCAGCGTGCGACCGGCACTGTGTCGCACGCAGCGCAGCATCTGATGTTCTCCAGGGGGGGAGCACGTCGGAGCCGATCTCAGTGGATCGGCACGCAGCGGGCGCGGCGCTCCGGTCGAACCGGCGCTCGCGCTCGCAGGAGGCGGACCCCCGCCTCCGTCGCGCCTGCCATGGGGCAGGCGTGGTCGCGCGGCCCGAGCGCATTCCAGTGTTGCTGTGTCAGCGCTATCCGGCGCAGGAGTTGCCGTGATCCACCCCAGTTCGGAGCTTCGCTTCATTTCGGCCGAGATCGGCTACGGAGTCTTCGCCACCGAGTTCATTCCCCGCGGCACCTTTCTCTGGGTGCTCGACGCCTTCGACCGTATCCTCACCGCCGCCGAGCGCGAGGCGCTGCCGCCGCTGCTGCGCCAGCAGGTCGACCGCTACGCCTATCAGGCGGCCGATGGCGACTTCGTGTTCTGCTGGGATTTCGGTCGCTACATGAACCACTGCTGCGCGCCGGCCAGTCGCGGCATCGGCGACGCCTTCGAAATCGCGGTGCGCGACATCCAGCCGGGTGAGGAGCTGACCTGCGAGTACGGCACCCTCAATCTGATCCAGCCGATGGCCTGCCGCTGCGGTGCTCTCAGCTGCCGCGGCGAGATCCGCCGCGACGATGCCGAACGCTACTACGAGCGCTGGGACGCCGAGGCCCGCGCTGCCTTCGAACTCGCCGGCAAGGTGCCGCAGCCGCTGCTGCCCTATGCCAAGGCCGGCCCCCGCGATCTGCCCCTGCTGGCGGCGCTGCGCTCGGGCGGTGAGGTCGACGTGCCCTCGGCCCGCGCCTATCACGTGCCGGCGACGGAGGGGCAGAGCCGATGATGCATCCGCATACGCGACTCGTACCGATCAACGACGTGGTGGGCGAGGGTGTGATCGCCACCCAGCGCATCCCGCGCGGCAGCCTGGTCTGGGTGATGGATGGCTTGGATCAGGCCATCCCCGAGTCCGAAATCGCCCAGTTGCCAGCCTGCTGGGCACCGCTGGTTGACCGTTGGACCTTCAGCGACGGCCGCCGTCATCGCGTGCTGCTGTGGGACCACGGCCGCTACGTCAACCACAGCTGCGCGCCCAACTGCGGCGGCACCGAATTCGGCTTCGAGATCGCACTGCGCGACATCGAAGCCGGCGAACAGCTGAGCAACGACTACGCCACGCTCTTCATGGGCCCGAGCGAGGCCTTCGACTGCGAATGCGGCGCGCCGAACTGCCGCAGCGTGATCGATCACCGCCAGGTGCCTGAGGCCGTGGCCGCCGTGCGCCGCGCGCTGACCCAGGCGCTGGACTTCATCGAGTCCGCGCCGCAGCCGCTGTGGCCTCTGCTCGATCCGCAGCGATTGCAGTCTGCCCGCCTCAGCCTGCGTCAGAGCTTGGCCGACGTGCTGCACTCCCGAGGCCCGCGCCGCCGCCGCGCCGTCAGCGGCTGAGGCCCGCAGCCCGTCCCAAGGGCGGCCCATAGGGTGGGTCTTGACCCACCGGCTCGCCACGAATGTGGTGATTGCGAACCGGTTTCGGTTGCGTGTTCGATGGCGCGGCTCGCGGCTCGCGACCGGCGCGCAGGAAACGGTGGGTCAAGACCCACCCTATGGGTCGTGATGGCATGCCGAGGCAGGCCAGCGACCCGATGCCATAGGGTGGGTCTTGACCCACCGAAGCTCGACACTCGCCCCGCGCAACGTGCCTTGGAGCTCGACACTCGCCCCGCGCAACGTGCTTGGAGCTCGACGCTCGCCCCGAGCGACGTGCCTGGAGTTCGACATTCCGCTCGCGCCACCCGAGCGCCGGCACGCCGTCGCTGGAGAGCCCGTCGCCTCAGAGGCTGCCTGGCACGAACTCCAGCGACACCTGCGGCGGCCGCCCCGGCAGCTCAAGCGAACTCTGCCGCTCTGGCGCGCGTGCGATCACACGTCCGCGCCGGACCACGGCAAGTCGTGCGGCCTTCAGGCGGATCGCTTCGAACGGGTCTGCCGCCTGCAGCAGGACGAAGTCGGCCGGGCCGCCCTCGCGCAGGCCGTAGTCGTCGAGGCCGATCACCCGCGCGGCGGTGTCGGTGACGCCGGCATAGCAGGCGCGGATGCCGTCCTGCGAGGTCATCTGCGCCACGTGCACGGCCATGCTGGCGACTTCGAGCATGTCCGCGCTGCCGAAGCTGTACCAGGGGTCCATGCAGCAGTCCTGGCCCAGGGCCACGTCGATGCCGGCGGCCAGCAGCTCCGGCACGCGGGTCATGCCGCGACGCTTGGGATAGCTGTCGTGGCGGCCCTGCAGGGTGATGTTGATCAGCGGATTCGCCACCGCCGAGAGCCGCGCCTCGGCCATCAGCGGCAGCAGCTTGGACACGTAGTAGTTGTCCATGCTGTGCATCGAGGTCAGATGCGAGCCGGTGACGCGGCCCTGCAGGCCGTGGCGGATTGTCTCTGCAGCCAGCGTTTCGACGTGGCGCGAGTGCGGGTCGTCGCTCTCGTCGCAGTGCATGTCGACGCGCAGGCCGCGCTCGGCGGCGAGGCGACACAGGCGCGCGATGCTGTCGGCGCCGTCGGCCATCGTGCGCTCGAAATGCGGGATGCCGCCGATGACATCGACGCCGCGGTCCAGCGCGCGCTGCAGATTCTCGATTGCACCCGGCGCGCGCAGGTAGCCGTCCTGCGGGAATGCGACCAGCTGCAGGTCGATGTAGCCGGCGACCTGGCGTTTCACTTCGAGCAGCGCATCGACGGCCAGCAGGCGCGGATCGCAGACGTCGACATGGCTGCGGATGTGCAGCAGGCCCTGCGCTGCGGCCATGTCGCAGTAGGCCAGCGCGCGCTGCACCACCGCCTCGACGGTGAGATGCGGCTTCAGCTCGCCCCAGAGCGCGATGCCTTCGAGCAGGGTACCGCTGGCGTTGAGCCGCGGCAGGCCCAGCGAGAGCGCGGCGTCCATGTGGAAGTGGGCGTCGACAAGGGGCGCGCTGAGCAGACGGCCGCGCGCCTCGATCACTTCGCCCGCGTGTTCGGCCGGCAGCGCTGGTGCGATGGCGACGATGCGACCGCCGCGCACGCCGACATCGACGCCGCGGCGGCCGTCGGCCAGCGCGGCGTCGCGCACCAGCAGGTCGAAGCTCATCCCAGCAGGGCCTTCAGCGCACGCGCCGCACGCGCGTTCTGCGCGGCATCGGCCTGCGGCGCATGTGCGGCCCAGGCCAGCAGCGCCGCGCGCGCATCCACGCGTGAGCCGCCGCTGCCCATGCGCTCGGCCAGGCGCTGCATCTGCAGCTCGCGGCGACGTGCAGCCGCGTCGGCGGGGCTGTCGATGCCGGCGTCGAGTTCCAGGCCAAGCAGGGCGTCCTCGCGGTTTTCGCGGGTGAGGTCACGTGCGCGCGCAGCGGCCAGCTCGCGACGCTCGGCCTCGCTGAGTGCGTCGTCCTTCGCGCCGTCGAGTGCGGCGTCCAGTAGCGCCTGCAGGGCATGCTTCGCCCGCGCCTCGCGCTGCGCTTTCTGCGCGGCGCGCAGACGCTCCACGGCCTTTTCGAACTCGCGCTCCAGGCTGCCTTCGGCGGCGCGCGGCGGGCGTGGGCGGCGCTCGTTGCGGTCGCCGCGCTCTGCGCGTTCGCCCCGTTCGGGCTGCGAACGATCGCGCGGCGGGCGGCCGGGGCGGGCATCGCCTGCGGCATCTTCGAGCTGCGGCTGCTGGGCCTGCCAGCGCGCTTCAAGTTCGGCCAGCTGGGTATCGATCTGCGCGAGATCCTCGGCCTGTCCCAGCGCCTGCACGGCCTCAACCAGGCCGCGACGCTCGGCTTCGACCGCCGCCAGCGCCTGGGTGCGCGCCTGCGCACCGGCGCGCGCGGCCTCGAACAGCGGGTCGACGATGGCGCGCAGCTCGGCCCACAGGCGATCCTCGGTTTTGCGGTCGGCGCGCGGTGCGTTGCGCCATTCCTGCTGAATCGCCTTGGCGGCATTGATGGCCTGCGTCGCATCGCCGCGGGCGGCGAAGCGCAGGCGTTCGAGCAGGGCCTGCTTGCCTTCGACCGCCGCCTGGTTGCGCGCGTCGCGCAGGGCGTCGAGCTGGTCCAGCTGGGCGCGCAGACGCTTGCCCAGCGCGGCCCGCGCGCGCGGTTCGACCTCATCCAGTTCGCGCAGGGCGTTGACCACGCGCTCGCGCAGGGGCTTGAGGTCGTCCGGCGCCTGCTCGATGTCAGCGGCCAGTGCGGCGATGGTCGCGTCGAGCTCGCTGGCCTTCTGCGAGCGCAGGGCGCGACGCTGCTCGAAGTAGGGCCGCGCCGGCGCCAGCGCGCGGTGGCAGAGCGCGCGGAAGCGCTTGCCGATGCCCGCCGCATGCTCGCCGTGATCGGGCTCGGCGGCCTCGACCTTGGCCCACTCGTCCTGCAGTTCCTTGACCCGGTTGGCGACGGCGTCGGGGTGCAGGCCGGAGCCGATCAAGTGCTCGACTTCATCGCAGAGGCGCGCGCGCACCTTGTTGCCGGCCCAGCGCTGCCAGCGCTCCATGTCGGCGACGCCGGCCTCCAGCTCGCGCAGTTTGTCGCGCTGGCCGGGCGTCGGCTTGATGCCAGCGGCCAGCCGCGCGCGGGCGGCCTCCAGGGCAGGCTTGGCGACGCCGAGGCGCTGTTCTTCAACGCCGGCGAGGCCCTGCTTCAGAGCGTCGCGCAGGGCTTCATCGGGCAGCTGGGCGGCGGGTGCGGGCGCAGGCGCGGCTGCGGTCGAAGCGGTAGCCGCGACAGGGGCGGCGTCGGCCGGCGTGCCGGCGACTTCGGCGCGGGCGATGGGTGCCTCGCCCGCCGCGTCCGTGGCCACGCTGGCGGAAGCCTCGCTGTCGTCAGGCCCGGTGGCCACTGCCGTCGCGGCCGACCGCTCTGCCGGGGGCTCTGCGCTTGCGGCGTGCTGCGCTGCTGCCGGCTGCGGCTCTGGCTTCGGCTTCGGCAGGTGAGCAGTCTTCAGCGCGCTGACCGCGGCGCTGGCGCTGGCTGCATGGCCCTGCAGCCGGCGCAGCAGGGCAGGGTCGAGACGCGGTGCGAGCTGTTCGACTTCGGTATCCAGCGCGGCGAGCTGCGCCTCGGCGTCAGCCGGCAGGCTGCGCGCCAGCGCGTCGAAGGCGCTGCCGAGCTGCAGGGCACGCTGGTTTATGGCGCCGGCATCGCCGCGGCCGAGCTTGAGCGCATCGGCTTTCTCGCGGGCGCGGCGCGAGAGCGCCTTGTCCTGGCCGCGTGCGGCCTCGGCGATGCGCTCCAGCGTGGCTTCGTCAGCGATGCGCTCAAGCAGACGCAGGCGCAGGGCCGGGTCGGGGTCCTTCAGGCAGCGCCGCTGCAGCAGGCCGGGCTTGTTCAGACGCAGCACCGCAGCTTCGCGCAGCTCGGGCTCAGGTGCGGATTCGGCCATGGTCTCAGCCAGCTCTGCCGGCAGCGCCGCGTGGCTGGCCAGCTGCTGGCGCTCGGCGGCAGGCACCTTGGCGTCGAGCAGGCGGGCGCGCACGCGGCCCAGAATGGCCTCGCGGCAGGCGCTGTCTTTCTCCGCGGCCAACAGGCCCAGCAGGGTCTCGGCGCTGTCGATGCGGGTGATCGCCGCGCGCCTCACTTCGGCTGCAGTGTCGCTGGCCGCGATGTTCGGCAGCAGGCGGATCAGCTCGGGCGCGGTCTCTGAGCGCACGGCTTCGGCGCGACGCGGAGTTTCAGGGTGTTCCCACAGCGGGCGGCGAAAGCGGGCGAACAGCTTCATGCAGGGTCTCGGCGGTTGGGCGGCGTGGGGCCGCGCAGGGCGGGGCCCGGATTATGGCGCCTAACGCGCGCTGCGGGCCGCTCCGCGGCAACGCATGAGCCCCGCACGACGGGCCCAAGGCAAGGCTGAAGCCATCAGCCTTGCCGCACGTCTTGGCGCGTGCAAACGCGGATCGAGCGCGCAAGTGCTTGATCCAGCGGAAGCGAATCCGGTGACGCCGGACTCATCACTACGGATCACGTCCACGAGGGAATCGATCCCTGTTGCCCCAAGGCGCGTCCACGGCGCCGGCAAACCTCTAGAACGCAGGCGGTGGCGGCGGCGCTGCCGCGGGCGTGCCCGCCACCGGCTGCGGCGGCGTCAGGCCGGCCTTGTCCTTTAGTTCCTTGAACTTGTCCGACATCCCTTCGAGCTTGGCCGACCACTGCGGGTCGGGCGTCTGGCCTTCGGTGACCTTGAAGAACACCTGCATCAGCGCGGTCATCGCGAGCGGATCCACCAGCGCGGCCTTCAGGCAGATCGCGGTGACGACGGCGAGGGCAAACGTCCAGAAGCCGGCCAGCCCCGGGAACACGCTTGCGACCAGCGCCACCGGGCCGATCACCAGCAGGAAGATCACCAGGGTCAGGCCCCAGATCACGAAGGTCAGCCAGACCGCATTCTTGAGCATGGTCTTGTAGTTCTGCGCGTACAGCACCACCGCATCGCGGGCCGAGGCCCAGGCATTGGTGCTGCCGGTGCGGATGGCGTGGGCGAGGATCACCTCGTCGACATAGGTCAGCGAGGTGTTGATCACCGCGTTGACGAACTTGACCAGGCCATCGAGCCCGGGGATGGGCAGGAAGTTGGCGACCATCAGCATGGTGCGGTTGAAGACTCGCAGGATGCCCTTGATCAGCTGGTCGACGCCGAACAGCACCGAGCTTTCGACAAAGCGCTCCTTGACCACCGCCGAAGCGTGCTCAAGCTGGCCGCGGCCGCCGGGAATCTCCTTGCCCTGCAGCAGTTCGGCCAGCACCGCGATGTGCCCGGCCTTGACCAGGTAGAGCAGGTATTCGCGCGCCCAGTACAGCACCCCGCTGATCAGGCCGAAGCCGATGAACGCGCCCCAGGCGCTGCCGCCGCCGGGGTCGGCGGCCACCTTGCCGAACAGATAGCCGATGCCCGCGCCTCCGCCCGTGGCGATCACATAGGCCAGGGTGATGCCCATGTACACCGCCAGGCGCAGGATCAGAAAGGGCAGGGTGCGCAGCAACAGGCCGAAGATCTGGCCGAGGCTGAAATCCATCATGGGGCGTCTCCGTGCGGCGGGGAGTGGGGTAGGGCGTGGCGTTGGCGCACGTTCGTGCGCGCTTGCAGACGTGATATACGAAGAAGGATCCGCAAAGGCGACATCGGCCCGACTTCACTCCACGCTGACACTCGCGGCGTAGCCTCGTTGGCTTGTTCCCCTCCCTGCCGGACCCCTCGCCATGCGCTTCACGCCCGCCGCCCTGCTGTTCTCCTGTCTTCTCGCAAGCCCGCTTCCGGCGCTGGCGACCTGCGGCGTACTCGAAGGCGAGAACTTCCGACCCTTGGCCGGCAAGGAGCCGGTCAGCCTGTGCGAGCGCTACGAGGGCCAGGTGCTGCTGGTGGTGAACACCGCCAGCAAGTGCGGATTCACGCCGCAGTACGAGGGCCTTGAGGCCCTGCATCAGGAGCTGTCCGGTCGTGGTTTCGCGGTGCTCGGTTTCCCGTCCGGCGACTTCATGGACCAGGAGTTCGAGGACGAGTCGCAGATCGCCGAGTTCTGCACCAACACCTATGCGGTCAAGTTCCCGATGTTCGAGAAGGTCTCGGTCAAGGGCGAGCAGGCAGCGCCCTTCTTCCGCGAGCTGACCGAAGCCACCGGCCAGGCGCCGGGCTGGAATTTCCACAAGTACCTGTTGAACCGCGAGGGCGAAGTGGTGGCCAGCTTCGGCAGCCGCACGCGCCCCGACGACCCGGCGATGCGCGCCGAGATCGAGAAGCTGCTGGGCGGCTCCTGAGGGGCCAGCGATCAAGCGCCGGCGACTACAGCCGGCGCTTGATCAGCCGGATCAGGCTGCCGAGCAGGGGGATGTGCTCGTAGAGGCCGTCGGCGGCGTTCCAGTAGTCCTGGTGATAGACCACCAGGCCGTGTGCGTTGAAGCGCAGGTGTGAGAGGCCAACCGTTTCGGTCTCCACGCCGCGTCGGAAGCGCTTGAAGCGGATGCTCATGCGCCAGCGCAGCAGATACTCGCCCTCCGCGGTTCGCGTGTTCGACAGCACCTGAACGCGGCAGTCCTCCACGGCGTCGGCGCTGTCGCGCAGGTAGTGCGCCAGCGTCGGCAGACCGCGAATCGCCTTCAGGGTGTCGTTGAAGTAGACGTCCTCCGCATAGGTCACGGGCAGCAGGCGCTCGATGCGATCGCTGGCGAAGCTCTGGAAAAACGCAGCGAAGCGGGCCAAGGCTTCGACTTCTTCGGCGCTGCCCACAGCGAAGGTGGCCGGGTGCCGGGTGCGAAGGCGTTCAAGTTCCGAGAGGGTTTCCAAGGTCGGGCTCCGTGAGGTGGAATGCGGGGCAGGATGAACCACGGCGAGGAGAGACCCAAGTGAAGGTGCGCAAGTCCGAGCGTATGGCGGTATGGCTGGGTCTGGCAGGGCTATTGCCCTTCCTGCTGCTGTCGGTGTCGGTGTGGTCGCCGGACTGGCGCGCCCTGGCGCAGCCGGCCCTGCTCGGCTACTCCGCTCTGATCCTGTCCTTCCTCGGCGGGGTGCGCTGGGGGCGCGGGCTCTCGGTCGATCGCCCGATCGAGTACGTCTGGGCGGTGCTGCCCAGCCTGTGGGCCTGGGTCGCGCTGCAGGCGCCCGCTGCGGCCGCGCTGCTGCTGCTCGCCTGTGGCTTCGTCGGCCAATGGTGGCTGGATGGGCCGGGCGACCGTCTGCCTGCCCCGCTGTGGTTTCGCCGTCTGCGCGCGCTGCTGACCGCCGTCGTGCTCGCCTGCCACGTGCTGGCGGTGACCGCATTGATGGCCTGATCGACGGCTGGGGAACCTTCTTCGCCGACAAGCGTCCGTGGGCCCGGCGTTGCGCCCCTGCGGGGGCCACCCCACAATACCGCGCCCCGTCGCCGTCGGACTCACGGCGCCTATCCTGTTGGAGAACCCATGAAGCATTCCCTGCGCACCACCCTGCTCGCCGCGGCCACCGCCGCTGTGGTCGGGTTTTCGTCCTTCGCGGTCGCGAACGACAAGCTGGAAACCGAGAAGGACAAGATCAGCTACGTGATCGGCCTGCAGATCGCGGGCTCGCTGGTGCAGATCAAGGATGAGGTCGATCTGCAGGTGCTGATGCGCGGTATCGAAACCGGCCTGTCCGGCGAAGAGCCGGCCATCAGCCAGGAAGAAGCGATGGCGGTGCAGCAGGCCTTCGGCCAGAAGCTGCAGGCCAAGCGCGAGGCTGAGACCCAGGCCGCCGCCAAGACCAATCGCGAGGCGGGCGAAGCCTTTCTGGCCGAGAACAAGACCAAGTCGGGCGTGAAGACCACCGAGTCCGGCCTGCAGTACAAGGTCGAGAAGGAAGGCGAAGGCCCGCGTCCGGCCGCCACCGATACGGTCAAGGTGCACTACACCGGCACCCTGCTGGACGGCACCAAGTTCGACAGCTCGGTCGATCGCGGCGAGCCGGCGCAGTTCGCCCTGAACCAGGTCATCCCGGGTTGGACCGAAGCCCTGCAGCTGATGAACGTCGGCAGCAAGTACACCCTGTGGCTGCCCTCCGAGCTAGCCTACGGCGAGAACGGCACCCCGGGCCCGATCGGCCCGAACGCCACGCTCAAGTTCGAAGTTGAACTGATCGAGATCGTCGCCGCGGAGTAATCCTCGCAGCGATTCCAGATCGCGGCCGGCGAAGCCTCGCCGGCCGCTTTCTTTTGGGCCGACCGTGACTGCAACAGGCCCTGCATCCCCGTCGGCTAGCCTTGCGCCTCGGCCGCAGACCTTCGTTCGCGCGGTCGATCGATCAACCCCGGAGTGAGCGCATGAACGTCACCGTCTTCGGAACCGGCTACGTCGGCCTGGTCACTGGGACCTGTCTCGCCGAAGTCGGCAACACTGTCACCTGCGTGGACATCGACGCAGACAAGGTCGAAGCCCTGCGCCATGGGCGCGTGCCGATCTTCGAGCCGGGCCTCGCGCCCATGGTCATCGAGAACAGCCGCGCGGGCCGCTTGCAGTTCACCACCGATGCCGCCGCGGCGCTGGCCGATGCTGACATCGTTTTCATCGCGGTCGGTACGCCGCCGGACGAGGACGGCAGCGCCGATCTCAGCCACGTGCTGACGGTGGCCCGCACCATCGGCCGCCATCTGCAGCGCGAGGCGCTGGTGGTGACCAAGTCGACCGTGCCGGTCGGCACCGCCGATCGGGTACGGTCGGAGATCGCTTCCGCGCTGGCCGAACGCGGCTCGACGCTGGCCTTCGAGCTTGCCTCCAACCCCGAATTCCTGAAGGAGGGCGATGCGGTCAAGGACTGCATGCGTCCTGACCGCATCATCATCGGCTGCGAGAGCGCCCGCGCCGTTGACGTGCTGCGCGCGCTGTATGCGCCCTTCAATCGCAACCACGAGCGCATCGTGATCATGGACCTGCGTTCGGCGGAGCTCACCAAGTACGCCGCCAACGCCATGCTGGCCACCAAGATCAGCTTCATGAACGAAATGGCCAACCTCGCTGAGCGGCTTGGAGCCGACATCGAGAAGGTCCGCATAGGCATCGGCTCCGATCCTCGGATCGGCTTCTCGTTCATCTATCCCGGCGCCGGCTACGGCGGCAGCTGCTTTCCGAAGGATGTTCAGGCGCTGCATCGCACCGCCGCGGCGCAGGGCTTCGATGCGCGCATTCTGTGCGCGGTCGAAGCGGTCAACAACGCGCAGAAAGACAAGCTGCACGCCCTGCTCAAGCGCCACTTCGGCGACCTGCGCGGCCGCCGCATCGCGCTTTGGGGGCTCGCCTTCAAGCCGAACACGGACGACATGCGTGAGGCGCCGAGTCGTCGTCTGATGGAGCAGCTCTGGGCCGATGGCGCCGCGGTTTCGGCCTTCGATCCCGAAGCCCGCGATGAGGCGCTGCGCCTCTACGGCGAGCGGCCCGACCTCAGCCTGGTCGACGAGCCGTATGCGGCTCTGGAAGGCGCTGATGCGCTGGTCCTGGTGACGGAGTGGAAAGCCTTCTGGAGCCCGGACTTCCGCCGCATCGTCCGCAGCCTGACGACCCCGGTGGTGTTCGACGGCCGCAACATCTGGGATCCGGCGAGCGTGGAGCGCAGCGGACTGGCCTACTACGGGATCGGTCGAGGTCGCTCGCTGGCTGCCGGCGCGGAGGTGGGCCATGCATGAGCTTGTGGAGCGCATCGTCGAACTGGAGATGCGGGTGGCTTTCCAGGACGATACGATGCAGCGCTTGAACGCGGTGATCACCGACCAGACGTTGCGCATCGAGCAACTCGAGCGCCGGCTGGAGCTGATGCTCACCGACCTGAAATCCCTGCGCGGTTTGCTGTACGCCGATCCGGCGCAGGAGCCGCCGCCGCCGCACTACTGACGCCGCGGTGCCAACGACGATTGCTGCCAGCGATGACCACTTCCCTGCGCGACCAGCTGATGCAGCTGGGCTTCAAAGCTCCTGAACCCGCCAAGCCGCGCGAGCCGCAGCGGCCCCCGCGCGATGCCTCAGCGCGCTCTGCGGCACACGCCAAGCCTGCGCCGGGCAAGCCTGCGCAGGCGAAGCCGGGCCCGCGCCGTCCGCAGGACGCGCGTGCGCACGCACCCGCGGCGCGCAGCCAGGAGGAGATCGATCTGGCCAAGGCCTACGCGCTGCGCCAGCGCGTCGAGCGCGAGGAGCAGCAGCGCCTGGAGCGCGAGCGCCAGGCCGAGGCCGCGCGCCGCCGCGAAGCGCGGCAGAAGCTGTTCGAGCTGATGCAGAAGGCCTCGCTCAACGCCGCCAGCGCAGATCTGCCGCGGCACTTCGAGCATGCCGGCAAGATTCGCCGTGTCTATGTCACGGCCGAGCAGCTCAAAGTCTTGAACGCCGGTGAGCTGGCGATTGTGTCCGCGGGCGGTCGCTATCACCTGGTGACACTCGCGCACGCCGATGAGGCCCGCGCGCTCATGCCGGACTGCGTGGCCCTGCAGGTCGATCCGAATGCGGTTGAAGGCGGCGACGAGTACGCCGACCCGCGTTTCGCCGTGCCCGACGATCTGGTCTGGTAAGCGCCCGGTCGCCGCGGCAGCCTTGAGCTCCGAGCGCCTGCACGATCGGGGTGCTGGCCCGGCTCAGGTTGAGAGTGGTTCGGAACGCAGTGCACAGCACCGTGCGCGGGTCTTGCCCGCCTTCCGGATTGCATTCATGGTCTGATCCGCTCGCAGGTCGGCATTCGTCAGTGGCCGGTCGCGCTAAGCGCGGTCGCACGGAGGGGCGCACAGCAAGCTTTCGCCTTTGGGGGAGGAGCGGAATGATTCGGATTGTTCTGGTGGACGACCATGGGCTCATGCGCGCCGGGGTGCGCATGATCCTTGAGGCCGAGCCTGATCTGCAGGTGGTGGGCGAGGCCGGCAGCGGCGACGAGGCCCTGCCGCTCCTGCGCAAACTCAAGCCTGATGTGGTGCTCTGCGATTTCCACATGCCCGGGCTGTCCGGCCTGGAGGTCACAGAGCGCCTCGCCCGCAGCCTGCCCGATGTGCGTTTGATCATGGTCTCGGTGCTCAACGAAGGTCCGATTCCGAAGCGCGTGCTGGCTGCGGGTGCCTATGGCTACCTCGACAAGGGCGCGCCCGGACCCGAACTGCTCACTGCAGTGCGTGAAGTGGCGGCAGGTCGTCGCTACATCGGCGCTTCGATCGCTCGACAGATCGCGATGGAGGGGCTCACCGGCACGCCCTCAGCCGTGCAGGCGCTGACGCCCCGCGAGCTGGAGGTCGCCCTGCTGCTGGTGCAGGGCCGCAAGATGACCGAGATCGGCCAGCGACTCAGCCTGAGCGCGAAGACCGTCGCCACCCACAAGTACCGCGTGTTCGACAAGCTCGGCGTGCGCGATGTGGTCTCGCTGGCGCGGATCGCTCGGCAGCACGGACTGGTGGATCCCAACGCGAGTTGAGGCACGCGTCGGGACAGTCCCGCAGCAGGTCTCCATCAAGCAGCGCGCGGTGTTCGCTCCCTGGGTTGACCCGACGGCTTGGTCCAGAAGGTGAGCGGAGGCGGGCTTCAGCGCCGCAGCCTGACCTTCGCGGCGTTCTGTCGACTGGGCCGGTGTGCGCTCGCGGCCAGGGCGCGCCCTCCGTGGCGCGCAGCATGTCTCAAGCAAGCACTGCCGCCCAAACGCGAACGGCCCGGGAGTGCCGGGCCGTTCGCGTGCGCTGTTCGGGGGATCTGCCCGATCAGATAAGTCGCTCCTGACGCGGTGTCGCTTCCGCAGCCGGGGCTTCGGCAAGGGCCTGGGCCTCGCTCGCCGGAGCGTCTGCTCCGGCGTCCGCCGGCGCGTTTGCGGTCGCCGCGGCTTCGGCAGCAGGCGCGGCTTCCGCGACTTCGGTCACTGTGGCGACAGGTGTCGCCGAAGCCGCTGCCGGGGCTTCGATGCTCACCTCCACCGGCGAGTCGACTTCGACCCTCGGTGCCGCTTCGGCCACAACAGGCGCTGCCTGCGATTCGACCGAGGCTGGCTCGGAGGCTGCGGCGATCGCGGGCTCGGCTGCCTCGACAGGGGCTGCCGCAGCGGCCGCCTCGACTTGCGCTGCCGGCGTGGGTGCTGCATCCGGGTAGGCAGGCGCGACGGTGGCGAGCGCGGGCGCGGCCACCGCCACCGCAACCTCCGCCTCGACAGCGGGCACCGATGCGGCGATCGGCGCTGCAGTTGCCTCAACGCTGTCGACAGACGACGCATCCGGTTCGGGTGCAGGCGCAGCCAGCGCTTGCGGCGGCGACGGCGCTGTCGGCGGGGCCGGTTCAGCCGGCGCGGGTGAGGACTCTACGTCCGCGAGCGCGACGCTCGCCGGCTCGACGACGGCAGTCGCGGGTGCAGGCACCAGCGTGGCGGTGGCTGCGGCAGCGGCTGCGACCGCCGCGGGGCGAGGCAGGGGCACCGGCACGAAGGGCGGCGCTTCGCCCTTGGCTGGCGCATCCGGGGCTTGCGCCACCGCGCTGTCCGAATCGGCCTCGGCAGCTTCGCCCGTCGCTTCGGGCTGGGCGTTCGACTTTGGCGCTTCGATCGGCGTCGTGGCTTCAATGCCGTCGGCATCGTCGCTGTCGTCGTCGTCCAGGCCCAGGCTCTGATCGCTGCCGTTGGCTTCGCCGTTGGCACCGGCCTCGCGACGGCGGCGGCGACCGCCGCGGCGACCGCGGCGGCGACGTCCGCCAGCGCTGGCCTCGCCTGCGGCCTCTGTCGCCGCTTCAGGCGCTGCGTTTGCGAGGGCTTCCGTGCCCACCGCCTCTTCGGTCACGGCGACGGCGACAGGCGCAACCGCTTCGGCCGCGGCCGGTTTGGGCGCTTCCGGCGCGCGCGCTTCGCCGCGGGGTGGGCGCGTCTCGGCGGCGGCTCCGGCTGCGGCCGCGGCTGCCGCAGCGGCTTCGGCGCGTTCGCGTCGGCTCTCGTTGCGCTCGCTGCGCTCGGGCTTCTCCCCGCGCTCCGGCCTGTCGCCGCGTTCGGGCTTGTCGGTGCGCGCGTTGTCCTGGGGCTTGCCCTGCCGATTGCGGCCGCCTTCGCTGCGCTCGTCTTGCGGCTGTGCCTGGGGGCGCTGCCCTTGGCCGCGGTCCTCCTGCGGCTGCGCCTTGCCGCCCGCTGCGCCCTGCTGGCCCTTCTGCGGCTTGCCGCCGCGACCCTCCTGCTGGCTGCGGGCTTCCGTGCGGCTGTCGTTGCGCTGTTCGTTGCGATCGCCACGCTCGTTGCCGCGTTCACTGCGGCGCTCCTCGCGACGCTGATCGCGGTCGCGATTGCGGCCGTCGCGACCCTCGCGCTTGCCGTCACGCGCCGGCGGCGCTGCCGGGGCTTCGGTGGCGCCCAAGCCGAGCATGCCGAGCAGACGCGACCACAGGCCGGGCTTCTTGGCTGGCTCGGCCTGCGGCTCACGACGCGGCTGCGGCGCGATCTGCTGCGGCTTCTGCGCCTGTGGCTGCGGTACGGGCTTCGGGCGCTCCTCGTCCTCGCGATCCTCGCGGATCGGTGCGGGGCTGGTCGGCTTGACCGCCTTCACCGCCGGGGCCGGCGGAATGTTGAGGTTGGCGCGGGTCAGCGCATGCACTTCCTGCTTGCGCGGTGAGGTGCGGTGGTAGCTGGGCTTGGCGGTCTCTTCACCCAGTTCGCCCTCGCGGATGCGCTGCACGTTGAAGTGCGGTGTCTCCAGCTGATCGTCGGCCACGATCACCACCGGCACGTCGTGGCGCTGCTCGATTTCGAGCAGGCCGCGGCGCTTCTCGTTCAACAGGAAGTTGGCGATCTCGTGCGGGGCCTGCACCAGCACCTGGCCGGTGTTGTCCTTCATCGCCTGCTCTTCGATCAGGCGCAGGATCGACAGGCTCAGCGATTCGACGCTGCGCATGCGGCCGTGGCCGGCGCAGCGCGGGCAGACCGTCTGGCTGGATTCGCCGAGGCTGGGGCGCAGGCGCTGGCGCGACATCTCCAGCAGGCCGAAGCGCGAGATGCGGCCGATCTGCACGCGCGCGCGGTCATGCTTCAGCGCGTTCTTCAGGCGCTCTTCGACTTCGCGCTGATGGCGGTTCGACTCCATGTCGATGAAGTCGACCACCACCAGGCCGCCCAAGTCGCGCAGTCGCAGCTGGCGAGCGACTTCGTCAGCGGCTTCGAGGTTGGTGTTGAACGCGGTCTCCTCGATGTCGCCGCCCTTGGTGGCGCGCGCCGAGTTGACGTCGATGGCGGTCAGCGCTTCCGTCTGGTCGATGACGATCGAGCCGCCCGAGGGCAGGCGAACCTGACGCTCGTAGGCGTTCTCGATCTGCGACTCGATCTGGTAGCGGTTGAACAGCGGGATGCTGTCTTTGTAGAGCTTCAACTTGCGCAGGGTGTGCGGCATCACCTGTTCGACGAAGTCGCGCGCCTCCTGGAACATCTGCTCGGAGTCGATCAGGATCTCGCCGATGTCGGCGCGCAGGTAGTCGCGCAGGGCGCGCACGATCAGACGCGACTCCTGGTAGATCAGGAACGCAGCAGGGCGAGCCAGCGCGGCGTCGGTGATCGCACGCCACACCTGCAGCAGGTAGTCCAGGTCCCACTGCAGCTCTTCAGCATCGCGGCCAACGCCGGCGGTGCGGATGATGATCCCCATGTCGTCGGGGATGTTCAGCTTGTCCATGGCCTCTTTCAGGGCCTGGCGGTCCTCGCCTTCGATGCGGCGCGAGACGCCGCCGGCGCGCGGACTGTTGGGCATCAGCACCATGTAGCGGCCGGCCAGCGAGATGAACGTGGTCAGCGCCGCGCCCTTGTTGCCGCGCTCTTCCTTGTCGACCTGGACGACGACTTCCTGGCCTTCCTTCAGCAGCTCCTTGATCCCGTGCTTGTTCGGGTCGGTGCCGGGGAGGAAGTAGTCGCGGGAGATTTCCTTCAGCGGCAGGAAGCCGTGGCGCTCACCGCCGTATTCGACGAAGGCGGCTTCCAGCGAGGGTTCGAGCCGGGTGATGCGGCCCTTGTAGATGTTGGACTTCTTCTGTTCTTTCGCGGGCTGTTCGATGTCGATGTCGTACAGGCTCTGGCCGTCGACGATGGCCACACGCAACTCTTCCGCCTGAGTTGCGTTGATCAGCATTCTCTTCATTGGACGTCATTCCTCGCGCGCTCACGCGGGGAACGCCGGAAATCCCGGCCAAGGCACGCGAAGGCCGCGCGCCCGAAGCGGAGTCACCAGCGCTGCGACCGTTGCCGGGCCCATCAAGGCCCGCGGGAGCGCCACACGTTGTTCTTGCCGTTGGGTACCACCGACCGGACCGCGCTGCGGGAGCCCCGCCGCGCCATGACCGATCACCGTTCCGCTGCACGCCCGGCCAGAACCTCGCCCAGCGAGGGTAGCGGTGGCGACAGCGGCTGCCGCGATACTGCGATGCCGGCGCGGGATCCCTCCCGCCACCGGCGGCTGGCGTCGCGCGGCGCTCGCCAACAAAGGGCGGCGCGCGCTCGAAACCGGCCACTCGAAACAGGCGAGCCACCGCCCCTCAGGGCCAGCGGCATGCGCCGATTCCGTCCCGGAGCCCATCCCTGGCCCCGCGCGGCGCAGGGGCCTCGCCCCCTGCCGCGTACATCCCGATCAAGCTGGATTGCGCCGTTGCCGCTACCATGCACGCCCGCCTTGAAGCGGACCGACACTCGGCCCGCGCGCCGTCCGATCTACGAAGAGCAGCGCGCCGAGTGATGCATGAAACAGCCCCGGAAACGAGAAGGGCGCTGGAAAATCAGGACCTTATCGCGCGTGAAGTCTAGCAAGCCGGGTGCGGCCGCAGCAAACGAAACCGCTAAGCAGCCCACAGCGGGCGGCGTGCGCCTGGTGCAAGTGCCGGCCGACCGCGCCGGCCAGCGTCTGGACAACTTCCTGCTGGGCCAGCTGAAGGGCGCGCCGCGCTCCTTGATTTACCGCATCCTGCGCACCGGCGAGGTGCGCGTGAACGGCGGTCGCGCCAAGCCCGACACCCGGCTCGAAGGCGGTGAAACCGTGCGCATTCCGCCGGTGCGGCTGGCCGAGCCCGAGGCCCCGCAGGAGGCGCCGCGCAGCCAGCTGGAGCGCATCCGCGACAGCATCGTGTTCGAAGACCGCGCTCTGCTGGCGCTCGACAAACCCAGCGGTATCGCCACCCACGGCGGCAGCGGAATCAGCTTCGGCGCCATCGAACTGCTGCGCCAGCTGCGTCCGGGCGAGCCGCTGGAGCTGGTGCATCGTCTGGACCGCGATACCTCGGGCCTGCTGGTCGTCGCCAAGAAGCGCTCGGCGCTGACCGAACTCCAGCGCCTGATCCGCGAGGGCAAGCTGGAAAAGCGCTACCTGACCCTGCTGGTCGGCGACGTCGGCCAGAAGCCCTTCAGCGTGAACGCGCCGCTGCGCAAGTTCGAGCTGCAGGGCGGTGAGCGCATGGTCCGGGTCGACCCGGTCGAGGGCAAGGCCTCGCTCAGCCATTTCCGCCGTCTCGCCCTGCACGGGGGCCACAGCTACACCGAAGTGCGCATCGACACCGGCCGCACCCACCAGATCCGCGTGCACGCCCAGCACAGCGGCCACCCGGTGGCGATGGACGAGAAGTACGGCGAGCGCGAGGCCAACAAGGCCCTGAAGGCAGCCGGTCTGAAGCGATTGTTCCTGCACGCCGCGAGCCTGAAGTTCGCGCTGAAGGACGGCACCGAGCCGTACTCGCTCAGCGCGCCGCTGCCGGCCGAGCTGAAAGCCGTGCTGGATGCGTTGGATCGCTGAAGCGACCTACAGCGGCGCAAACACGTAGCGACCGCCGACCTCCAGCGAGCGCAGCACGCTCTGCGGCAGCAGTGCACTGGCTGCGAGGCCCAGCGCCGCATGCGACAGGATCTGCGGCAGCAGGCTGCCGTGCTTGAGCGCAATGCGCGACCAGGCCCAGCCGCCGATGAGGCACAGCGCCATCAGCTCGGCGTTGGGCAAATGCAGGGCGGCGAACAGCAGCCCGGCCAGCGCAGCCGTCTGCGCGTCCTTGCCGGGTTCACGCAGATGCGGCAGCAGAAACAGCGCAAGCCAGACCTGCTGCAGCGCAGCCCAGGCGAGGTAGCGGCCACTGCGTTCGGCCTGCAAGCCTCCCTGTTCGCTTCCGCTGCCGAGCACGCTGAGCAGCGTGAGCAGGAGCAGGCCCGCTGCGGTGACCACGAGGGCCGATCGCCAGGCGCGACGCGAGCCGATCAGCCGCGCTACCTGCTCGGGCCGAAGCGCTGCCGCAGGCAAACTCAAGGCGCCAGCCGGCCGCAGCCACCACAGCGCCGTGACCCAGCCGACGATCAGCACGAGGTCCGCGGCCTGCGGCGGAAAGCGCGGCAGTCCCAGAGACAGCAGCAGGATCGGCAGACCGGCACCGATCAGCAGGGCGAAGGCGCGCCGCACCGGCATCGAGAGCAGGCGCGCGCCCAGGGCGCAGGCCAGCACCAGCAGCGCGGCGATGGCTGCGGCGTGCCAGTGATTCAGGGCACGCATCGCCTGCACCGCGCGCACCAGCCACTCCGGCGCTTGCACGCCGACCGGCGCCTGCGGGAGATCGAGCAGGGCGGCATCGCGCGCTGCCAGCCGCTGCGAGGGCAGCAGGTGCGGCGGCAGTTCGACCCGCTGTGGTTGGCAGTGCGCTGCTGCACAGGCGGGATGCAGGCTCAGTGACTGCAGCTCCACCACTTGACCGGGTTCGCCCATCAGCTGCAGGCGCAGCTGCGCGAGCGGGGCGTCCAGCGGCGGCAGAACGGAGCTGAGATCGGTCTCGAAAAACTCAGGCTGCGCGTCCGCGGGAACCTCTCGACCGGAGCCCACTGCCGAAGCGGGCGGCCAAGGCATCCAAGGCCCGGCGGGGACATCCGGCTTGAGGTCGCTGGCGGCAGCCAGTCGCCACTGCAGCGGCCGCTCGCTGCGCATGCGCAAGCGCAGCCGCGGCAGGGCCGAGGGATCGACGCGCCGGCCGGACAGGCGCAGGCCCAGATTGGCGTCGCCGTTGGGCATCGCGATGCGCAGCGCAGCCGCAGCCCCGCGCGCGCGATCCAGTCGCTGCGCGCCCAGCGCCGGGCCTGCCAAGGCGTCGGGATCGCTGAAGCTCCAGCGAAACGGCGAGTCACCGCGCGCGTACAGCGCTGACTGCGCCCGCGCTTCGGCGTCCAGCTGCGCCGCGGGCACGTAGACCAGCAGCCACAGCAGGCCCAGCAGCAGCGCGGTCAGCCGCAGGGCCGCGCTCAGGTTCCCATGCGCAGGCCCGGGGGGCATGGTGGGCCGGGTCGGTCTCAGTGCGCGCCGAGCAGCAGCTCAGTCTTGGCTGCGCAGATCAGATCGTTCTCGGACAGCCCGCCAACGTCGTGGGTGGAGTAGCGCACGACGCAGCGGTTGTAGTGCACGGACAGATCGGGGTGGTGGTCTTCAGCGTGGGCGATGAAGGCCAGCGCGTTGACGAAGGCGAGGGTGCGGTAATAGTCGGTGAAGCTGTAGGTCTTGGAGAGGGCCGCGCCATCCTCGACCAGCGACCAGCCGGGCAGAGCGGTCAGGGCCTCTTCCACCCGCGTCGATGCGGCTTTGTGGTCGGCGCCTCGCAGGGGGCGGCAGCGCAGGGCAGCGAGTTCGGCGAGCGTGGTCATGGCGCGTGGCATCCGACGAGAGCAAGGGCGCGGAGTATAGCCAGCGGTCATCGCGCCGCCCGCCGGCCGACGGTATTCCTCCCAGTTCTGGAGATGAGCGCGCATGCGGTCGCAGTGGTCCCGGCTCACGAGGCGTCACGGGTCATGCGGTACCATTTCGGTCCCAATTCCCCCGGGTAGCCGTCGCACCATGATCCAGATCAGCTCCGCCGCCCAGCAGTATTTCGTTCGCCTGATCCAGCAGCAGGGCGGTGACATCGCCGGCATCCGGCTCTCGGCGGTGCGCGCCGGCACGCCCAGCGCCGACGCCAAACTCGAGTTTGTCGAAGCGGTCGATCTGGATGGCGACGAATGGGAAGTGCAGTGCGAGGGCTTCATCCTGTACCTGCAGGCGGCCAGCGCCGAGTACTTCACCGATGCCGAGATCGACTTTCTCAGCGAGGCCACGGGTGGCCAGTTGACCGTGCGCGCGCCGCGCATCAAGGGCGTACCGCCCGGCGCCGAGGCGAGCCTGGTCGAGCGCGTGCAGCACGTTATCGACACCGAGATCAACCCGGGCGTGGCCAGCCACGGCGGCCGGGTGAGCCTTGAAGAAATCACCGCCGACGGCATCGTGGTGCTGCGCTTCGGTGGCGGCTGCCAGGGCTGCAAGCAGGTCGACTACACCTTGAAGAACGGCGTTGAGAAAACCCTGATGCAGCGCGTGCCCGAAGTGCGCGCGGTGCGCGACGCGACGGATCACGCCAAGGGTGAGATGCCGTACTTCGCCTGAGCCTTTGGGCTCAGGCGAAGCGGGATTGGGGATTGGGGATTGGGGATTCGTAGAAGCGGGCGCCCGCAGGTGATAGCGCCCGGGGGATCGAGTGCCCTGCGCCTTGGCTCCGTTGTGCGTGGTCCTGGGTGACTTTTCCAGATCAGGTGCCGCGCGTGCGCAGTGGATGACATCGGGTGGGCAATCACCGGCAACTCCCCTTGCGGCAATGGGAGCGCGAAGCCTCAAGCTCTTTCGAATCCCGAATCCCGAATCCCGAATCCCGGCTCCCACCTACCTGCCCAGCTCCAGCGATCCCAGCAACACCCCCGCCTGCGTCCGGTTGCGCACGCCCAGCCGCTCGAAGATCGCGCTGACGTGGGCTTTGACGGTGCGTTCCTGGATGCCGAGCGTATCGGCGATCTGCTTGTTGAGCCTGCCCTGGGCCAGCAGCTGCAGCACGCGAATCTGCTGCGGGGTGAGCCGCGCCAGGCGACTTGAGATGTCGCGGTCCTCGTCGCGCGCCGGCTGGGCGTCGACGGCGGGTTTCAGCGCGGGCGGCAGCCAGGTGTCACCGGACAGCACGGCGTCGAGGGCGGCGCGGATACCGTCGAGATCGAGGCTCTTCGGCACGTAGCCGGCGGCGCCATAGGCCAGCGCTCGGCGCACGATGTCGGGATCGTCCTGCGCCGACACCATCAGCACCAACACGCCGGGAAACTCGCCGCGCAGCGCTGCGAGTCCCATCAGCCCCTGACTGTCCGGCATGTTGAGATCGAGCAGCAGCAGATCGATTTCGGGATGCGCCAGCAGCTGCGAACGCGCGGCGTCCAGACTGTCGGCCTCCAGCACCACGTGGGCCGCATCCAGCCCGCGTACGGCCTGAGACAGCGCGGCGCGGAACAGCGGGTGGTCGTCGGCGATCAACAGGGTGCTCATCCGCGCGATGGTAGCGGCGGCGGCGGCCAGCGTCGGTAGGGCAAAGGTCCAGTGCCGTGCACGCGGAATCGCCCCAGTACGGTGAGGTTGAGTGTTGCTTGCACCAGAACGGGGCGTTTTGCTGCTGTGCCCATCGAGTCATAAGCCGATAAATCAACCGCTTGAAGAATCCAATGCTGCACTGCAGGAGCTGGCACGCCCTGTGCTGAGGCCCTCACTGGGGATTCACACACAAGGGGAGCGCCCATGCGCACGCAGCAACTGGAGATCCGCCGATGAAGCTGATCACCGCCATCATCCGCCCGTTCAAGCTCGACGAAGTGCGTGAAGCGCTGTCGCAGGCCGGTGTCTCCGGCATCACGATCACCGAGGTCAAGGGCTTCGGCCGACAGAAGGGCCACACCGAGCTGTACCGCGGCGCCGAGTACGTGGTCGATTTTCTGCCCAAGGTGAAGATCGAGACCGCAGTCGCCGAAGACCGTGTCGAAGTGGTCATCGAGGCGATCAGCCAGGCCGCGCGCACCGGCAAGACCGGCGACGGCAAGATCTTCGTCACTCCCATCGAACAGGTGGTCCGCATCCGTACCGGTGAAACCGGCGCGGACGCGGTCTGAGCAGCGCGCACAGGAGAAACACATGAACACGAGCCACCTGTCCGCCCGCCTGCGCAGCGCAGTGTCGCCTCTGCTGCTGGCTGCGCTTCTGACGTTCACCCCCTTCGCTTTCGCGCAGGACGCCGCGCCAGCGGCCACACCCGCACCCGTCGCTGAACCCGCACCGGCTGTTGACCCGGCGGCAGCCGCTGCGGCCCCACCTGCAGCCGTGGCCGAGGCGGTTCCCGCCGAGGCGACACCTGCGCCTGCCGCCGAGGCCGCCGTCGCCGAACCGGCTGCCGCCAGCGAAGAGGCCGCGCCCGCGCCCACGGTCGACAAGGGCGACGTCACCTGGATGCTGGTCTCCACCCTGCTGGTCGTGATGATGGCGGTGCCTGGCCTGGCCCTGTTCTACGGCGGCCTGGTGCGCGCCAAGAACATGCTGTCGGTGTTGATGCAGGTGATGACGGTGTTCTCGCTGATCCTGGTGCTGTGGGCGGTGTACGGCTACAGCCTCGCCTTCGTCGGCGGCAATGCCTGGATCGGCAGTCTGGATGCGCTTTTTCTGAAAGGCATCACCACCGACTCGCTCGCCGCCACCTTCACCGATGGCGTGATGATTCCCGAGCTGATCTTCGTCGCCTTCCAGTCGACCTTTGCAGGTCTCACCTGTGCGCTGATCGTCGGCGCCTTCGCCGAGCGCATGAAGTTCCTGTCGGTGCTGGTGTTCGCGGTGCTGTGGTTCACCTTCTGCTATCTGCCGATCGCGCACATGGTCTGGGCTGGCGGCGGCTACCTGTTCGAGAAGGGCGCGCTGGATTTCGCTGGCGGCACGGTGGTGCACATCAATGCTGGCGTGGCGGGCCTGGTCGCGGCCTACATGGTCGGCAAGCGCCTGGGCTATGGACGTGAGCACCTGACGCCGCACAACCTGGTGCTGACCATGGTCGGCGCCTCGCTGCTGTGGGTCGGCTGGTTCGGCTTCAACGCCGGCTCCAATCTCGAAGCCAACGGCGGCACCGCGCTGGCCTTCATCAACACGCTGATGGCGACGGCCGCCGCCGTGGTCGCATGGTCGGCCGCCGAGGGCATCCTGCGCGGCAAGGCCTCGATGCTGGGCGGCGCTTCGGGTGCCGTGGCGGGTCTCGTCGCAATCACGCCGGCCTGCGGCACCGTCGGCGTGATGGGTGCGATCGCGATTGGCCTGATCTCCGGGCTGGTCTGCTTCTGGGGCGTCACCGGCCTGAAGCGCCTGCTGAAGGCGGACGACACCGCCGATGTCTTTGGCGTGCATGGCGTCGGCGGCATCGTTGGCGCGCTGCTGACCGGCGTGTTCGCCGCGCCCAGCTTCGGTGGCGGCGGTGCGGAAGACTTCTCGATCGCCTCGCAGGTTCTGATCCAGGCCGAGGCCGTGATCATCACCATCGTGTGGTCTGCAGTGGTCACCTTCGTCGCGCTCAGCCTGATCCGCGTAGTGCTTGGCCTGCGGGTCAGCGACGACGAGCAGCGCGAGGGTCTCGACCTCAGCGCCCACGGCGAGTCGGCCTACAACTGAGGCAGTTGCAGGCTGCGCTGGCCGGTCGGGGGATTGGGCCAGCGCAGCATCGAGGGGAGGAAGTGGAGCGGGCAGGGATGCCCTGAACTCAAGGAAGCCGGCGCAGGGCGCCGCGCTTCCGCACCGAGCACGACTGTCGTTCGCGGGGGCTGCGACAGTCTGGCCAGAGGGCGAAGCCGGGCGACCGGCTTCGCCCTCACTTTTTCGGGGGCCGAGATTCGAGACTGGGGATCCGCGACAGCGGCTGCGTGCGCGCGTACTTGCAAATCCCAATTCCCTTGCCCTCGCGGACAGCGCTCGGACGCCCATTGCCGCGCGGATCGGTGGTGCGTGAGCGCGCCGCTTCGCCCTTGGCACCGTGTTGAAGAACTCCCTTCCGGGGAGTTTTTCAAGTCGGCGGTCCGGCGCAGGTCGGTACCGCCTCACGACACATCCATCGCCTGCGCTCGCTTGGTCGTCCCGGCCATCCCTGGCCGGGCTTGCAGGCTGTTTTTCAACAGCCTGTTAGTCCCCGCGCTTGCGCAAGCGGCGCAGGATCTCCTCGCGCGCTTCGCGTAGCACCGAGTCGCGATCCAGGCTTTCCACGATCTCGGCGACCACGCGCTTCGGCCCCTTGTCGCCCCAGCTCTTGCCCTGCGCCAGATAGCGCTCGGCCGAGCGCGCGACCAGCAGGGTGGCGTACCAGGCCAGCGCGCCTTGGGCGGCCGCGGTGAGGGCAGTGGACAGGCCCGCGCTCATGCCCTTCAGTGCCGAGGCCACCAGGTGCACGCCCCAGATCGCGCCCATCAGCGCTGCCAGCTGGGCGACCACCGTGGCCAGCAGACGGCTGGCTTCGGCGCGGCTCATCGGCAGCGCATAGAGCTTCGACAGGTGCACGACGAGCGCGACGTCGAGTGCGGCAGCGGCGAGCAGATCGGCGACCGGCACCGGATTCAGCGCCACCGCCATGCCCTTGGCCAGGCAATAGCTGCGGGTGATGCGCGCGGCCAGCTCGGCGCGCATGCGGGTCAGGCGCTCCCCCACGCTGTCCGCGAGCTCGCCCGCGAAGAGTGCGGCGTTGAGCGCAGCCAAGGCCTTGCCCTCGGCTTCGAGGATGGCGAAGACGCGGGCGCGGACCTCACCGACATCGATGCTGCGCGGCCGGCTATCCAGCTGCTCACGGCCCTGCGCGTCGACGCGCAGCACGCGCTCTGGCGCAGGCTGGGCGCGCGCCGACAGCAGGTTCTCGGGCTGGATCAGGCCGCGGGTGTGCTCCAGCAGGCGCGCGCGCAGGGTGTCGAGCTCGTCGCTGCGATAGCGGTCGGCCTTGTTCAGCACCAGCAGCAGCGGCCGCTGCTGCGCGGCGAGCAGGCGGAGCGCGTCGAGCTCGATCTGAGTGAGGTCGCCATCGACCACGAACAGGATCAGGTCGGAGCGGCGCGCGACCTCGAAGGCCAGCTTCTCGCGCGCCTCGCCGGAGAGTTCGTTGATGCCGGGCGTGTCGATGAGCTGCACGCCGTGCGCAGCGGCCTCGCGCCAGGCCTGCTGACCGCGCGCGGTGGTGGTGCCGTGCAGGACGCCGGTTTCGAAGGCTTCGCTGCCGGCCAGCGCGTTCAGCAGCGAGCTCTTGCCGACGCTGACGCGGCCGAAGGCGGCGAGGTGGATCTGGCCCTGCTCAAGCCGGCCGAGCATCGCTTCGACTTCGGCATAGTCGGCCGCGAGTTCGCGACGGATCTCGGCGGGAATGGAAGGGTCGTCAAGCAGGCTGCGGAGGCTGTCGGCCGCGCGCAGCAGCGGATCCTCGCCCGCAGGCGTCGATGACGTCTCGCCGCGCCGGAATCGGGCGGCAAGACGCTTCATCCAGCGCGTCAGGGCCGAGGCCATCAGCGGCTGAGCTTCAGCTCGGTCTCGACCTTCACCCCATGCGCGATGGTGTCGGGATCTTCCCAGTCACCGCCGCCGACGCCAAAGGCGATGCGGTCGAGCTGGGCGCTGCCCTTCAGCGTGGCGCCGTCGCCGCTCGTCTCGAAGGTGAAACTCAGCTCCACGGGCTGCTGCACGCCCCGCAGCTCCAGCGTGCCCAGGGCGACGAAGCCGCCGTCGCGCGCTTCGAAGCGCTCGGCGCGGTAGTGCGCTTTCGGAAAGCCCTCGACGTTGAAGAACTCCTCGCCCACCAGATAGCCATCCCACTCCTCGTCGCCGGTGCTGACGCTGGCGAGATCGATCTCGACGTCGAAGCGCGCGGAGGCCAGGTCGGCCGGATCGAAGCGGATGCTCGGCGCGAAGCGGTTGAAGCGGCCGTCGATGGGCCCTTCGCTGTATTCGGCGACGAAAGCGAGCTTCGAGGCCGCCGGGTCGGCGGTCCAATCGCTGGCGAAGGCAGGCAGGGCAAGTGCGGCCAGCAGGCCGACGGCGGCGGTGCGTGTGCCGAGGCGACGCAGGTTCATGGCGAATCCTTGGGGTCGGTGGGATCAAGCGGTGGGGTTGCGCGAGGTGCGGGCGGGGTCAGCCCCGGCACCATCCGCGCCAGCGTGGCGTCGCGGTCGTGGAAATGGTGCTTGAGCGCGGCGGCCACGTGGATCGCGATCAGCACCGCGCCGGCGTAGAACAGCGTCTCGTGCACGTCGCCCGCCAGCGCGCGCAGCTTCTGCGGGGTGTCGATGAAGCCCGGCGCATCGAAGCCGAGCACGCTGTAGGTCTGGGTCTCGCGGTCGAGTGCCGTGAGACTTGGAATCTTGAAGGCACCGAACCAGTCCAGCGGCCGACGCGCGGCCGAGTTGTACAGCCAGCCGGACAGCGGCATCACCAGCATCGAGGCGTAGATCAGCGCATGCGCGCCGCTGGAGGCCAGACGCTGCCAGGCCGGCATGCCGGTAGGGTAGGGCGGGCGGCGATCGACCAGCCGCCACAGCATGCGCAGCACCACGAGGCCCAGTACCGTCATGCCGAGTGACTTGTGCAGGCCGTAGTACCAGAGCGCATCCACGTCCTCCATGGTGAGCCCGACGAAGGCGGTGGCGAGAATGGCGAGCGCGGTGGCCCAGTGGAAGAACTGGCTGCCCCAGCCCCAGGTGATGTCAGTGCTGCGCAGTGGCATGGTCGCGGGTCTCGTCGGTGTCGGGTGGCTGTGGAGGTGTGCGCGTGGCGTTGGACGGTTTCGCCGCTTCCGCATCGCTCGGGTTGCGGTCTGCGCTGGGATCGCGCGCGCCGGTCTCGTTTGAGGCGCCGCCCTTGCCATCGCGCTCGCCGCGGCGCTGCCGGCGCGCTTCCACCTCGATCCACACCTCGACCGCGTTGCCGACCGCCCCGGCGTGCCGGTCCATGCCGAAGTCGCGGCGGTCAAGCGTGGCGGTGGCCGAGGCACCGAGGCTGTGCCGCGGCACGTAGGGCAGGTCGCGGCCGATGCGGTTGATGCGGGCGGCCAGCGTGACCCGCACGCGCTCACCGCGCAGTTCGAGCAGACCCTCGACCCGAAGTTCCCCGTCCGTGCCCGCGTGCACCGATGTGGAGACGAAGCGCGCGGTGGGATGACGCTCGCTGTCGAAGTAGTCGCGCCTCGCCATGCGGCGGTTCCAGTCGGCATCGCCGAAGTCGAGGCGATCCAGCGGCAGTTCGACCTCCACCCGGGCAGTGCCGGGCGCGGCAGCGTCGTAGTCGATGAAGCCGCGCGGCGCCGACAGCGTCGCCATGGCTTGCGCAAAGCCGGCGTGCGAGACCCGGATCAGCACGCGGCTGTGCACGGGGTCTATGGCGTAGCGCTCGGCCTGCGCGCTGTGGGCTGCGAGCGCGAGGATCGCTGCTGTGCCGAGCAGGTTCGTGGTCCGTCTCATCGCTGCACCTCACGTTCGCCGCGGATCGCTTCCATGCCCAGTGTGGCAAGTCGTTTCAGAGCTTCCGCGCGCGGCGCCGCCAGCTGCTGCTCGAAGGCATCCAGAGTCGCTGTGCGATCCAGCGCGCTGCCCTGGGCCAAGGCTTCAGCCGCAGCCCGCCCCAGCGCGTCGAACAGCAGGCCATAGGCCACCGCATGCACCAGGCCGCCGCCCAGGGTGCCCAGGCCGGGGAAGGCCTTCAGGGCATTGCCGGCGATCGCAAGCAGCACCGCGCTGTGGCTGCGCACGCGGCCGCCGGCGGCTTTCAGAAACGCATCGACATCGAGATCGCGCAGGCTGCGGCCGTGCAGGCGGGCAAGCTCGTGCAGCATCGCGGCCGCCAGCCCGCCCTGGATGATTAGATCGGTGCCGGGGGCGACGGTGGCGAGCGCGGCGACCAGCGCACGGCGGGTGTAGCGGCGCAAGATGGCCTCCGACTCGCGGCTGCGCGCGGCCTGTTCGGCCTCGGCCATGCGCGCGTCGAGCGCGGCCAGCGTCGCGGCTTCGCGGGCGGGCTCCAGGGTGTGGGCTTCGACGCGGGCGAGCGCGCGCAGGGCTTGCGGCAGCTCGCCGAGATCGGCGGTGCGCACGCGTTCCAAGGTGGTTTCGTTGCCGTCCGCGTCGATGCGCTGCAGCCGCTCGCGATGACCGGCGCTGACCGCCAGCACGCGCAGGCCGAGGGGCGCATAGCGCTGCTGCAGATGGGCGAGCAGGGCGGCGCGCTCGCTGTCCATGTACCGGTCGGATTTGTTCAGCAGCAGGAACAGCGGCCGGCCGAAGCGCGCGAGGGCGCGCAGGTCGGCGTCCTGGCCGCGGGTCAGGTCGCCTTCGCAGACGTACAGCAAAGCGTGCGCACGCGCGGCCTCCGCGCGCGCGAGTTCCGACAGCGCTGCGCCCTCGGCGCCATGGGTGCCGGGCACGTCGGCGATTTCCAGCGCATGGCCGGCAAACTCGGCGCGGTGGTGGCGGATGTCGATGGTCGAGCCGCCGCGCACGTCGATCGCGACCTCGGCCTCGGGTACCAGGGCGCGCACCAGGCTGCTCTTGCCGGCCGAGATGTCGCCGAACAGGGCCAGCTGCAGCACCCCGCGCAGGCGTCGCGCGTCCAGTTCGGCCAGCTCGCCGCGGGCGAAGTCGGCGGCCTCACCCTTGGCTTCCAGCGCTTCAAGGCGGGCCTCGATGCGCGCGCGGTCGATGGGCTCGGCGCGCGGCGCGCGGCCCGGGCCGCCGCGCAGCAGGCGCAGTGCGAGCCACGCCCCCGCCGCCGCGAACGCCGTCAGCACCGCGAGCAGCAGCGCGCGCAGCCAGCCGGGCAGGGCCTGCAGTTGCGTCCAGACGTCCAGGCTGCGTTCGAGCAGGGCCAGGCCCAGGAACAGCAGAGCCGCGGTCGCCACAAGGGCGAGCAGGGCAAGCAGCAGTCGCAGGGGGTCACCGTGTCGGCGCACGCGGGAGCGGTCTCTCGGGAACTCGGGCCCCGATTCTACGGACCGTTGTTGTCAGCCGCGCATCGCCGGCCGTTGCGGGGCTGGAACGGCGCGTTGCGCGAGGGCCTGTGGCAGGATGCGGCCTCAAGCGATTGATCAGGCTTTGAACCGATGCGCTTTCCGCGTTGCCTCTGTGCTTTGGCGCTTGTCTCGGGCTTCACCGCCGCCGCGTGGGCGGCGCCGCCGCTGCCGGAGACGCCGCTGTTCGACAGCTTCGGCACTGCCGACGGCCTGCCTTCGAGCAAGATCTACACGCTCGCGCAGGATCACGAAGGGTTTCTCTGGCTCGGCAGCATCGAAGGCCTGGCCCGCTACGACGGCGTCGGCTTCGAAGTGTTCCGGCATGCCTCGGACGACCCCGAGTCGCTGCCGGGCAACAATGCGCAGGCCCTGCATGTCGATCGCAGCGGCCGCCTCTGGGTGGCCACCGAGGGTGGGGGCATCAGTCTGATGAGCTCGCGCCGGCCGGTACGCTTTCGCCACTTCAACCGCAGCACCGATCCGCGCATCGAGGCCGATGATGTGTTCGCGATCAGCAGTGCGGCCGACGGCAGCCTGTGGTTCGGCGGGTTTCGAACGGGCCTGTATCGCATGCATGTCGAGCGCGGCGAGCTGGAGGTGTTCCGCCATGATCCGGCGCGCGCCGACAGCCTCAGCGACGACACCGTGCTTTCGCTGCTGCACGCGGACGACGGCACGCTGTGGATCGGTACGGCCGGCGGGCTGTGTCGGCACCAGGGCGCGGGCTTCGACTGCCATCGGCCACCCTCCGACTCCGCGCGCGGCCACTGGGTGTGGCAGCTTGCCGAGCGCGCCGACGGTGGCCTGCACGTGGGCAGCTCCGATGCGCTGTGGCGCTTCGATCTCGCTGAGACTGGCCCACGCTTCGAGCGTTGGCCCGGATTTCCGAGCGCCAACGTGCTGTCGATCCTCGACGAAGGCGACGGCCATCTGTGGGTGGGGCTGACATCTGGCGTGCAGAGCCTGCGCGGGCAGGACTGGATCGCCGCCGAAGTGCAGCCTGGCCAGCGCTGGGCGTTCCCCGGGCGCATGGTGATGTCGATCCTGCGCGACCACGAAGACGGACTGTGGTTCGCCTCCGACGGTGGTGGCCTGGCGCGCCTGCCGCCGGCCTGGCGCGATTTCAGCGTGCTGCGCCGCGAGCCCGAGCGCGGCGGTTCGGTGCCGCTCAGCCTCGCCGAGTCGCGCGACGGCAGCCTGCTGGTGGTCGGCAACGCCTTCGAGATCGAACACCTTGACCTGCGCACGGGCGCGATTCGCACGCTGCGCTCAGGCGATGATCTGGCTCCGAACCGTCCGCGCTCGGTGCTGGAGCGCGCCGACGGCAGCCTGTGGCTGGGCTTGGTGGATGGGCTCCTGATCCGCTTTGCCGACGGCAGCGAGCAGCGCTTTGGCACCACGGGCGAACATGCCGTGCCGAGCGGTGAGATCGACCATCTGCTGGAAACGCCCGAGGGCATCTGGCTGGGCGTGGTCGGCGGCGGGCTGCAGCTGCGCGATACACAGGGCCGGGTGTTGCGCAGTTTCGGCGGCCCCGCCGACGGTGGTGCCCTGGTTGAGACCGAACATCTGGCGCGCGCGCCGGACGGCGCGATCTGGTGGGCGGGCCCCGGCGGGCTGTACCGGCGTCCGCCGGAGGGAGGCGAGTTCGCGGCGGTGCCGGGGTCAACGCGCGCGCGCGTCTTCGGCTTTGCGTTCCAGGGCCGAGACGAACTCTGGCTGCACCATCTGACCGGCCTGGAGCGGCATCGTTGGGATGGCACTGCCCTGGAGCGCATCGAAGGAATCGGCGCCAAGGCCGGCCTGCCCGAGTTGGAATCGGGCGGCCTGTTGGTGCTGCCCGAGGGCGAGGTCTGGCTGACCACCGGTCGTGGATTGTTCCGCTACCGCCCGCCGCGCGCGGGCGAGCTGGCCGAGCTGCGCCAGTTCACCGAGCGCAACGGCTTGCCCAGCAGCGAATTCCGCACCCGGCAGGCGCCGCTGCGCACGCGCGAGGGCTACATCGCCGCGCTCACGCTGGGCGGCGTGGTGGTGTTCGACCCCGCGCGTCTGCGCGGCCCGATCAAGCCCTCACCGCTGCACTGGCATGCGGCCTCGGTGATCCGCCGCGGTCAGCGCATCGAGCTTCCGGACGGCCCGATCCAGCTGCGCCACGGCGACCGCGACCTGCGTATCGGGCTGCGGCTGCTGTCGTTCGCCGACCCCGGCACGCACGCCTACCGCTTCAAGCTTGAAGGCATCGACCCCGGCTGGATCGAGACCGGTCACGTGCCCGAGCGTGCGTATGCGCAGCTGCCGGCCGGCAGCTTCCGCCTGCACGTGAGCGCCGCGGGCGCCGACGGCCGCTGGTTGCCGGTGCAGATCCGCGACATCGAGGTTGCTTTGCCCTGGTGGTGGACGCCGGCGGCGCGGCTGGCCTACGCCCTGCTGGCGCTGCTGATCCTGATGCTGTCGGTGGCGGGCTATCGTCGCCGGCTGGCGGCACGCTACCGCCTGCGCATGGCGGAACAGGCCCAGCGTCTGGCCCAGGAGGCCTCTGAGGCCAAGGGGCGCTTTCTCGCCACGCTGGGGCATGAAGTGCGCACGCCGATGGCCGGCCTGCTTGGCATGAACGCGCTGCTGCTGGCCTCGTCGCTCAGCCCCGAGCAGCGGCGCCAGGCCGAGGCCGTGCGGCGCTCGGGCCAGATGATGCTGCGGCTGGTGAACGAAGCGCTTGATGTGGCGCGGATCGAAGCGGGTCGGCTGGAGCTGCTGCCGCAGCCGGTCGATCTGCCGGTGCTGCTGTTCGAAGTCGCTGAGCTGCAGCGTCCGCTCGCCCTGGCCAAGGATCTGGACTTCGAGTTGACGATTGAGCCCGCAGCCGCGCTGCAGGTGGAGGTTGATCCCGTGCGGCTGCAGCAGATTCTGTTGAACCTGCTGAGCAACGCCATCAAGTTCACTCGCCAAGGCAGGGTCGCGCTGACCGTTTCAGCGGCAGGCGCAGAAACTGACCCGCTCACGCGACTGCGCTTCGAAGTGCGGGACACGGGGCCAGGCCTCAGTGAGTCACAGCTGGCAGGCCTGTTCCAGCCCTTTGCTCAGGCCGACGGCGAGCGCACCGCGCGTGAGCACGGCGGCAGCGGGCTGGGGCTGTCGATCAGTCGTCAGCTCGCCGAGGCCATGGGCGGTGGCGTCAGTGCGACCAGTCAGCCGGGCGTGGGCAGCTGCTTCGCGCTGGATCTGGCGCTTCCCGTGCGCGGCCCCGCGACTGCGACCTCGGCCGCAGTGACGCCCTGCGCTGCTCCGGTGCCCCTCGCACTCACGGTCTTGCTGGTCGAGGACCATCCCGATGTCGCCGAGGCTCTCGCCGGGCTCATGCAGGCCTGGGGCTGCCGCGTCCAGCGTGCCGGGCACGCGCTGGCCGCCCTGCCGCTGCTGGAGGCGCACGCCTTCGATGTTGCCGTGCTGGATATCGACCTGCCTGGCGTGGACGGTTTCGAGCTGGCCAGCCTGCTGAAGGGACGCGTGCCGCGCCTCGTCGCGCTCACTGCCCGTGCGGATGCCGCGAGCGAAGTGCAGGCGCAACGTGCGGGCTTCGACCTGTTTCTGCGCAAGCCCGCGGAAGCCGAGGCGCTGCGCACGGCGCTGGGCGCTGGGGTCTAGCGCGAGGCCCAGGACAGCAGGCGTGCCGGACGCGCGGCAGCGCGCGCCGCAGGATCGGGAAGGCGCGGCCGGATTCAGCCGGGGCGAGTCCGAACGCGCGCCGCCGATGCGGCCAAGGATCAGGATTCGCGATCGACGCGATCCGTGTGGCCGCAGGTGCGCCACCGCTCTAGCAGCGCGATCCGCCCGTGAGTGAGGGCGCCTGCAATCCGCTCAGCCTCTCGCCGCCAGCCCCGCAGCGGCCCGCCGTAGTGCGCTTTGCGCTCGCAGGATCAGGGCTTCCGGCTGAGCGCGTGCACTGCCTCCACAAGCGCCGCCACGTGCTCGGGCTGCATGTCTGGCGAAACGCCGTGGCCGAGGTTGAAGACGTGCCCGGGGCCTTCGCCATACGAGGCGAGCGTTGCCGCCACTTCGCTGCGGATGACCTCGGGCTCGGCGTAGAGCACGCAGGGATCGAGGTTGCCCTGCAGGGCCACCCGGCCGCCAGTGCGGGCGCGGGCTTCCGACAGGTCGGTGAGCCAGTCCACGCCCAAGGCTTCGGCACCGGTGTCCGCCAGCTCGGCGAGGTAGGGGCCGTTGCCGCGGCCGAACAGGATCAGCGGGGTGCGCTCGGCGCCTTCGCCGCGGTCCAGGGCCTCGGCGATGCGCTTCAAGTAGCGCAGCGAGAACTCGCGGTACAGGCGCGGGCTCAAGACCCCGCCCCAGGTGTCGAAGACCTGCAGGGCCTGGGCGCCTGCCGCGCGCTGCGCGGCGAGGTAGGCGATCACCGCCTCGGTGGTGACTTCCAGCAGGCGGTGCAGGGCGGCTGGCGCATTCAGCGCCATCGCCTTGATCTTCGAGAAATTGTCCGAGCCGCCGCCTTCCACCATGTAGCAAGCCAGGGTCCACGGGCTGCCGGAGAATCCGATCAGCGGCACCCGCCCACGCAGCTCACGGCGGATCAGGCTCACGGCGTCCATGACATAGCCCAGGTCCTGCGCCATGTCGGGCACGGTGAGCTTCGCAATGTCGGCCTCGCTGCGCACTGGTCGCTCGAACTTCGGGCCTTCGCCTTCGGCGAAGTACAGACCCAGCCCCATCGCGTCGGGCACGGTCAGGATGTCGGAGAACAGGATGGCCGCGTCCAGCGGGAAGCGGTCCAGCGGCTGCAGGGTGACTTCGCAGGCGAAGTCCGGGTTCTTGGCCATCGCCAGGAAGCTGCCGGCGCGGGCGCGACTGTCACGGTACTCCGGCAGGTAACGGCCCGCCTGGCGCATGATCCAGATGGGTGTGCAGTCCACCGGCTCGCGCCGCAGCGCGCGCAGGAAGCGGTCGTTCTTCAGCGGTTCGAATGTCATCGACGCGGCGCCTCCGCGCCTTCGGAAAAGGTGATGCGGAAGCCGCGCTTCAGCTGGGCGTCGCGGGCGGCTTCAAAGGCGGCAAGTGCCTCGATCTGGCCAGGGTAGACCTCGCGCTTGGCGGTGGCGCGACCGCCGACCTGGCCGCTCTCGCGGTGCAGCCACCAGCTGCCGAGCAGGTCCTGTTCGAGGGTGAGCTTGTGGTAGCGGGTGGGCTCGCCGGCGGCCGGCGGCTGCTGCAGGAAGATTCGCATGGGGCGCAGTTTAGCCGCTGTGGCCGCGCCCCAGACGCTGGCAGCACGACTTCGGATGCGCCCAGCCGCCCCGCCAGCGGCGCAGCGCGCTGCTGCGATGGGCTTCCAGCAGCGTCCGCGGTGGGCGTCGATCCGCGCTCAGAGGGTGCGAAACACGCAGCCTCTGTGGCGAGGGCGTTTGTGGGCGTTCGTGGCTGAGCGCGCGACGCGAAATCAAGCGAGTTTGGTGAACCCAATGAAGCGGAGTCCGCGTCGTGCGCCGCAGGCGATCGCCTCCGGAGCCAGCCGCAGAAGGCGGATGGCTTTCCGACGCGCTCTCAGTCGATGCTGTCCGCAAGCGCTGACAGGATGGCTTCATCGTCAACGCCCGCCACGATCTCGGCCGCGCCTGCCCGCTGCCACAGGATCAAGCGCAGCCGACCGGACAGCGTTTTCTTGTCCAGCCGCATCAACTGCAGCAGATGCGCGGGTTCGAAGCCGTTCGGCACGCGCACGGGCAGACCGAGGCGCGAGAGCAGGTCGGCGAGGCGCTGCGCATCCGCCTGGGGCGCGCGGCCGAGTCGAGCTGACAGCCGTGCGGCGATCACCATCCCCAGTGCCACCGCTTCGCCGTGGCGGAAGCGCTCGTAGCCACCGGCCGTCTCCAGCGCGTGGCCGAAGGTGTGGCCGAAGTTCAGCAGGGCCCGCTCGCCCTGCTCAGTCTCGTCGCGCGCCACCACATCGGCCTTGTAGCGACAGCTGCGCACGATGGCTTCCGCCAACGCATCGGCATCGCGGGCCAGCAGAGCCTCGGCGTGCGCATCGAGCCAGTCGAGGAAGCTGGAGTCGAAGATCGCGCCGTACTTCACAACCTCGGCAAGACCCGCACGAAGCTCGCGTTCGGGCAGCGTGGCAAGCGCGTCTGTGTCGGCAATGACGGCGCGCGGCTGATGAAAGGCGCCGACCAAGTTCTTGCCCTGCGGCAGGTCGACCGCGGTCTTGCCGCCGACCGAGGAATCGACCATGGCCAGCAGGGTGGTGGGCATCTGCACGAAGGCGATGCCGCGCATCCAGCAGGCCGCCGCGAAGCCAGCCAGATCGCCGACCACGCCGCCGCCAAGCGCGATCACGCAGGCATCGCGATTCGCGCGCAGGCCGGCGAGCGCGTCGATGGCCTCGCCGAAACGCGCGAGGGTCTTTTCCTCTTCGCCCGGCGGCAGCACGAGGCAGGCATGGTCAAGCCCGTCGAGCCCGGCGCGCACGCGCTGCAGGTAGCGGCGCGCGACGTGGTCGTCGCTGACCACGAGTACCTGTCGACCGGGCAGCAGCGGCCGCCACAGGGCTGCGTTCTGCAGCAGGCCGGCGCCGATGTGGATCGGATAGCTGCGCTGGGCGAGCTGGACCTCAAGGCTGCGCACGGGATTCAAGTCCGGGAAGGGGCAGGGGGGATGCCGGGCGCTGCCAGCGGCGGTCGAGCACGCGGGCGAGGCGCTCGGCGGCGGCGCCGATGTTCGGCTGGTTCGATTCGAATACCAGGTCGCAGACCTGGCGATAGAGCGGGTCGCGCAGCTCGGCCATCGCCAGCAGCCGTTGCTCGCGGTCCGGAACAGCGAGCAGCGGGCGGCTGCCGTCGTTGCGCAAGCGCTTCAGCTGTTCCCCGACGCTGGTCCGCAGCCAGACCACGAAGCCGCCGGCCCGCAGCAGCGCGCGGTTGTCGGCACGCAGCACCGCGCCGCCGCCCGTGGCGAGCAGCAGCCCCGCGCCGCTGCCGGCGAGTACCTCTGTCAGCGCCGAATGCTCACGCTCGCGAAAGCCCGCTTCGCCCTCGTGCTCGAAGATCAGCGGAATGCGCGCGCCGCAGCGCTGCTCGATTTCGCGGTCAAGATCGACGAAGGCGAGGCCAAAGCGTTTGCCGAGGCGCCGCCCGATCGTGGTCTTGCCGGCGCCCATCGGCCCGACGAGGATGAGGTTCGACGCGGGATTCATGGGCGGATGCTAGCATCGCCGGCTGGTCTTCCCCGGGTGTTCCCGATGCTGCGCTTCTTCCTCATTTTCATGGGCCTGCTGATCACGCTGTTCGCCGCGCGCATCAGTACCTACGGCACCAAATACGTCACCGAGCCCTTCACCGGCGTGCTGGCCGACATCAGCGCTCATCTGATCATGATGTTCGACCCGAACGTGCATGCCGAAGGGGTGATCATCCAGAGCACGACGAACGGATTCGCGGTCGCGATCGCACCAGGCTGCGACGGCATCGAGGCGGTGATCATCCTGATCTCCGCGCTGATCGCTTTCCCGTCGCCCTGGAAGCACAAGCTGATCGGCGCGGTGATCGGATTCTTCTGCATCCAGGCCTTGAACCTGGTGCGCATCATCAGCCTGTTCTACATGGGGCAGTGGAGCCAGGTCGCTTTCGACTGGTTCCACCTGTACCTGTGGCAGGCCTTGATTGTGCTGGATGCGCTCGCGGTCTGGCTGATCTGGCTGCGCTATCTGCCGAAGGCGCCGCGCCGGCCGCCGCCTGCCGCGGGTCCGGGGGAGCCGGCAGCGGCGTGAGCGCCGCGCGTCTCGGTGCCAAGCTGATGAAGGGACGGCGCGTCCTGTTGGCGGGCTTCGGCGATCTGGCGCAGCGGCTTACGCCCCGCCTGCTTGCGCGCGGCGATACCGTGTTTGGCCTGCGTCGCTCCGAGTGCGAGGTGCCCGCAGGCCTCACCCTGCTGCGCGCAGACCTGCTCTCACCCCACAGCCTGCGTGAGCTGCCGGACAGGCTGGACGCCGTGATCTGTACCCTCACCCCGGACAGCCGCGACCAGGCTGGCTATCGCCGTGCCTATATCGAGGCGCCGCTCAATCTGGTCGAGGCGCTCGGACTTGGCTGTCCGCGCTGGCTGTTCGCCTCCAGCACGGCGGTGTATGGCGGCGACGACGGCCGCCTGATCGACGACGACACGCCGGCGCAGCCCGACAGTTTCAATGGACACGTGCTGCTGGAGGCCGAGCAGGCGCTGGCAGCGCGCGTGCCCTCCCTGCTGGCGCTGCGCTTCAGCGGCATCTACGGTCCGGGTCGTCGGATGATGCTGCGCCGCGCCGCCACCGAGACGGTGGCCCGGCCGCACTGGAGCAATCGAATCCACGTCGAAGATGCGGCTGCGGCGATCGAGTTCTGCCTGGATCGTCCCGAATTGACCGGTGCCATCATCGTCAGCGATGGCTGTCCTACGCGCGAGGATGAGCTGCTGGGCTGGTTGGCGGCGGGCCTGGGTCGGGCGCCTCCGCATCTCGCGCCTGGGCAGGAAAGTGGTCGCCGAATCCTCCCGAAGCGCCTTATCGGGGCCGGTTTCCTCCCGCAATTCAGTGACTTCCGTCTGGGCTATTCGTCACTGCTGCATGAGACGGATTGACCGGCTATAGTGCCGTCACATTTTTTTAGCCTGGGCCACCGTTGCGCGGCGTCAGCCGCCGGTCCGAGTTTCGCCAGCGCTGGTCGCGGCGCGTCCCCGGGTAACAGCTTTTCAGGAGCGGCTAAATGGCTGAAGCGGCGGGCTTGGTCGGGCTGGTCGAGGACGACCCGGATCAGGCGGCACTGTATGGGTTCTGGCTTGAGCAGGCCGGATTCACCGTGCGCCACTACGAGGATGCGGGCGATTTCCGCCGCCGCCTTGGCGTGGAGTCGGTGGATCTGCTGCTGCTCGACTGGAACCTGCCGGATGAGAGCGGTCTGGACATCCTCACCTGGCTGCGTCGCGATGGCCATACGCGTTTGCCGGTGATCTTCCTCACCGCGCGCAACGACGAGGCCGATGTGGTGGCCGGGCTGCGTGCCGGCGCCGACGACTATTTGTCGAAGCCGCCGCGCCAAGGTGAGCTGCTGGCCCGTGTTGATGCCATGTTGCGGCGCGTCGGGCTCGGTCAGGATGCAGCCAGCGTCGAGGAGTTGCCGCCCTATGTCATCGATTACAGCCGTCGTCGCATCAGCATGAATGGCCGCGACATCAGCCTGACCGAGCGCGAGTTCGATCTGGCGGCCTTCCTGTTCCGGCGCCGCGGGCGCGTGGTCAGCCGCGAGGCTCTGTTGGAAGGCGTGTGGAACATTCGTAGCGATGTCGCCACCCGCACGGTGGATACCCACATCAGCCGGCTTCGCAAGAAGCTGGAGCTCGCCGGAGAGCACGGTTGGCGGCTGAATGCGGTCTACCAGCACGGCTATCGCCTCGAAGCCGGCTGAGTCCTGCGCGAGCCGAAGCTCGCGCTACCCAAAGTCCGCACGATCAACTCTCGGCCCGAAAGGGCCGAGCGCGTTTTTGTGCGCGTGTTCTGGCCTCGATTGACTGCCGCGAGGCCTTTTGCTGCACTCCAGCATCCGCGCCGTGCATGCTGCGCTGAAGCATCAGCCTGCGCTATTGCTCCGAGTCGGAGGCGCTCAGTCACAGCATCGAAAGCCACGTAAACGGCCGCGAGGCAGGCCCTCTTCGCTTCACGGTGCCTGCAAGGCGTGCTTGATAGTTTTTCGCTATCGCAGCAATTCACAAAAACGTCTTTACCCTTCGATAGGCCGCTCCTAACATCGCGGCCTGTTCGATTTTCCCAGTGTTTCAGCTTCCTCCCAACCCCAGGAGACTTTCCGATGTCGCTCATCAACACTCCGATCCAGCCCTTCAAGGCGCAGGCCTTCCACAACGGCAAGTTCATCGAAGTCACCGACGCGAGCCTCAAGGGCAAGTGGTCGGTCCTGATCTTCATGCCGGCCGCCTTCACCTTCAACTGCCCGACCGAGGTCGAGGACGCCGCCGAGAACTACGCCGAGTTCCAGAAGGCTGGCGCCGAGGTCTACATCGTCACCACCGACACCCATTTCTCGCACAAGGTGTGGCACGAAACCTCGCCGGCGGTGGGCAAGGCGAAGTTCCCGCTGGTGGGTGACCCGACCCACCAGCTGACGCGCGCCTTTGGCGTGCATATCGAAGCGGAGGGCCTGGCCCTGCGCGGCACCTTCATCATCAACCCGGAAGGCGTCATCAAGACAGCCGAAGTGCACAGCAACGAGATCGCCCGCGACGTCTCCGAGACCCTGCGCAAGCTGAAGGCCGCGCAGTACACCGCCGCCAACCCCGGCCAGGTCTGCCCGGCCAAGTGGAAGGAAGGCGCCAAGACCCTGGCTCCGTCGCTGGATCTGGTCGGCAAGATCTAAGCGGCATTTCTGTACGCAGCACGTCGTCGCGCCCGCGCCATGCGGGCGCGGCGATCGGGCCCAAGGCATTCGCCGATACCGCCGCACCTGCCGCGTCGCCGCCCGGGCAAGGGCGCTCCCGGCGCATGTCCCGACCCTTCGCCATGCGCGCTTGCGCCTGCCGTCTCCAGCGCTTCGAGACCGCAGGCACAAGGCCGCCTGCTCCGAGCCTCCCCTCCCCAGGAGTTCCGCCATGCTCGACGCCACCCTCAAGACACAGCTCGCCGCCTACCTCGAGAAGCTGCAGCTGCCGATCGAACTGAATGCGGCACTCGACGACAGCGAGTCCTCGCAGGAGCTGCGCGCCCTGATCGACGACATCGCCGCGCTGTCCAACAAGATCGCGGTCGGCACGCTGGTCGCCGAGCGCGTGCCCTCGTTCGAGATCCGCCGCGCGGGCACCGATATCGCGGTCGGCTTCGCGGGCCTGCCGATGGGCCACGAGTTCACCTCATTGGTGCTTGCTCTGCTGCAGGTCGGCGGGCACCCGTCGCGCGAGGACGCAGACGTCATCGAGCAGGCACGTGCGCTCGGTGGGAGCTACGTGTTCGAGACCTACTTCTCGTTGTCCTGCCAGAACTGTCCGGATGTCGTTCAGGCCTTGAACCTGCTGGCCGTGCTGAATCCCGGCGTGAAGCACGTCGCCATCGACGGCGCACTGTTCCAGGACGAAGTCGAGCAGCGCCAGGTGATGGCGGTGCCGAGTGTCTACTTGAACGGTCAGCCCTGGGCCAGCGGCCGCATGACGCTGTCTGAGGTTCTGGCCAAACTGGACACGGGCGCGGTGGCTCGCGCGGCGGAGAAAATCGCCGCCAAGGAGGCCTTTGACATGCTGGTGGTCGGTGGCGGCCCGGCCGGCGCTTCGGCCGCGATCTACGCCGCCCGCAAGGGAATCCGTACGGGGCTGGTGGCCGAGCGTTTCGGTGGCCAGGTTGCTGACACCCTGGGCATCGAGAACTTCATCTCGGTCAACCACACCGAAGGCCCCAAGCTGGTTGCGCAGATGGAGCAGCACGTCAAGGACTACGAGGTCGACGTGATGCCGCTGCAGCGCGCCGCTGAACTGTTGCCCGCCGGCGCTGACGGCCTGGTCGAGATCAAGCTGGAAAGCGGAGCATCGCTGAAGGCCCGCAGCGTGGTGCTGTCGACCGGCGCACGCTGGCGGCAGATGGGCGTGCCTGGCGAAGAGCAGTACCGCAACAAGGGTGTCGCCTACTGCCCGCACTGCGACGGCCCGCTGTTCCGCGGCAAGCGGGTGGCGGTGATCGGCGGCGGCAACTCGGGCGTTGAGGCGGCGATCGATCTGGCCGGCATCGTCAGCCATGTCACCCTGATCGAATTCGACACCAAGCTGCGCGCCGACGAGGTGCTGCAGCGCAAGCTGCGCAGCCTGCCGAACGTAGAAATCCTGGTGAACGCGCAGACTACCGAGGTGCTGGGCGATGGCCAGAAAGTCACCGGCCTGAACTGGCGGGACCGCGGCAGCCTGGAGATCCAGCCCATCGAGCTGGAAGGCATCTTCGTGCAGATCGGCCTGCTGCCCAACACAGAGTGGCTCAAGGGCACTCTCGCCCTGTCCGCCCGCGGCGAGGTCGAGATCGACGCTCACGGCAAGACCTCGCTGCCGGGCGTGTATGCGGCCGGCGACTGCACCACCGTGCCCTACAAGCAGATCATTATCGCCATGGGCGCAGGCGCCACCGCTGCACTCGGGGCCTTCGACCATCTGATGCGCGCCAGCGCGCCGGCGGAGCAGGCCAAGGCCGCCTGATACGCCGCGTCGGACCCGCTGTAAACGCAAACGCCCCGCTTCGAGCGGGGCGTTTGCGTTGGGGGCGGAAGACCGCGCCGGTTCAGCCGCCAACCACCCTGGCGGGCGCCACTTCCGGAAAGCGCGCGCGGATGCGGGCCAGTACGCCGGCAGCATCGAGCCCAACCGTGGCCAGCAGCTCTTCGCGGCCGGCGTGCTCCAGGTACTCGTCCGGCAGACCGAGGTGCTGCACCGGGACCTGCACACCTTCCGCGGCCAGCAGTTCGGCCACGCCGCTGCCGGCGCCGCCGAGCACGGCGTTGTCTTCGATCGTCACGAACGCCTCGTGGCTGCGCGCGAGTTCCAGCACCAGCTCGCGGTCCAGAGGTCGCACGAAGCGCATGTTGACGACGGTCGCGTCGAGCGTCTCACCTGCGGACAGTGCGGCCGGCAGCAGAGCGCCGAAGCTGAGGATGGCGATGCGGCGACCGCGGCGACGGATGTCCGCGCGGCCGATCGGCAAAGTGTCGAGGCTCGGCTGCACCGCCACACCTGGGCCGGTGCCGCGCGGGTAGCGCACCGCCGCCGGGCCCGCGTGCCTGAAGCCGGTGCTCAGCATCTGCCGGCACTCGTTTTCGTCGGCCGGCGCCATCACCAGCATGTTGGGGATGCAGCGCAGGTAGGACAGGTCGAAGGTGCCGGCATGGGTGGCGCCGTCCGGGCCGACGACGCCAGCGCGGTCGATGGCGAACAGCACGTCGAGGTCCTGCAGAGCGACGTCGTGGATCAGCTGGTCGTAGGCGCGCTGCAGGAAGGTCGAGTAGATCGCGACCACCGGCTTCGCACCCTCGCAGGCCATGCCGGCCGCCAGGGTCACCGCATGCTGCTCGGCGATCGCGACGTCGAAATAGCGCGCCGGATACTCCTTGCTGAAGCGCACAAGGCCCGAGCCTTCGCGCATCGCCGGGGTGATGCCCATCAGCTGCGCGTCGGCGGCTGCCATGTCGCACAACCAATCCGAGAAGACGTCGGTGTAGGTGGGTTTCTTGGCGCCCGCCTTGGCGACCAGGCCCTTCTCGGGATCAAACGGGCCGACCGCGTGATACCCGATCTGATCGCCTTCGGCCAGCTCGTAGCCCTTCCCCTTGGTGGTGATGACGTGCAAAAGCTGCGGGCCGTCGAGGTTCTTGAGCGTGCTGAGCGCACCAACCAGCTGGTGCAGGTCGTGGCCGTCGATGGGGCCTGTGTAGTGAAAGCCCATCTCTTCGAACAGCGTCGAAGGCACGAACATGCCTTTCCAGTGTTCTTCCCAACGCCGCACGAAGCGCGCGGCGGCGTTGCTGCGCTTGGAGCCCAGCAGTTTCTTGCCGCCCTCGCGCATGGCGTTGAGCGTGCGGCTGGCGGTCATGCGGCCGAACATCTTGGTCATGCCGCCGACGTTTTCGGAGATCGACATCCGGTTGTCGTTCAAGATCACCAGCAGGTTCGGCGGCGGCTCCATGCCGCCGGCATGGTTGAGCGCCTCATAGGCCATGCCGGCGGTCATCGCACCGTCGCCGATGATCGCCACCACCTTGCGCGGGTCGCCCTTGGCTTGGCAGGCGATAGCCATGCCGAGTGCGGCCGAGATCGAGGTGGAGCTGTGGCCGACGCCAAAGGTGTCGTAGTCGCTTTCCTCGCGCTTGGGGAACGGCGCCACGCCGTCCTTCTGCTTGACCGTGTGGATGGTGTCGCGACGGCCAGTCAGGATTTTGTGCGGGTAGCACTGGTGGCCGACATCCCAGACCAGGCGGTCCTCGGGCGTCTTGAAGGCCCAGTGCAGGGCGACAGTGAGTTCAACCACGCCGAGACCGGCGCCGAAGTGGCCGCCGCTCCTGCCGACGGATTCGATCAGGTAGGCGCGCAGTTCGGCCGCCGCCTGGGGCAGCTGGTCTTCAGAGATCTCACGCAGCTGAGCCGGCGCATCGATGCGTGCCAGCAGGGGGTAACGAGTCGGGTCGATCATCCGCGAATTGTCCGGCCTCGCGGAGGGGAGGGCAACTGGGCCCTGTTCGGGAATCGAGAATCGGGAATCGAGAATGGGGAATTGTCTACCCAAGCAAGAGGGACCGGCCCCCAAACGGGGCGGCACGCGGAAAGTGCCTCGTGAATGAGCAGAGGGTCGGCTTCTGCTCTCCCGATTCCCGATTCGCGATCCCCGGCTCTTCAGCCCCTCAGGCCGCGCAGCCGATTCAGCAGCCCCGTTCGAGCGGTTTCGGCGGCAGCGCTCGCCTGGCCCTGCTCCGGTTCAGCGAAGCCGGTGGCCAGGTAGGCATTGAGCAGGTCGCAGACCTCTTCACGGCTCGCCCCTGAGGCGGCCGCGATTTCGTCGACCGTAGCCGCCGCCTTCATCATCACGGTGGCGATGCGGAAGTGCTTGGGGAACTCACGCTCGATCTGCGGCCACTTGCCGAGCTTGAAGCGCGTGCCAGCGTCGAAGCCGATCAGCTGGCCTTCGCCCGCGTACAGCGCCGCCAGCCAGAGCAGGCGTTGGATCGGCTGGCGGCCGCCCAGTTCGGCCTCGAGCTCCGGCAGGCGAGCAGCCGGCAGGGGCTTGACGGAATGACTCGCGAGCGGCGGCGACAGGTACGCGACGTAGGGCTTCAGCGACGCGCCGCCCAGATAGGTTCTGCTGCTCGGGTCGATCACCAGCAGCGGTGCGGATGCTCGCTCGATGATGACGGGCTGGCTGAGCATTCCAGGCTGCAGATACTCGAACAGACTGCGGTCGCGGCTCGCTTCGATCTTTGCGACCTCAGGCGGCGCGGCAGCCGGCGTTGCCGGGGCGGCAGCGGCCTGGGCGGGGGGCGCGGCGCCGGGTGCAGACGTTGACGCAGCGCGGGGCGCGGCCTCGCCGGTGGCCGGCCGCGTCTCCGAGCGAGCCGTCTGCGTGGCCGCTGGCGCCGGGGGCGCTGACCGGGCGGGAGCGGGGGTCGAGCGCGAGGACGCGCCGAGAATCTTGCTCAGCAGGTCCGCGAGATCGCTTTCTTGTACGGGGCTGCTGAGCCGATGGTCTGCATCAACGCGGCTGCCGGCGGTAATGGCGATCAGCAGCTTGCCCGAACTCTGCGCCTGCATCAGGCCCATCTGGCCGTAGATCGAGTCAGCGTCGATGATCAGAGCCTCGGCCTCGGCTTCGGGTGCCAGGCTGACATCGGCGGCCGCGCGGCGCGCGGCGGATTTGAACAACTCGCTGAAGCTCGCCTCGTCGGCACGACTGAACCCGGACAGGCCGAACTTGCGGATCTGGGCCATGGTTTCCCCCCTGGCGTGCGGCGCTGGCGGGGCCGCACGGGAATCGTGTGTGGGTCTTCGCGAAGACCGTCGGCGTCAGCGCCTGGGCCCTCTCGCATCGACAAAGAGCGGATGACCAGCGCCCGCAGCGCCTGCCCGCCTGAAGCAGCCGCGCAGTGTTGATGAAAGCGCAGCGAGCGTCAATTCACCCGCGCGCTTGGGCTGCGCTTGGGCAGATGGCTGCGCAAGAACTCCATCTGGTCGGCGAGGATGTTGCGGTTGGACAGAATCAGGTGTTCTACCCAGCTCGGGCGGTAGGGAACGGCCAGCAGCGGCATGCGGGCCTCCTGCGGCGTCCGATTGCCTTTGCGCAGATTGCAGGCGACGCAGGCGGAGACCACGTTCGTCCAGACGTCGCGGCCGCCGCGGGAGGTCGGCACGACGTGATCGCGGGTGAGCTCGTGGCGGTTGAAGTGGCCGCCGCAATACAGGCACAGGTGGCGGTCGCGGGCGAACAGCGCACCGTTGTTGAGTGCAGGCGAGGGGTCGATCGCGGCCGGACGGGCATGGCCACGGGCGGCGACGATGGGGTGGAGCTCGATGATGCTCTGACAGCCCTTGAGTCGGCTGTAGCCGCCGTGGACCACGGCGCAGGGCTGGCCGAGCGTCCAGGCCACCGCCTCGCGGACGTACAGGCAAACGGCGTCCTGCCAGCTCATCCAGTCGAGAATGCGTCCATGCGCATCCAGCGACAGGACTCGGGTGCGTTCCAGGGCGTGAAGCTGGGCTGCCGCTCGCTGCATGCTGCGCTCCTTCCGAACTTCAGGGACGACGCGGTCTCGCAGGTGCGAGGCCGCGCCATAGCCGGAAGCTCGGTCGTCGCTCGAAGCCGCACGCGCGGCGACGCACGCTCAGCAGGCCATGCGCAGTTCCGGGGTCGGGCACGCGCGAGGGAGCCCGAGCATATCGGTTTTGTGCGGCGGGCGGGTGATCGATCGGCGAGCCCGGCGCCAGCCAGTCCGACGCGGGCGCAGCGCAGCGCGCCGGATCGCTGGCAGATCCACGCGCAGTCGGGCCGGTGATGAACTTGGCTGCGACTGCGGGCGCGTCAGCGACGCAAGGGCTGCAGGGGGCGCCTGGTGAACCCGCGCGCCTGAGCGGGCTGCGCGCCGGTCGCTGTCAGAGCGGCTTCGCCATGCGCAGCAGCTCGACCCCGAAACCGACGGCCTCGTACAGTTCTCGCGCCCGCGTATTGCCGGGGAAGACCGCCAGCGTCAGCCGTTCGCAGCGGTGCTCACGAGCGAAGGATTCGGCGTAGCCGATCATCGCCCGGCCGATGCCTTGGCCGTCCGCGCCCCTGGCGACGGCGATGTCCGAGACGTGGCAGTTGAGGTGCCCGGTGAAGAAGTCGGTCACTGTCTGCAGATGCAGGAAGCCCAGGCGCTTGCCGCTTTCGGCGTCTTCTGCGACGAACAGGAAGGAGCCGGGCGGCTGGTTCTCCAGATGCTTCAGCAGATCGCGACGTATGCCTTCCGAGACCACGTTCTTCTTGCGCCACTTCGGCAGCTCGAAATCAACGAGGCGTTCGACGAGACCCAGGATGAACTCGTCGTCGTCGGCCTCTGCGGAACGGATCAACAGCTCGGTGTCACCGGCCTGGATGTGCATTGGTTCGCGTGCGAGCGTGCAGTGGAGGAGGCACTGTTTTACCCCGTCCGCGCGGGCGGGGGAAGGGCGGACCGGCGAAGGCCGGCCCGCTCCGGGCATCAGACGATCGCGAACAGCGCTTCGTCGAGCGCCATCAGGCTGTCGCTGCCGGCGCGGATGGTGGCCGCATGGCTCAGGGTGCGCGGCAGCAGGCGCTTGAAGAAGAAGCGTGCGGTCTCGCGCTTGGCGCTGCGGAAATCGTCCGCATGGCCGTTGGCGTCGGCGGCGGCCACCGCGCGCGCCGACCAGTAGGCGAGGGTGACGTAGCCCGAGTAGAACAGGTAATCGACCGCCGCCGCTCCTAGCTCCTCGGGATTCTTCTGCACGCGCTGCGCGATCTCCATCGTCAGCTGCTGCCAGTCCTGCGCGGCCTGCGCGAGCGGGGCGATGAATTCGGCCAGCTCCGGCTTGCCGGTGTTGGCGCTGCAGAAGTCGACGATCATGCCGAGGAACAGCTTGAAGCCGGCGCCCTGCTGCTGGATCACCTTTCGGCCGAGCAGGTCAAGGGCCTGGATCTGGGTCGTACCTTCGTAGATCGTGGTGATGCGGGCGTCGCGGGCGAGCTGCTCCATGCCCCACTCGCGCACATAGCCATGGCCGCCAAAGCACTGCAGCGCGTTGTAGGTGCATTCCACCGACGCTTCTGTCAGCACGCCCTTGACGATGGGTGTCACGAAGCTCAGCAGGGCATCAGCCTCAGCGCGTGCTTCCGGCGTCGGCGCCTTGTCGACCAGATCGACGAGGCTGGCGGCGTGCAGCGCCAGCGCGCGGCCGCTCTCGGCGAAGGCCTTGCAGGTCAGCAGCATGCGGCGGATGTCCGGATGCACGATCAGCGGGTCGGCCGGCTTGTCGGGCCGCTTCGGCCCGGACAGCGAGCGCATCTGCAGGCGATCGCGCGAATAGGCCAGCGCGTTCTGGTAGGCGCGATCGATGAGGCCCAGGCCCTGGATGCCGACCGCCAGGCGCGCCGAGTTCATCATGGTGAACATGGCATTCAAGCCCTTGTTGGGCTGGCCGATGAGCCAGCCCTGGGCACCGTCGAAGTTCATCACGCAGGTGGCCGAGCCGTGGATGCCCATCTTGTGCTCGATGCTGCCGCAGCGCACCGCGTTGCGCTCGCCGACCGTCCCGTCCTTGGCCACCTTGAGCTTGGGCACGATGAACAGCGAGATGCCCTTGGTGCCAGCGGGTGCGTCGGGCAGGCGCGCCAGCACCAGGTGCACGATGTTGTCGGTGAGGTCGTGCTCGCCGCCGGTGATGAAGATCTTGGTGCCGGTCACCGCATAGCTTCCGTCGGCTCCCGGTTCGGCGCGCGTTTTCAGCAGGGCCAGATCCGAGCCACAGTGGGGTTCGGTGAGGCACATCGTGCCGGTCCAGCGGCCTTCGACGATGGGCTTGAGAAAGACCTCCTGCTGCCAGGCCTCACCGTGGTGCTTGAGCGCTTCGGTCGCGCCATGCGACAGCAGCGGATAGTTGCCCCAGCTGAGGTTGGCGGCGTCCAGCATCTCCTTGAACGCGGCACCTACCAGCTCGGGCAGGCCCTGGCCACCGAACTGTTCGGGCGCGGTGAGCCCACTCCAGCCGCCTTCGACAAACTGGGCATACGCCTCACGGAAGCCTTTCGGGGTGCGCACGGAGCCGCTGTCCTTGTCGTGCGTGCAGCCCTCGTCGTCGCCACTCATGTTGAGCGGCGCCAGCACTTGCTCGGCGAAACGCGCGGCTTCGTCCAGCACCGCGTCGACCAGCTCACGATTGAAGTTCTCGCCCCCGGGCAGCTTGGCCGCATGGGCCTCGAAACCGACGAGATCGTGCAGGGCGAAGCGCAGGTCGCGGACGGGAGCGCGGTAGCTGTTCATGGCGGGGTCTCTTCAGGGCGTGGTGGATCAGCGCAGCACGCCGTCGAGCCCCGGCATCGGGGTCAGCGCGCTGTCGAATTCGAAGCGGTCCTGGCGATTGCCGGGTTCGCTGGTGGTGAGGGTGCCGGTCAGCCGGTAGCCAAGACCGCGGCGAGTTTCGAGTGCGCTGCGGACCGCCTGGGCGGCAGCCTCCGAGGCCTGCAGCTCGATCCTGATGATCTCGGCGCTATTGGCTGGAATCGTGTCAGCGATGACGTGCGCGATGGGCGCGGCGGAGACGCCGTCGATCTCAAGTTCGGCGTCGATGCGATCGAAGCGCATGGCCACCGTGCTGAAGTTCTGGAGGCGCAGCTGCAGCTCCCAGCGCCCGTCCTCCAGCACCCGCAGCTCCTGCACGCTGGCGCTGGGCGGAAAGATGCGCTTCTTGGGGCCGCCGCCGGCGCAGGCGCCGAGGAGGCTGGCCAGAGCGACCAGCAGCAGCATTCGGGCGGCGAGAGCGAAGGCGTCGCGAGGGGAGGGATTCATGTCCGTGCTCCAGCGTACGGTGGGGAGGATAACAGCCGCGGTCGCAGTTGCCGCGTCAAGCCGCGGACGCATGCGCTGCGGGTAAGGGCGGGCGCAGCGGGCGCGATCAGAGGCGATCCAGCTGCCACCGGCACCGGTCGCCGCGCACGCGCAGCACGCTGCCCTGTTCGTACCAGTCGCCGAGCACGTAGCGGCGCGCGCCGTCCGGCAGCGCGTGCACGGCGGGGCGATGCGTGTGGCCGTGGATCATGCGCCGGACGCCGTACAGGGTCAGCATCGCGGCGATCGCTTCGGGCTGTGCGTCGGTAGTGTCCGACTGCAGCGAGGCCTGGTAGCGCTGACTCTCACCTCGGGCCTGAGCGGCGAAGGCCTCGCGCTCGGCCTGTGGGCGTGCGAGGAAGGCCGCCTGCCATTCCGTTCGACGGCATTCGGCACGGAAGCGCTGGTAGGCCCGATCGGCTGTGCACAGCAGATCGCCGTGCAGCAGCAGGGTAGGCTCGCCATCGAGCGCCACCACGCAGGGGTCGGGCAGCAGCTGCAGCCGGGCGCGACGCGCGTAGGCGGCGCCCAGCAGAAAATCGCGATTGCCGCGGATGAACCCGAGCCGGGTGCCCGCGCGCGCGCAGTCTGCCAATGCGCGGCCCACTTCGATGCCGAGCTCGCCCGGCGCGTCGTCGCCGATCCAGGCCTCGAACAGGTCGCCGAGTATGTACAGCGCTTCGGCCTGCTGGGCCTCATCGCGCAGAAAGCGCAGAAACAGCTCGGTGATCTGCGGACGCGCTGCGTCCAGGTGCAGGTCGGAGATGAAAAGATGGCTCACGCCGGCCTCGGTAAGCGATGGAATCGATGCGATGCCCGGGCCCGGCGCGCGGCCAGGCCCGGACGAAATCTCAGCCGGCGGCGGGCGCTTCGGCGACGATTTCGGCGCTCTCGATCAGCACCGGCTCCAGCGGTACATCGCGCGGCAGTGGGCCTTGGCCGCCAGTGGGGATGGCGATGATCTTGTCGATCACCTCCATGCCTTCGACCACCTTGCCGAATACCGCATAGCCCCACAGTCCGTCCTGCTCGGAAACGAAGTCGAGACGCTGGTTGTCGACCACGTTGACGAAGAACTGCGCGGTGGCCGAATGCGGGTCGTTGGTGCGCGCCATCGCGACCGTGCCGCGCAGATTCGACAGCCCGTTGTTGCCTTCATTCGGAATCGCCGCGCGGGTTGGCTTGAGCTGCAGGTCCGCGGTGAAGCCGCCGCCCTGGGCCATGAAGCCCGGGATGACGCGGTGGAACACGGTGCCGGCATAGAAGCCGTCGCGCACATACTGCAGGAAGTTCTCCGACGACTTCGGCGCCTTGACCGGATCCAGCTCGATCACGATGCGGCCGAGAGTGGTGTTGAGAGCCACGCGCGGTGTGGGTGCGACGGGCTGTTCGGTCGTAGGAGCCGGCGCGGGCGCCGGGGCCGGGCTGGGTGTGGTCTCCTGGGCGAAGCTGGAGAACGGCAGGAAGGCGAGCGTCAGGGCAAGGCTGCGAAGCATGGCGGTTCCTCTTGGATGCGAAGGGAATCAATGGCGGTGATGCGAGCGGTCGCAGGGACCGACGCCGACCCAACGGCCGGGCCCGGCATTGTAGGCAGCAAGCGGGGCCAACCGCGCGCCGGTGAAGTGGCGGGCGGGGCCGGAGGTTCCGGGCGGCGCTGCTACAATCCGCGCCCGCTTTCGCCGCCCGGCCCTGCCATGACCTGTCGCACCCGCTTCGCCCCCAGTCCCACCGGCTATCTGCACATCGGCGGTGCCCGCACCGCGCTGTACTGCTGGCTGGCCGCGCGCCACGAGGGCGGGCAGTTCGTGCTGCGCATCGAGGACACCGACCGCGAGCGCAGCACCCAGGAGGCGGTCGATGCCATCCTCGACGGCATGCGCTGGCTGGGCCTCAACGCTGATGAAGGCCCGATCTTCCAGACCCATCGACTCGAGCGCTACCGCCAGGTGGCCTCCGAGCTGGTGCAGGCGGGGAAGGCCTACTACGCCTACGAGACGCGCGAAGAGATCGACGCGATGCGCGCTGCCGCCACCGAGCGCGGCGAGAAACCCCGCTACGACGGCCGCTCGCGCGAGCTGAACCTGCCGCGCCGGGACGACCCCAACCGGGTCATCCGCCTGAAGAATCCGCTGGCCGGCAGCGTGGTCTTCGACGACCGCGTGAAGGGTCGGATCGAGTGGTCGAACACCGAGCTCGACGATCTCGTGCTGATCCGCTCGGACGACTACCCGACCTACAACTTCGCGGTGGTGATCGACGATCTCGATATGGGCATCACCGATGTGATCCGCGGCGACGACCACGTCAACAACACGCCGCGCCAGATCAATCTGTACGAGGCTCTGGGCGCTGCGGTGCCGCGCTTCTCGCACCTGCCGATGATCCTCGGCGCCGACGGCGCCAAGCTCAGCAAGCGCCACGGCGCGGTGAGCGTGATGCAGTACCGTGACGATGGCTACCTGCCGCATGCGCTGCTGAACTACATCGTGCGTCTGGGCTGGAGCCATGGTGATCAGGAGATCTTTTCGATCGAAGAGATGATCCGCCTGTTCCGCATCGACGACGTCAACCGCGCGGCCTCGCGCTTCGACTTCGACAAGCTGGCCTGGTTGAACCAGCACTATCTGAAGACCGATGACCCCGCTGAAGTCGCAAAGCACCTGCACTGGCACCTGGAGCAGGCCGGCTACGACCTGGCCTCTGGGCCCAAGCCCGCTGACGTCGTGGTGGCCCTGCGCGATCGCGTCAAGACGCTGAAGGAGATGGCCGAGCGGGCGGCGCTCTGGTACCGGCCGATCGAAGTCTGGGACGAGGCCGCCGTCGAGAAGCACCTGAAGCCGGCGGCTGCGGTGCTTCGCGAAGCGCATGCCCGCTTCGCCGCCCTGACCGAGTGGAGCCCGACCGCGGTCCACGGCGCGCTCGAAGCGACTGCCGCTGCACTGGATCTGGGCATGGGCAAGGTCGCCCAGCCCCTGCGCGTCGCGACCACCGGTGGCACGGTGTCGCCGTCGATCGAACACACGGTCTATCTGGCTGGACAGCACGGTGCGTTGAAGCGCCTGGAGGACGCGCTGGCGCGCATCGCCTGAGCGCGCCACGGGATCGCAGCGAAGGGCCGAGGGTGCGAGGGGCCGGTGCTATGATCCCGGCCCATGTCGCACTCGCACGCGCCCGGCCGGCAGGCCTGCCACCATCCTGAAAGCCATGTGCATGACCCCGCCGCCTACCTCGCCGAGGTGGCCGCGGTGTGCCGTGAGCGTGGCCTGCGCCTGACCCAGCTGCGCGAGCAGGTGCTACGCCTGATCGCCGAAGCCGAAAAGCCGGTCAAGGCCTATGCCCTGCTGGATCAAATGCGCGACGCGCGTGGGCCGGTGGCGCCGCCTACGGTCTATCGCGCACTCGACTTCCTGCTCGAGAACGGCTTCATCCACAAGCTGGAGTCGATCAACGCCTTTGTCGGCTGCCATCATCCGCGCCAGCAGCATTCGGTGCCGTTCCTCATCTGTAAGCGCTGTCTGGCGACGGTGGAGCTGGAAGACGAGGCGGTGACCCGCCTGCTGCTGCAGCAGGCGCGCGCCCTCGGCTTCGAGCCGCATGCGCAGACCCTGGAAGTGCATGGTCTGTGCGCCAACTGCGGGGCCGCGAATGCGGCTCGTTGAGGGGGCGCACACGCCCAAGCCCACCCGTGCCGCAGGCCTGCGGTTCTGGTGTGTGCTGCTGCTGGCGGCGGGTGCGGGCCTCGCCCAGGCCTCTGAACTGGCGCGACCACCGCTGTCGACGCCAGCAGCGCCGATTGAGCTCGGACCTTGGCCGGATCCGGTGGCCGCCGATCCGCCCGAGGGCGGCGAGACTCTGCCGCTGCCGGCATTGGAGCGGGATGCGCCCGCGCTGATGGAAAACCTGCCGGAGGTCGCACCGCTCGCACCTTCGGCACCGGCCCCGCTCACCTCCGACTCGACCGGGACAGAAGTCAGCAGCGAGATGCTTTCAGGGACGCCGGGACATCCGGATTTCATCGGGCCGCCCGCACCGACGTCGGCAGCGGGCAGCGTGCAACAGGACGCAACGGCGGCGGGCGAGCCGCTGCCTTCGGACGGGGTCGCCGAGCAGAGCCCGACCACTCAGCTCGACGAGGCGACCCGCCTGCGCCTAGCCTACGACTGGCCGGGACAGCCGGACGCCGGCCCGCCCGCGATCGAACCGGCCGGCGACCCCGAGAGCCGGGACTTCGTAGGACCCAAGCTGATGCGCGCCTTCAGCCTGCTCGGCGAGGAGGTCGCTCCCGGAACGCGCACGCGTCTGTACTGGAATGCCAGTCAGACCTATGCCGGCGGCGACATGCGCACTCCGGTGGATGTTGTTCACGGCGATCGGCAGGGGCCGGTGCTGTGCCTCACCGCTGCCGTGCACGGCGACGAACTGAACGGTGTCGAGGTGGTGCGGCGGGTGATGTCGCAGGTCGCGCCCAGCCCGCTCGCCGGCACCGTGATCGGCGTGCCGGTGGTCAATCTGTTCGGCTTCAGCCGCAATTCGCGCTACCTTCCGGACCGCCGCGACCTCAACCGGTTTTTCCCCGGCAGCCCGACCGGCAGCATCGCCTCGCGCATCGCCTACAGCTTCTTCGACCAGGTGGCGCGCCACTGCGACGCGCTGGTGGATCTGCACACCGGCAGCTTCGACCGCATCAATCTTCCGCAGGTGCGCGCCGACCTGCGCATCCCGCACGTGCTCGAGTTCACCCGCGGCTTCGGCGCGACCCCGGTTCTGCACAGCGGTGGTTCGCGCGGAATGCTGCGCGTGGCCGCCACCCAGGCGGGCATTCCGGCAGTGACCTTCGAGGTCGGCGGCCCGGGCGAGCTCGAACCGCGCGAGATCGACGCCGGCGTGCAGGCGGTGCTGACCTTGCTGCACAAGCTCGGCATGGTGCGTGACAGCCCCGAATGGCTGGAGCCGCAGGCGATCTTCTACGAGTCGCGCTGGGTGCGCGCCAACCGCGGCGGCATGCTGATCAGCGATGTGGCACTCGGTGAACGCGTGCAGCGCGGACAGCGCATCGGCGTGATCGTCGATCCGCTGGAAAACGCCGAAACCGACATCGTCGCCAGCGTGTCCGGGCGGGTGATCGGCATGGCCCTGAACCAAGTGGTTCTGCCGGGCTATGCGATCTTCCATCTGGGCGAGGAAACCAGCGAAACGGGGGCGGTGAATCAGGCCGAGACCGGTCAGGCCGTGCTGCCCTACGAAGAGGATGCCGGGCGTCCGCCGGCAAACGGGGATGCGGCCTCGGATCCCTTGGACGACCCCACGATGGAATCGGAACGGCCCGAGGACGCTGCGGTCGAGGACGAGCGCGTCGAGACCTACGAGTAGCTCGATCGGTTGACCGAACCGCGTCGGTCTGGCGCACGATCCAAAAGTGTCGGGCAACGAGTTGAGCTCGCGCCCGCCGCGGATGTGGCGTTCGTAGACCCAGCCGTGAGTGCCTGTGGCGACGGCTGCGGCATGCGCAGAGATGATCCATGCGGTCAGTTGTCGCCGCGCGGCTCCTCGCCGGGGCGGGCGAACAGATAGCCGCGGGCGCGAATGGTCTTGATCAGTCGCGGCTGGGTCGGGTCGTCACCGATGCGCGCGCGCAGCTGCGAGACCAGCAGATCGATGCCGCGGTTCTGGCCGTCGTAGTCGATGCCGCGCAGGCCGCTGAACAGCTCTTGCCGCGACAGCACGATGCCGGCGTTCTTCAGGAACAGCCGCAGCAGACCGAACTGCGCTTCGGTGAGTTCGACCGGCTCGCCGTGCACGCGCACCTCGTGTGCACCCTCATCAAGGGTGATGCCGCTGAGGCTGAGCACGGCAGGCGCCTGCGAGGCGGGCGTAGGCGCTGCTCCACCCCCAGCGCCGGCAGTCACGAGCTCGCGACGCAGCAAGGCGCGCACGCGCGCCAGCAGCACTCGCGGCTCGACCGGCTTGCGCACGTAGTCGTCGGCACCCAGTTCGAGGCCCAGCACCTGGTCGATGCTGTCCTCGCGCGCCGTGAGCATCAGGATGCGTCCGTGATAGTGCGGCCGCACCTGCCGGCAGATACCGAAGCCGTCCTCGCCCGGCAGCATCAGGTCGAGTATCACCAGTGCATAGGGATCGCCAAGGATGCGCTGCACAGCCGCGCGGCCGTTCGGTTCGAGGTCGACCCGATAGCCTTGGGCGCTCAGGTATTCCTGCAGCAGGCTGCCGAGCTCCGGGTCGTCCTCGACGACCAGCAGGCGTGACGGGGCGCTGTCCGGGGCTTCGCTGTTCAACGGTTCCATTCGATGCCGATGTCAATGCTGGTGCGGTCAAGAGAGGTCGCGAGGCCGCCGATCGCCGACAGCTGCCGTCGCAGGCGGAGCTGCAGGCTCCAGCGGGCGTCCAGGTGATAGCGGTAGCGGGCTTCAAGGCTGCGGTAGATGATTCGGTCGACGCCGACCGCGACTGGCGTCGGCGGGTCGCCGCTGGGGTCCTCGAACTCCGGCACGATGGCGAAGGGCGGTTGGCCGCTACCGCCGTAGCGATAGCGACTGTCATCGAGGCTGAGCGACCACTCCTGGCGCTCACTGCTGCGGCCGGCGTGCAGGCTGGCACGCTTGAGATCGCGGGCCTGCACCGGGTTGCGCGCGGCCTCCTCGCGATACTCCAGATCCAGCGCCACCCACCATTGGATTTCGCGGCCGAACAGCAGCTGGCTGCGCAGGCTGCCGGCCCAGTGGTTGGCATCGAGTCCCGCGAAAGCGGCGCTGTCATAGCGACGCCAGGCGCGCTCCAAGCCAAGACGCATCGACAGCGGATCGTGGCTCAAACCTGCCGCGAGTTCGACGCTGCCATCGCTCAAGAGGGCAGCGTCGGCACGGCGCAGATGGCGCACACCGGGGCTCAGCGACAGGCCGAACAAACCGCTCGGCCGCCATTCGGCTCCGCCGCGCAGCCGCAGATCCTGCAGATCGAAGTCGCCCTCGCGGGCGTATCGGCGCAGGTTGAGATCCGCGTCCAAACGGCCGTTGAAGCGGCCGACACCGACGCTGCGCAGGCGCAGGCGGCCCCCGGCTTCGACATAGTCGTCCGGGCGCCCGCCGACCGTGCCGATCGTTGTGCTGGTGCCTTCGCGGCGGGCGTCGAAGTCGGCGAAGCTGGCGACGTTGTCGTCATACCCCAGCGCGGCTCGCAGGCCGAAGCGCGCGGTGGAGCGCGAGGTAAGGCGGTAGCGGGCTTCGTCGCGCAGCGCCTGCAGGTTGGCGCGCACGTTGCGCGGCAGATCCAGTGCCAGCAGGCCGTCGATCTCGTCGATGCTGTCCTGCATCCGATGCAGGCGGTACAGGCTGAGCGCCCGCTCTGCACGCGCGCGCAGACGCTGTGGGTGGGCGGCGATCAGGGCATCCAGCAGTTCAAGCGCTGCGTGTTCGCCCTCGCGCTCACGGGCTTCGAGTGCCTGCTGAAGACACCCCTCGGCATCGCCACAGGGAGGAGGGGCGCCAAGCGCAAGCGGCGACAGCGCAAGCAGAAGAACGCCGATGCAGGCAGCAAGCACCGGCGCGCGCGGCGGACATCGACGAGGAGTGGTGTGGGTAGGACCGCGCTCAGTTGCCAGCATCGGGCTTGGGCGGCGGCAGTTCAATGCGGCCGCTGTCCCAGGCATTCAGATCGATTTCGTCACGTCCGACGGTGCCGGACGTGGAATCGCCGCGGGCGGCGGCATCGATCGGTTCAGGGGTGGGGGCGCGCTCGCGCTGACCGAGGGCCAGCAGCGGATCGCGTCCAGCGCGGCGTGGCGCGCGGTTCCAGATGCCCCAGTCCTCGGCGGCGGGCTTGGCAGCCGAAGTCGCAACCGCTGCAGCCTTGTCCGGCGCGGCTTCGCGAGTGTCGACTGCGGGTTCGGCGGCCTGGGCAGAAGCCAGGGCCGGGAAGATCAGAACAGCCAGCAGTGCGAGCGAGGAGGTCTTCATAGCGCGCGAGTGTAGCCGTTCATGGATGTGCAGGCGAGGGGGGCGCCCCGGCGGTGCCCCAGGGCAGCTGCAGTTCGAAGCGGGCGCCGCCCAGACGGGCGACTCCACAGGCGATGCAGCCACCGTGCCGCTCGGCGATCCGTCGCACGATCGCGAGGCCGAGCCCGTAGCCGCCCGAGGCCTTGCTACGGCTCTCGTCCAGCCGCGAGAACGGCTCAAAAATGCGCTCGCGCTGGCTCTCAGGCACGCCTGGGCCGTCGTCCTCGATGGCGATCGTGACCCCGCTGCCCGCCTCGCGCAGCTCGATCTCGACGCGCGAGCGTGCGTGCCGGAGCGCGTTGCCCAGCAGATTCTGCACGGCTCGCCGAAGCAGGGCGCGATCGGCCGCCAGCGGTCGCGCTGGCGCCTGCAGGTCAGCAGACAGCTCGATGTCGCGGGCCAGCACGCGCTGGTCCTGCACTACCGCGCGCAGCTCGTGGGCCACATCGACCGGCTGCGAGGCGAGGACCACGCCACCCTCGTCCAGACGCGAATAGGTGATTGCTGCGTCGATCAGGCTTTCCAGTTCGTCGAGATCACGGCGGATGCCCGCGATGCGCTCCTGCTGAGCGGGATCGGCTTGCAGCAGCTCAAGGCGCAAGCGTACCCGCGCCACGGGCGTGCGCAGGTCGTGCGAGATGCCCTGCACCAGCTCCTGCTGCGATCTCAGAAGACTGCGGATGCGACCCGCCATGCGATGCGTGGTCTGGGCGAGGCGACCGATGGCATCGGACGAAGCCGGTCCCAGCTCGCCCAGTTCGAAGTCGGATGTGCCAAAACGCGCCAACGCGCGGTCGATGTGCTGCAGCCGTCGTTCGAGGGTGCGGATCGCCCACAGTGCTGCGCCGGAGAAGGCCAGCGCGGCGATCACGATCAGGGCCAGCACGGTCGAGGCCGGCAGCGGGCCCAGGCTCGGCACTGGGCCCACAGCCAGGACGTCGCCGCGTTCACCGTACGGAGCAAAGAAGCGCGTGCTGGGGCGGCCGCCATCGCGCCATTCGATCTGCATCACCACTTCACCAGCGGCGATGCGCTCGCGCTGGCGCGGGTCGAGTTCGACTTCGTTGAGACCGAGGTGGCGCAGCGGGTACGGCAGCCGGTCAGCGATTCGGCGCAGCGCTTCGCGCTGCTCGGCGGGCGGCAGGCGGCCCAGCTCGTTCAGCAGCAGGAAGGTGGTGGCTCGCCACTGCTGCTCGGTCCAGTTCTGGAACAGCAGCACCAGCTGCTCGTTGTCGCTTCCTGGCAGGGCCAGTCGGGCGCGGTACTGCTGCTCGCCCATCCGCTCGACCACCAGCTCCGACGGCGGCTGGGGGGTGGTCTCGACCTTGAGCTCCGAGGTCAAGAGCCGAGAGGCGATGTCGATCCAGCGCTGGCGATCCTCGCCGGCATGACGGGCGACGCCCTCGGCCATCAGCTGCATGGGTGCCGACAGCACCGCCTCGCGGTAGCGGGCGGCACGCTGCGACTCGACGAGGCTGATCGCGGCCACGACGCCGCCAGCGATCAGCAGCATCGCCAGGATCAAGCCGACATAGAGGCGAACGAACAGGCTGGGCACGGCGAGGTGAGTCGGGCGGAGGGGCCTTTAGACCGGGCACGCTATCACGGCGGCGAGCTGCCGGAGCCTGGCGCTACAAAGCCCCTACAAAGCGTTGACACAGCCGGCGAAACCGCGGGCGTGGCCTACGCAAACCCCACACTCAGGGGACTGAAGGGGCAGGCTGCGCGTGGTTTGCTATCGAGGTGAACGCCGCGTCGCGGCGCCTTCGAGGAGCCTGATCCATGTCGTTCTCTCTGCGCGCCATGGTGCCCATCGCCGTGCTGGCATTGACGCTGGCCGCTTTGGCCAGCGCGCTGCAGCCCGGCAGGGCTGATGCGCAGGCGGCGCCAGCGTCGTCGGGGGCGCTGAGCGCACGAGGGCTGTGGGCCGACGCGCGGGGCAATACGGTTCTGGTGAGCGAGCGACTGGAGGAGGAGGACGACACTCGTCTACCACCGGAGGTCGAACTCCGCTTCTTCGACGCGCAGGGCCGCACCGCTTGGATTCTCAGCTTGGGCCAAGGCGCTGTCACGGCGCTGATCGACGATCGCGAGCTGCTCTACCTCGCATTGGCCCGCGGAAGCGAACTGGAAGGTCAGGACATACGCACACAGTTGCTCGGCGTGGCAATGGACAGCGGGCAGATCCGTTGGCGCTTGGAGATCGACGGCGAGGTGACCGACCTCCTCGCCGACGGCGTCGGTGGGCTGCGTGCGCGCAGCCTGCGGACGGGGCCGGGCGTGCAGTCCGGTGAGCACCTGCTGAGCCTGCGCGACGGCGTTCTGCTTTGGGACGTGCCGCTGCGTGATTGATGGAATCGGTGGCCTCGCGGCCTCCTGCTCGCCGCCCGAGCCTGCCTGTCGAGAGTTCGCTCAAGCCGACCACGGAGGTGTCCGATGCTGATCCTGTGCTTCGCCTTCCTGCTGATGGCAGCAGGGGCATTCTGGCTGACCAGCGCGCATCCGGCGCGCAATGTGCTGCGTCTGCGCCGCACGCTGGTGTCGTTCTTTCTCCTGCTCGGCCTTCTGAGCCTCGGTCTGCAGCTGGCTCTGCAGGCGCCGGTGGCACCGCGCGAGCTTTCGTCTGCTGCCGGTATAGGCATCGGCTCGCGCTGAGGGCGTGTCTGCCGCCGCGCCGAAGGTCACACGCTCGCGTGTGGCGCGTCCTGCGCTTCGCATTTCCGTTGTCTTGCTCCGCGTTGCCTCAACTTCCGAGTACCTACGGCCTTGGCCTTTGTATCCCGCGACGCACTGTTGCTTCGCGTTGGTGACTCTCTGCGGTTGCAGAGCTTCCAAGCGCGCCAGGGAAGGCGCGCGCCTTCACGGCGTCAGGCACCGCGGCGCACGACCGCTGACGCTTGATCTGATGCGTCATGGTGAACTGGTGCAGCCGCGAGCGGCCGCGCTGGCTCTCAAGCCCACATCGCGGCTGAATTCATCGCGTGCGGCGACACCCGGCCATCCTTGGCCGGGTGGGCGGTGCTCACCGGTGCGCGGTGGCCCTGGACCAAGCCTCAGAAGAACGCGCGCAGTCCGAACAGCAGGTTGCGGCCGGGCAGCGGCGCATCTTCGTTCAACACCGAGGTGTGCATGCGGGCCTCGCGATCGCCAAGGTTGTTGCCGCGCAGGAACACTTCCCAGCCGATGTCTTCCACGTCCCAGTGGTAGGCCACGCTGGCATTCAGAAGGCTGAAGCCAGCGGTGGGCTCTTCGAATTCTGCGACGGCGCTCTGGGTGGCATAGCGCTGCGTTTCGATGCTTGCGCGCCAACCTTCAAGGTTCCAATTCAGCGCAAGTCCGGTGCGGTCCGGGGCGATGCGCGGCAGGGCGCCGCCTGCATCCAAGGTGGCGTTCACGGCATCGCCGAACAGGCGAAGCGCCCAGGCGCCGCTGGCGTTGTCAAACATCGCCCATTCCAACTCGCCTTCGACGCCGCGGAACGTGGCATCCGCCTGTGACCACTGCAGGACCGGAAGCTCGTCTTCTTCCCGACCGGTGTCGGCCTGGTAGATGAAGTCGTTGATGCGATTGCGATAGACCGAGAGCTTTCCGCTCAGCGGGCCGGCGTGCAGTTGCAGGCCCAGCTCGATCTGTTGGGAGGTCTCGCTTTCGAGGTCGGCGTCGCCAAGCTCATAGGCGCGGGTCGCGAGGTGCGGGCCGTCCGAGAACAGCTCCTCGGCGTTCGGGGCGCGTTCCGCCCGGTCGAAGCCAGCGCTGAAGTGCAAGGCCTCATTGAGCCGGAACAGGGCGCCAGCCGATGCGCTGACCCCTGAGAAGCTGCGGCGCTCGTGGCCGTCGGCCTCGATGCGCACGCGATCGGCGCGAACGCCCCACTCCAGCTTCCAGCGCTCCAGATTCTTCTCTTCAATGAGGAACAGGCCGATGTCGCGGGACAGCGACGGCGGCACGAAGGCCTCCTCGCCCAGTGCGCTGAAGTCGCGCCGGGAGGCCTGTACGCCAAGCGCACCCCGCCAGCCGGCGATCGGGGCATGCACCAGATCGGCGCGGGCCTCCACCGCATCGTTGTCGAAGCGGGTGCCGATCTCCTCGCCTTCAAGCTCGACGTGTCGATAGTTGTTGGCGCCGACGCGCAAGTTCACGGATTCGATGCCGTCGAAGGGAGTGAAAAGACCGCCCTTCAGATCCCAGCGGGTCTGGCCGAGATCAATGCGCACTTCTTCCTCTTCCTCACCTTCAGCCTTGTCGTACCCGTGCGCGTCGTCGTGCTCCTCTTCGTGCGAGTGGTGCGCGTGGCCCGGCACGCCGTACAGCGACTCGTAGCGGCTCAATGCCAATCCGAGGAAACCGCGCTCGCTGATGCAGCTCGCACCGGCGGCGCCACCGCGGGTATCCACAGCGCTGTTCGGCAGCAGGCCAAAGGGGTTCTCCTCGTCCTCATGCCCGTGTTCGTCGTGCTCTTCGTGCTCGTGCTCGTCGTCGTGCACATGGCGTGCGAAGCCTGGAATCTCGTAGTCGGCGGTGTCGCGTCGGAAGCCGTCCAGGTGCCATGCGATGCGGCCGCTGGCTCCATCCAGTCGGAACATCCCGCTGCGTTCGTCGGCGGCTGTGCCTGCACGCAGTTCGGCGCGCCCGCTGATCGGAGCTTCCGGCAGCACGCTCGGAACCCGGCCATCGACCACGTTGACGGCACCACCAATCGCGCCGGGGCCGTATAGCAGGGTCGCAGGGCCCTTCAGTACTTCGATCTGATTGGCCAGAAAGGGATCGATGCTGACCGCGTGATCCACACTGGTGGTGGATGCGTCCAGACTGCCAATGCCTTCGTTCAGCACCTGAACACGTGCGCCTTCCTGGCCGCGGATGATCGGGCGTCCGACGCCGGTGCCGAAGAACGAGGTCTGCACGCCCAGAACGCCGGACAGCGTTTCGCCCAGCGTCCCGGCGCGTCGGTCGTCCAAGGCCTCGCCTGCCAGGATTTCAACCGGCTGGACGACGTTCTCCGAATCCGAGCGGAGCGGGCTGGCGGTGACGATCAGTTCGTCGAGTTTCTTCGCGCGTTCCAGGTCGTGGGGTGCGCTGCTGGGTCCTTGCGCGAACGCAAGACCGGGCAGAAGAACGGCGATGGCGAGGCTGAGCGGATGAAGCTGCATACGGTCTCCGGTGTTATAACGTTGCTTCTTGAGCGTGAAAGAATGGGCGCAAGAGCGCCCAGCCGATTCGAGGAGTTGGACGTTATACTATCTCACCCGTTGGGCGTGAAGAGTCCGCCCGCCAGCGCTTACAGCTCAGGAAACTCCGATGTCTTCGAGTAGCGCCTTCATCGATACCTCTGCTTCGGTCAACAGCGCCACGGTGCAAGCGCGGAGTGATCTCGGCGAGCGCGCGGACCGCATCGGCGCGATCGCATCGACCGTCTGCGCAGTGCACTGCGCTTCCTGGCCGTTTGTGCTCGCCCTTCTGCCTGCGTTGGGCTCCAGCTTCCTGGCTTCGGAGTGGCTGGAGCGGGGGTTTGTGCTGTTCGCGACTGCTCTGGTCATCGGCAGCCTGGGACTTGGCTATCGGCAGCATCAAAAGGCCGCCGCCGCGGCGCTGGCTGCTCCGGGGCTGGGCTTGATCTGGTTCGGCAGCTTCGGCCCCTTGCACCATGACGTGGTGCCACACGCGGTGCTGATGACCCTGGGCGGGCTGTTCATCGCGTCAGCGCATCTGATCAACCTGCGCCACAAGCGCTCGCCGCACGTGCACGGTGTCGACTGTCGGCACGACTGAGCGCGTTGGCGAGCGACATCGCCTTGTCTCAGCAGCAGATTGACTCCCTTGCTGCGAGGTTTCGGCTTCTGTTGCGCGTTTGCCAGCACGCCCGACTGGCTGGGCCAAGGACGGTAGCCGCGGGTTGTCCGGGTTTCCTCAGCGCGAGCGCGGCACCCAAGCCCAAAGCATGCGGCAGGCAATGGGGGCCTCGCCGGTTTCGTCGGTCACTTCGACAGGCACCAACAGTTCGCCCTTGGGCGCGGCCAGAATCTGGGCGATCTGGGCCGGTTCGAGCCGCGAAGTCGCCCGCAGGGCGCCCTGGGTGCGCCGCAGAAAGTCGACCTGCAGACTCTTGATCAGCGGAAGGCGGTCATCCGGCAGGTGCCAGCCAAGACAGAAGCCACTCGCGGTCTCTGCCAGCAGCGCCATGGCGGCTGCGTGCACACCGCCGATATGGTTCTGAACGCGCCTGCGATTGGCAATGCGCAGGATCACCGACTCACCATCCACCCGCTCGAACTGGATGCGCGCTGTTCCCACCAGTGGCACCGCGCGACCCAGGATGCGGTCGCGCAACCACGGCCTAAACATGGCGGGCAGACTTTCGAGTTGGCGAATCCGACGGGCAAGGCGACTTTCGGTCATGGTCGTTCCAATGAAGTGGGACTTGTCATGGCACGGGCCTGGCTTGAGTGGACCCAGGTCGCGCGACTTGATGGATGCGCCCCGCGGTTTGCGCAGTGCGTCTGAGGTGGTAGGCTACACGGCTTTCCGAAGCGACCCGCTTTAACACAGTTCCGAGGAGCACATCATGGGCAAGGGCGATACCCGCACCCGCAAGGGCAAGATCTACAACGGCAGCTACGGCAATGCCCGTCCCCACGGCAGCAAGGCGACAGCCAAGTCGGTAGTGCCGGCCGCTCCGGTGGCTCCGGCGAAGAAGGCTCCGGCCCGCAAGAAGGCCTGAGTCTTCTTGGCAGCCTTGGGCTGCAAGCGCTTCGAACACCCCGCCTCGTGCGGGGTGTTCTCGTTTTGGGCGCACCCGCAGCGTGGGCGGGATCGCATTCAGCTCAGCCGGCTGTCGCGGTCATGAAGTCTTCGATCAGGGGGCAGAAGCGCTCGAAGTCGACGAGAAAGGCGTCATGGCCCTGAGGCGACGGCAGGCTGGCGAAGTGCACGTCAGCGCCGCCGCGGCGCAGACCTTCGGCGATCTGAGCCTGCTGCTCGATGGGGAACAGAATGTCGGTCTCGACGCCGATGACCAGCGCCTGCTGCAAACGGATGCGTGCCAGACCGCGCAGCACGTCGCCGTCGCCGTACTCGGCGCAATCGAACCAGTCCATCGAGCGCGACAAGTAGAGGTAGCAGTTCGGGTCGAACTGGCGGATGAAGCGCCGGGCATGACCCTCCAGATAGCTTTCGACCTGAAACTCGTGGCCGAAAGGGTCGTCCTCGCGCAGCTCACTGTCGAGGCGCACGCGGCCGAAGCGACCATGCCATTCGATCGCCGAGCGATAGGTCAGCACGCCAAGCTTGCGGGCGATGCGCATGCCGCTCTCGGGATAGGCCGAGTCGCTGTACTCGCCGCCGTTCCACAGCGGGTCGAGGCGGATCGCTTCGCGCTGCAGCGAGCGCACGGCGATTGAGAAGGGCAAGGCATGGGCGGCGCCGCAGACGTTCAGCATGCGACGCGCGGCCAGCGGATGCTGCAGCAGAAACGCAAGCGCGGTCATGCCGCCCATCGAGCAGCCGACCACGGTATCCAGCTGTTCGATGCCGAGGCCCCGTACCAGCGCAAAGGCGGCACGCGCGCCGTCTTCCACCGAGAGCTCGGGGAATGCCAGCCGCCACGCTTGGCCGGTGCTTGGATGGGGTGAGGCGGGTCCGCTGCTGCCGCGGCAGCTGCCCAGAGAGTTTGCGCAAATGACGAACCAGCGGCGGGTATCGATCGGCCTACCCGGGCCGATCATGGCTTCCCACCAGCCGGGCTCAGGGTCATCGGGATGACTGGCGGCGTGGGCGCTGGGCGACAGGCCGGTAAGGATCAGGACCGCGTTACTGCGTTCCGCGTTGAGTTCGCCCCAGGTCTCATAGGCTAGGCGACCGCCGTCCAGACAGCCGCCGCGCTTCATCGGAAACGGCGAGGGCAGGTCGAACCAGCGTGTGGCGGGCGGAATGAACTCGGTCACGGCAAGACGCGGTCGATCACCACGCGGGCACGACCCTCGCTCACCCGCACGGGTGCGCTCAGGCCTTCAAGGTCGCCGCTCTGCGGCGTGGCGTTGCCGCTGGCCGAAATGCGGGCGCCAACGACTACGTTGGCAAATGTGCCAAGGTTCATGCCTTCGATCATGCTCATGCTCTGATCCAGCACCAGCGTGGTGGGCAGCGATGCGGCGGAAAGCCGCTGGATCGCAAGCGGCGCGCGTGGTCCCTCAGGAGCGCGGGCGAATACGAACAGCACGGCATCGGGCGGCACTTGTCCGGCCAGTTCGGCGGCCAGTTCGACTTCGACCTCGATGCGTCCGCCGCTCGCCGCGCCGGCCGGAGTTTCGGTGGCGGGGGCGGCCGACGGGCTCGGAACCTCAGCGGACGCTGCCGGCAGCGGCTCCATCCCGGCTTGCCGCCGCGCTTCGTTGATCTGCTGGGTCAGGGCGGGACGCGCGGAGGCGTCTGCGGGCATTTGCGCCAGAACCGTTTCCCACAGTGCAGTGGCTTCCGCCGGGCGACCGTCCTGCAGCGCGGAGATACCGAGCAGCCAGGCGGCGCGGGCATTGCCTGGCTCGCGCTGGTGGGCGGCCTGCAGAAGGGCCAGTGACTCGCCTTCGAAGCGCCGGCTGGGGGTTGCCAGGGCCTTTGCCTCGGCGTAGTCGATCTGTACCTCGACGTTGTCGGCGGCCAGCGCATAGGCCTTGGCCATGGCCTCTTCGGCCGCGGCAAAGTCCTCCTGTGCGCGACGGCTGCGGCCGAGCAGAACCCAGCCTTCGACGTCATTCGGCTCGGCTGCAAGGCGTGCTTCAAGCGCGGCGATCGCCTCTTCCATGGTGGTGGGCGCGGGCGGCGCGACGCGCGCGGAGGGATCGAGCGCCTGCGGTGCGCCGACATGAAGGTAGAGCCCGAAGCCCAGCGCCGGCACCAGCACGGCCAGCGTGAGAATGAAGGCGACAGGCGTACGCTGCGGCGCGGGCTCGTCCGGCAGGGCCTGCAGGCGCTCGCGCAGCTCGTTCGCGTTCAGTGCTCCGCTGGCGGCCGCAGCACGGAGTGCGCGGCGCTTGTCCGCGTGTTCGTCGAGCAGGGGCGGTTTCAGCAGGGGGCGCAGCACGAAGGCCAGCGCAGCGATGCCGAGCACCGCGGCCAGAATCCAGAACATCGGGTTTACCACTCTTGATCGTTGTTGGAATCGTGCGTCGGCGCGGCGTTCTTGAGGCCGGCACTGCGACGGCGGACGACCACGGCAAGCGCAATGGCGCCGCCCAGCAGGACGACCGCCGGGGCGAGCCAGAGTGCCCAGTTCGCGCCCTGCAGCGGTGGCCGGTACAGAACGAAGTCGGTGTAGCGCGCGGCCAGATGCTGCTTGATCTCGTCGTTGCTTTTGCCTTCGCGCATCAGGTTGAAGACCTCGCGCCGAAGGTCCTGCGCGATCATCGCATCCGAGTCGGCGAGCGACTGGTTCTGGCACATCACGCAGCGCAGTTCGGCGGCGAGCTTGCGGAAGCGGTCCGCTTCGGCCTGGTCCTTGAAGGGCAGGGGATCAATGGCCAGGGCCGACAGGCTGAGCAGCAGGCCCAGCAGGAGAGCGAGCAGCCGGCTCATGATCCGACTCCGTCTTTCGAAGACAGCCGCGGCAGGATCTCGCGCTCGATATCCTCCCAGGTGATCGGGCCGATGTGCTTGTAGAGCACGGTGCCGTCGGCACCAATCAGGAAGCTCTCCGGAGCTCCGTAGACGCCGTAGTCGATGGCGGTATGGCCCTCGAAGTCGACGAGTACGAGCGCGTAGGGGTCGCCGAACTGGTTCAGCCAACGCAGTGCGTCTTCGCGCTGGTCCTTCCAGTTGAAGCCGATCACCGGCAGGTGTCCGGCGCGCGCCAATCGCGCGATCACCGGATGCTCTTCGCGGCAGCCCGGGCACCAACTGCCGAAGACGTTGAGCAGGTAGGGGCGGCCAAGCAATTCCTCGCTTCGGACCGTGCGTTCCGGCTCATGCAGGCTGGGCAGTTCGAAGGCTGGCGCCGGCTTGCCAATCAGCGGTGAGGGAATCGCGTTGGGGTCGCGTACGGCCGAAAGCCAGATCCCGGCGCCGAGCAGCGTAGCCAGCGCCAGAAACACCATCAGCGGCAGCAGGCGCTGAATCATGCGCGCGCTCCGACGGGTTCCGGATTCGGTGTCGCGGGCGCGGCCAGCGGCTCTGCCGCGGGCACACGACGGAAGCGGCGATCAAAAGCCACCACAAAGCCGGCGATGGTCATCAGCAGAGCGCCGAACCAGATCCAGCGGATGAAGGGCTTGACGTAGACGCGCACCGACCAGGCTTCGCCGTCGCCCAAAGGCTCGCCCAGCGCCACGTAGAGGTCGCGGGTCACACCCGGGTCGATGCCCGCTTCGGTCATGATCTGGCCACCGCTCTTGTAGGCGCGCTTCTCCGGGTGCAGCGTGGCGATCTGGCGATCGTCCACGTAGATGTGCACGGTGCCGCGGTCCGCATCGAAGTTCGGGCCCTCACGGTGCGCCACGCCCTCGAACTCGAAGCGGAAGCCGCGCAGCTCGGTCGACTCGCCGGGCTTCAGCGCCAGGTCGCGCTCGATGCTGGTGCTCTCCACCAGCAGCACGCCGGCCACGAACACGCCGACGCCAAAGTGGGCGAGCAGCATGCCGCTCATCTCCGCGGTGAAGCGGCGGCCGGCTGGCGCCGACTGCCAGCGCTTCCAGGCATACAGTGCAGTGCCTGCCATCACCCAAGTGGCGCCAGCCACGCCGGCCCACGTCTTGAACGTGCCGTCTTCGATGCTGAAGAACGCGAGTGCTGTCGCCAGCACGGTCAGTGAGAAAGCGAATTTGATCAGCGGTACGAAGCGTCCCCAGTGCTCCTGCTGCCAGCGCGCGAAGGGAGCGAAGGGCATCAGCAGCACGACCGGCACCATCAGCGCCGTGAACAGAAGGCCGAAGTAGGGCGGTCCCACCGACATCTTGCCGAGGTTCAGGGCATCGGCCAGCAGCGGATAGAGCGTGCCGATCAGCACCATTGCCGTGGCGGCGCTGAACAGCAGGTTGTTCACCAGCAGCAGGGTGTCGCGCGACAGCGGGGCCGCCGGCTTGCCGCGCTCGATGCCGCCTGAGCGCAGCGCATACAGCAGAAGCGAGCCGCCGACCACGATCAGCAGGAAGATCAGGATGAACACCCCGCGCTCGGGGTCGGAAGCGAAGGCATGTACCGACGTGAGCACGCCGGAACGCACCAGGAAGGTGCCGAGCAGGGACAGCGAGAAGGCGGCGATGGCGAGCAGCAGGGTCCAGCCGGCGAAGCTGCCGCGCTTCTCGGTCACCGCCTGCGAATGGATCAGTGCGGTGCCGACCAGCCAGGGCATGAAGCTGGCGTTCTCGACCGGGTCCCAGAACCACCAGCCGCCCCAGCCCAGCTCGTAATAGGCCCACCAGCTGCCCAGGCCGATTCCGAGGGTCAGGAAGGCCCAGGCCACGTTCGTCCAAGGCCGGCTCCAGCGCACCCACTGCGCGTCCATCTTGCCGCCCAGAAGTGCAGCGATGGCGAATGCGAAGGCGACGGCGAAACCGACGTAGCCGGCGTACAGCATGGGCGGGTGGAAGATCAGGCCGGGGTCCTGCAGCAGCGGGTTCAGGTCGCGGCCCTCGGCCGGCGCGGGCAGCAGGCGATCAAACGGGTTCGAGGTCAGCAGGGTGAACAGCAGGAAGCCGACGCTGACCCAGCCCATCACCGCCAGCACGCGGGCCACGACGTGCAGGGGCAGGCTGCGCGAGAAGGCCGCGACCGCGATCGTCCACAGCGCCAAAATCAGCACCCACAGCAGCAGCGAACCCTCGTGTGCGCCCCAGACTGCCGAAATGCGATACATCATGGGCAGCAGGGTGTTGCTGTTGTTGGCGACGTAGGCTACGGAGAAATCCTGCTGGATAAAGGCCGCCGTCAGGATCAGGTAGCTCAGCAGCAGAAAGGCGAATTGCCCGTAGGCCGTCGAGCGGCCCAGCGCCATCAGCCCAGCATGACCCCGCCAGGCGCCATAGAGCGGCAGAGAGGACTGCACCAGGGCCAGCACCAGGGCCAGCACCAGCGCGAAGTTTCCAAGTTCGGGAGTCATGGCATGGGTCTCAGGCGCGGCGCGGGCCGCATCAGTAGCTGCTCTTGCCGTCGGCGGGCGGGTTGGCCGGCGCGGCTTCGACGGCAGGGTCGCCATAGCCGCCCGTGCGCAGGGCTTCGGCTTCCTGCTTGAGCTTCTCGGCGCGGGCGATGCGCGCCTGGGTCATCTTGTCGGCGACCTCGGCGGGCATGTAGGTCTCGTCATGCTTGGCCAGCACCTGGGTGGCAACGAACACACCCTCTTCGATGCGACCCTTGGCGATCACGCTCTGGCCCTCGCGGAACAGGTCGGGCAGCACCCCACGGTAGACCACAGGGAAGTCTTCCTCGCGATCCGTGACCTTGAAGCGGTATTCGACTTCGCGCGTGGCCTCGACGCGCCCACTCTCGACGCTCTCCTCCAGCACCACGCCGCCCAGGCGGAACACACCTGTCTCGGGGGCCGCGCCGGCGATGACCTCGCTCGGCGAGTGCAGATAGTTCAGGTTCTCCTGCAGGGCCAAGGCGACCAGGCTGCCGGCAACCAGGCCGGCGCCCAGAATCAGGCTGGCAACGATCAGGCGACGCTTGCGCACGGGATGCATATCAGGCTCCTCAGGGAATCGGGTTCTGGGTTGCGCTTCCCGTGCGGGCGGCGTCGCGGCGCGCGCGCAGCGCGATCTCGCGCTGCAGGCGGCGCAGCCGCCAGGCCGGCTGCACCAGGTCCCACACCAGAAACACAAAGAAGATGGCAAAGCAGGACCACACGAAGGCGCTGTATTCGCCCATATCCAGCCAGGCGCTCATGCGGCACCTCCCAACGCGCGGCGCACCCAGTCCTTGCTGCGCTCGGCATCGGCAATGGCGACGCGGGTGCGCGCCAGCAGCGAGGCCATGAACCAGAGCTTGGTGCCGAAGGCCATGGCGATCAGTGGCGCGACCATGCTTGGATCCATGCTGGACTTTCCGAACAAACGAATGGTCGCGCCCTGGTGCAGGGTGTTCCACCAGTCGACCGAGAAATGCACGATCGGCACGTTGACGAAGCCGATCAGCGCAAGAAAGCTGGCAGCACGGGCGGCGGCGCGGCGGTCTTCAATCGCGGCATACAGGCCCATGACGCCCAGGTAGAGAAACAGCAGAACCAGTTCTGACGTGAGCCGAGCGTCCCAGGTCCACCAAGTGCCCCACATCGGCTTGCCCCAGATCGCTCCGGTCAACAGCGTGATGGCGGTAAAGGCCGCACCGATCGGCGCGCAGTTCATGGCCAGCTGTTCGGACAGCTTGATGCGCCAGACCAGGGCGATGAAGGCGTTGACCGCCATCACGGCATAGATGAACAAGCTCATCCACGCGGCTGGCACGTGCACGAAGATGATGCGGAAGGTGTCGCCCTGCTGGTAATCCGCGGGAACCTCATACAAACCCGCCCAGCTGCCCCACAGAATCATGGGGATGGCGATGCCATACAGCCAAGGAAGGCAGCGCCCGGCGAAGGCATAGAAATTGGGCGGAGAGCCCATCTTGTGGAACCACAGCAGGACAGGGTTCATGTCATCGCGATCCGAAGCGCAGTGGCCGTGGCCAGCGGCGCAAGAATGGTCAACAGGGCCAGACCGGCACCCAGCAGAAGCAGGGCACCGGAGTAGGGCAGGCCCTGCGCGGCAGCCGCCACGCAGCCCGCCCCGAGGATGAGGATGGGCATGTACAGGGGCAAAGCCAGCAAGGCCAGCAGCATACCCGAGCGCCGCATGCCGACAGTCAAGGCGACGATGATGCCGCCGACCAGACTAAGCAGGGGTGTGCCGATCAGCAGCGAGCTCAACAGAACCGGCAGCAGTCCTTGCGGCAGATAGAGCAGCTCGGCCAGCAATGGGGTGGCGATCAGCAGCGGCACCGATGTGGTCAGCCAATGCACCAGCACCTTGCCGAACAGCATCAAGGCCAGCGGCTGCGGCGCCAGCAGCAGCATCTCCAGGCTGCCGTCCTCCAGATCGCCCCGGAACAAGGTGTCCAGAGACAGCAGACCTGACAGCAGCAGAGCCACCCAGACGACGCCGGGCGCGATCAGGGCGAGCGTGGACTTCTCCGGCCCGATGGCCAGCGGGAACAGGGTGGCGACCAGCAGTGCGAACAGCACCGGGTTGAGCGCGTCGCCGCGACGCCGCCACACCAGCAGCAGATCACGGCGGATCAGAGCTCCGAAGGCTGTCAGAGCGGAGGAATCAGCCATGTGCAGCCTCCGGGCTGGCGTCCGCTTGCGCAGGATCGAGGCTCAAGGTGCGAGTGCGCACAGCGCCGGTGGCGTAGGCGCCATGGCTGGTGATCAGGGCCGCGCCACCGCGGCCCAAGTGGTGTGCCACGAGACGGTTGACCAGATCGATGCCCTCCAGATCGAGGTTGGCGTAGGGCTCGTCCAGCAGCCACAGACGGGCCGGAACAAGCAGCAGGCGCGCCAGGGCGAGGCGCTTCTTCTGGCCTGCCGAGAGCTGACGCGCCGGACTGTCCTCGAAGCCTGCAAGGCCCACGGCCGCCAGCGCGGTGACCGGCGAAATGCCAGGTCTCTGGCCGAATAGGCCGCGCGCGAAGCGTAGATTTTCTTCGGCTGTGAGTTCGCCCTTGTGGCCGAGCAGGTGCCCCAGCAGGGCGCAGCTGCGGGCCACCGAATCGCGGCTGGCGGCGACACCATCAATACTGACTTCGCCCGATTGCGCCGGCAGCAGACCAGCCAGCACGCGCAGCAGGGTGGTCTTGCCGCGGCCGTTCGCGCCGTGGACGAGCACGGCTTCGCCTGCATGGACGTGAAAATCGAGCGGCCCGAAGATCGGGTCGTCGTTGCGGGCGAAGGCCAGCCGGCGCGCCTGCAGCAGCGGCGGGGAATGCCTAGGCTCGAGGTCAGGGGAGAGGGGAGTGGTCATCTGGACGCGCATGCTACCGTTGGTAACAAAGGTCGTCGATGCGCTGGATCAAGTCCCGTTGTCAGGTTGCGGCTGCCCGCAGTGTTCGCCGGAGGGACTGCAGGAATCCTGGAGTATTGATCCAAGCTGCTGATCTTTAAAGCGTATCTGCGGATGTTTTGGGCTGCGGGGATGGCTGCTGCAGATCCGCTACATTTGCGCAACAGACTCGCACTTTCGCTTTTCCATCCGCTAGTTACACTGCGCCGACCCGGTCAACCGCAGGCGCGCAGCACGCGCCGGCTGCGCCCCCTTGCCAGACAACGATGCCGTGTCCATGCCAGTCCTACGCCCCCTCCTGCTGTCGAGTCTCCTGACACTGTCGCTCACGGCGACTGGCCGCGCTGCCACGGATCAGGCCGACGCAAGCCCACCTCAGCGCTACATCATCCACCTGCAATCGCCACCGGCGGCACTGTTCGAGGGCTTTGCTGGGGCAAGCGATGCGCGCAAGCGAGCGCTAGCGCCCACGCACCCCGCCACGGCCGGCAAGGCCCGGCTGCAGGTCGCAAGCTCCGAGGTCAAGGCCTATCGCAGCTTTTTGGCGGACGAACGCGCGGCGTTCACCCAGTCTGCCGGGCGGGTCCTCGGGCGTGAGCCCAAGGCGCTGGCGGAGATCGACCTCGTGCTGAACGCGGTGGTACTGGAGCTGGCCCCCGCCGAGGCCGAGCGCTTGGCCCAGCTGCCCGGCGTCAGCCGCGTCGAGCCTGACTTCGTGCGTCGGCCCATGGGCGATGCGGGACCTGCCTGGATCGGCGCACCGGCGGTGTGGTCGGGGGCTGCGGGCGCACCGACGCGTGGCGCCGGCGTTCTGGTCGGGGTGATCGACACTGGCCTGAATGTCGCGCATCCCGCGTTTGCCGGTCAGGGCCCGATCGATGGACATTTCCATACCTTCCCTCGCAGCGTGGCTCCCTCGCTCTGTGCCAGCCCGACCAGCCCGCCCTGCAATGGCAAGCTCGTCGTTCTGCGCGACCTGTCGGTGGGCAGCAGCAGCAACGAGCTGGATAACGGCTTGGATCGTCATGGTCATGGCTCGCATGTGGCGGGCACCGCCGTCGGCAACGCGCTGCGCGTGGCGAACGTCGCGGGTGACCCGTCGGAGCGCGACGTCTCGGGCATTGCACCGCATGCGAATCTGGCCTCCTACAAAGCCTGCGAAGTCGAGGCAAGGTGCGTCGGCAGCTGGCTGTTGGCGGCGATCAATGCAGCCGTGGCCGACGGCGTCGACGTCATCAACTACTCGATCGGCGGCGACCCGGGAAGCCCCTGGACGAGCAGCGATGCGCTGGCCCTGCTGGCGGCGCGTGAGGCCGGCATTGTCCCAGTGGTTGCGGCGGGCAACGACGGCCCAGGGCTGGGCTCGGTCACCTCCCCCGGCAATGCGCCGTGGGTCATCAGCGTTGCCAACATCAGCCACGACCGCAGCATCGGCAGTCGAGTGGTGGATTTCACCGGCGGTTCGGCCAATCCCCCGGGCGGGGGCAGTCTTCTGGGGGCGGGCGCGAGCGCGGGTTACGGCCCAGCCAAGATCGTGTTTCCGACCGACTTTCCCGGCTGCGGTCGGGGAGAGGGTTTGGGCCTTGACACCACCGGTGAGCCGGACGGCAGCAGCAACCCGTGGTCCGGCAACCCGAATCGCTTCAACGGCGAGATCGTTGTCTGCATGCGCGGCACCCAGGCACGGCTCGCCAAGAGCGACAACGTGCGTCGCGCTGGCGGCGGCGGCATGATTCTGCTCAATGGGGTGGGCGACAGTGAGAGTGTGCTTGCCGATGCCCATTCGATCCCGTCCACCCATCTGGGCTTTCGCGCGGGCGAGCAACTGAAGGCCTGGCTGTTCGCGGGAGGGGAGCGTGCCCGTATCGAAGGTGTCCGGCTGATCCAGGACCCGAGCCTGGGCAATCGGCTGTCGGCCTCGAGCGGACGCGGTCCCGTGTCCTATGGGGGCGTGATGCTTCCATCGATTGCCGCTCCAGGCACCAGCATTCTCTCCGCCAGTCATTCGGACAGCGGTCTTCGCATCCTGAGCGGCACGTCCATGGCTGCTCCGCACGTCGCCGGTGCCGCAGCGCTGCTGCGCGCGCTGAAGCCGGAGTGGCGGGCGGATCAGATCCAGTCAGCCCTGATGCTCAGCGCGCGGCCCGGACTGGTGTCCGAGGACGCAATCACTCCCGCTCGCCGGATCGACATCGGCGCAGGCGGCCTCGACGTCGCTGCGGCAGCGCGGGTCGGGCTTGCGCTCGAAACCTCCGGGCGGGAGTTCCGATCGGCGCGGCCTTCGGCGGGCGGTCAACCACGTCAGCTGAACCTGCCGGGCCTCGTGCACGAGGCCTGTCTGGATTCCTGCAGCCTTTCGCGCACCCTGCGGGATGTCGCGGGCGGTGGCCGCTGGCGCGCCAGTGTGTCCTTGCCGGGTGGCAATGCCCGTGTTCAACCTGAGTCATTTGAGCTCGCCCCGGGCGCGAGCCAACGTCTCGATGTGCTGGTGGATCTCAGTCGAGGCGCCGATATCGGTCGCTGGCTGGACGGCGAGATCAGGCTCGCTCGGCTCGACGCCGCGGGTGAGCTCAGGATGCCGCTGGCGGTGTTCGCAAGTGCGGGCGACGTCCCATCGCGGCTCGATCTGGGGCCTGTCGCGGACGCAGGGCTGCGCTTGATGGAGCTTGCGGGCATCGCTGCCCTGGATTCGCTGGTGGTCGAGGCTGGCGCGTTGACGCCGGTGCGGGTGGCGAGTCGCGCCCTGGCCTCCGGTTCGAGTACCGAAGACGCCTACGCGTTCTCGCAGAGCTCCGCTTTCCACTTTCTGCTCGAACTGCCCGCCGCAACGTCGGTGACGCCGCGGCGCTTCCGCTTGAGCGCTGAGACATCAGCCGCCACCGGCGCCACGCTCGGCCTCTATGCGGGCATCGACAACAACGGCAATGGGCAGCCGGACGAGTCCGAGCAGATCTGCGTCGCCAAGGGCAGTTCCCCGCGCTGCGATCTCGATCTGGCGCAAACGGGCAGTCTCAACAGGGTCTGGGTGATGTCGCGGAACGAGTCGGGTCTGGGCCGCGCCGAAGCCGAGGTGGAACTGCGGGCGGCGTTGCTGGATCCGAGGCCCTCCGGCCAAGGCGAGGTTGCGGCCTCGGCGCCCCCCAGCGTGCCCGCCGGAGCGGTCTTGCCGCTTCGTCTGTCGTGGAATGACCCCGCATTCCAGCCTGGTGAACGTCGCGCCTTCTTGCTGAGTCTTCGCTCACGGGCCGGCTTGGAGCCTTTCGCGCGGATCCCGGTGACTCTGCTTCGGGATACATCGGCGCCCACGCCGAGGCCGCTGGTCGAGGGGCGCGGCGTGAGCCTCAAGCTGGCGCCCGGCGAAAGCCGGAAAGCTTTCTTCATCGATGTGCCGGCGGACACGCAGCGACTGACGCTGAGCGCTGAAGGTGGGGATGTCCGGATCGATGCCATCCGTGACCCAGCGCCGACGATGCCCTTGGCTATGCCACCCGCGAACCTTTCCCCTTCCCTGAACGGCGTGGTCGGCCGCTCTTCGTCGACCGATGTTCCTGTGCAGCTGCTCGCGCCCGGACGCATCTGGGTGGTCGTCCGCAACGTCGGAAGCGAGGTCGCAAACACCTCGATCAGTCTGCGTATGGACACCGAGCAGCGCGTCCAACCGCGCTTTGGCGCCTGGTACAACCCGCAGCGCAGCGGCGCAGGCGTGTTCCTGCACGCCGTCGGTGCGAGCTGGGGTTTGCTCTGGTACAGCTATCTCGAAGACGGCACCCCCACCTGGTACGTCGGCTCAGCACCCGCACCCCATGCGTCGGAATCGCGGTGGACAGCACCCCTGCAGCGCATGGTGTGGAGTGAGGGCGTCGCCCGGACAACGCAGGTCGGTCGGATCGTGATCGCAGCGACCGCCGAGAATCGGATGCAGATGAGCTTCGAGCTCGATGGGCAATTCGGTAGCGAGCCGATGCAATGGATCGGCAGCGAGCGCTGCGCGTCTGTCCAGGGCCAGAGCCTCGACCTGAACGGCCTGTGGTACGACGCGTCCAACTCGGGTTTCGGCTACAGCCTCGACGTCTCACCCGAGGCCGAGGTGGTCGCCAGTTTCCTCTACGACGGCCGCGGCTGGCCGCGCTGGGTGCTCGGTTCGGGGCGTCCCTTCGGTTCCGGCCCCATCGATCTGCTGCAGTTCCGCGGCGCGTGTCCGCTGTGCGAGCACAGCCCGGTGCAGTCGCAGCCCGCAGGGCGACTGCAGGTGCTTTATGCCAATGGCCAGCCGGCCACGCTTGAGACCGCGATCGACTTCGTCGCGCCGCTCTCGGGCAGCTGGGTGCGCAGCCATCCCTTGAGCCGCCTGACGAGCAGCCTGGGCTGCCCGCCCTGACAGCTGCCACCGGGTCCCGGATAGCACGGGGCAAGCCCTGGCGTGCTGGATCCGCAAGCGCGCCCTCCACGGCGCGCGGCCATGCGGACTCCTTCAGCGTGGCCTGACACATCGGCGCGCCGGCAGCGCGCGGGCCCTCGGCCGCGCGAGGTGGGCTTGCGTCAACCGCCGCGAGGATTAGGCGTCTCGCCCTCCGCAGAGGCCGCGACGCCATTCGACGGCGATTCCGCTACCCTTGCGCGCCCGTTTGACGCCGCCCGCGAGAGCACGATGCAGATCGAGACCAAGCTGCCCAAGGTGGGCACGACCATCTTTACCGTGATGTCGCAGCTGGCCGCCCAGCACGGCGCCGTCAACCTGGGACAGGGTTTCCCTGATTTCGAGACGCCGGCCTTCCTGCAGGACGCCCTGGTGCGGGCAATGCGCGCCGGCCGCAACCAGTACGCGCCGATGCACGGCGTGGCCCCGCTGCGCGAGCAGATCGCGGCCAAGACGCTGGCCCTGTACGGCGCGCGCATTGACGCGGAACGCGAGATCACCGTCACCAGCGGCGCCACCGAAGCGATCTTCGCCGCGATCCACGCGGTGGTGCGGCCTGGCGAGGAAGTGATCCTGCTCGACCCCTGCTACGACAGCTATGAACCGGCGGTCGATCTGGCCGGCGGCGTTGCGGTGCATGTGCCGCTGAACCCCGGTGATTTCAGCGTCGATTGGCAGCGCGTGCGCGACGTCGTCACCCCGAAGACGCGGATGATCCTGATCAACTCGCCGCACAACCCGTCCGGCGCGGTGTTCGCCCAGTCCGATCTCGATGCGCTGGCTGAGATCGTCCGCGAGACCGGCATTTTCGTGCTCTCGGACGAGGTCTACGAGCACATCGTGTTCGATGGGGCCCCGCACATGAGCGTGCTGCGCCATCCTGAACTCGCCGCGCGCAGCTTCGTGGTGTCGAGCTTTGGCAAGACCTACCACTGCACCGGCTGGAAACTCGGCTATGCGGTGGCACCGGCGGCGCTGAGCGCGGAGTTCCGCAAGGTCCACCAGTACCTGACCTTCTGCAGCTTCGCGCCGGCGCAGTGGGCCTTGGCCGAAATGCTCGAACACCATCCTGAGCACCATCTGGAGCTGCCGGACTTCTACCAAAGCAAGCGCGACGCCTTTCGCGTGCAGCTCGCCGCGACGCGCTTTACCTGCCTGCCGGTGCCGGGCGGCTACTTCCAGCTGGTCGACTACTCGGCCATTTCCGACCTGGGCGATCTCGAGTTCTGCCGCTGGCTGACCGTGGAGAAAGGCGTCACCGCGATTCCGCTCTCGCCTTTCTATGCGCAGCCTCCTGCCGATCAGCGGGTGATCCGCCTCTGCTTCGCCAAGACCGAGGCCACCATGGCCGCGGCGGTCGAACGTCTGGTCAAGGTCTGAGCCCATGACCGTCGCCAACGCTCCCAGTCGTGACTTGCGCGTGTCGCTGGTGCAGGCCGCCACGGTCTGGCACGACGCTGCCGCGAACCGCGCCCTCTACGGCGAACTGGTGCGGCCCTTGGCCGGCCAGACCGATCTGGTCGTGCTGCCCGAAACCTTCACCTCGGGCTTCTCCAACGCTGCCATCGGTGACGCCGAAACGATGGAAGGCCCCAGCGTCGCTTGGCTGCGTGCGCTGGCCGCGGAGGTTGGCGCCGCGGTCACCGGTTCGATGGTGATCCGCGAGGGCGACAAAGTGTTCAATCGTCTTCTGTTCGCCCTGCCAGACGGTCAGCTGGCGCAGTACGACAAGCGCCACCTGTTCCGCATGGCCGGCGAACACGAGCGCTATGCCGCCGGCGGGCCGAAACTGGTCGTGGAGTGGTGCGGCTGGCGGATCTGTCCGCAAGTCTGCTACGACCTGCGCTTCCCGGTGTTCGCCCGCAATGTGTTCGACGAGGCCGCGCAGCGCTTCGACTACGACCTGATTCTGTGGGTCGCCAACTGGCCGGCCGCGCGCCGTTACGCCTGGCAGACCCTGCTGCGCGCGCGCGCCATCGAGAACCTCGCCTGCGTGATCGGCGTGAACCGCGTGGGCGTCGATGGCAACGACCTTGCATACGCTGGCGACAGCGTCGCGCTCGACCCGCTGGGGCAGCCCATCGTCGAGCTTGGCGCCCAGCTGCAGGTGGTGACGACGCGCTTGGACGCGGCGGCGCTGGCGCTGCATCGCCAGCGCTTTCCGGCCCAGCTCGACGCCGATCGGTTTCAGATCCTCTGAGGCCGGTGGCGCCGGGCCCGGCAGCGCCCCGGAACATTGGATGGCGCTTTTCCCCGCTGTGTCACGTATGTGCTGTCTGAGTCCGCAGTGAAGGCGTAGGCTTCCACGCGGGGTTATCAGTCGGTGACGCCCCGCGCGGGGCGCCGCTTGGGGTTCAACGACGCACAGGGTTCACGAGGGAGGAGTCGCAATGATGAAGTCGATGATGGCCTGCGTTCTGGCAGTGGCTGCGCTGGTGGGTTGGCAGGCCGCGTATGCGCAGCGTGGCGAGCGCATCTCGGTGGCGGTGGATGAGTTCAAGAACGAGTCGGGCGCCGGCTGGTGGCGCGGCGGCGTCGGCTGGGAACTCTCGGGCATGCTCTCGAACGAGCTGGTCGCCACGCGCGCCTTCAGCGTGGTCGAGCGCTCCCGACTGGAATCGGTGCTGCAGGAGCAGAACCTTGCCGCCTCAGGGCGCATGGCGCCCGGGCAAGGCGCGCGCATCGGTCAACTGACGGGCGCCCAGTACCTGATCATGGGCACGGTCACGAGCTATGAAGAGGAAACCGCGAGCACCGGTGGCGGCATCAGCTTCCGCGGCGTCTCGCTCGGCGGCAAATCGAGCAAAGCCTACGTGGCCGTCGATCTGCGCGTGGTCAACACTGAAACCGGCGAAATCGAGTTTGTCCGCACCATCGAAGGCGAAGCCAAGAGCGGCGGCATGAGCGTCGGCCTGTACCGTGGGGGCTTCGGCGGCGCCCTGGAGAGTGAGAACAATACCCCGGCGGGCAAGGCGATCCGCGCGGCCCTGGTGATGACCACCGACTACCTTGAGTGCGTGATGGTCAAGCAGGACCGCTGCATGCGCGAATTCGACGCCGCTGACGACCGCCGCCGCGAGCGCACGCGGGATTCGCTCAGCATCGATTGATCGCGCCTCATCGCTGCGAGCCCGCACACGCCCCGGTCTGCCGGGGCGTGTGCGTTTTCCGCCTCTCCAGCACTCTGCGCTGACGGCGTGCCGCAGGGCTCCCAGCCAGAGCACCCCGCTGCCACGGTGGTGTGGCAGGATCGCGGCGCCGCAGACCGCGGCCTGCCCAACCGCCCCGTCGATGACCGCTACGCCCCTGTGGAGTGCAACGCCGCATCCCGGCTTCTACATCAACTCGGTGGCCATCAGCGCCGATGGCGGGCGCATCGTCGCCGGCACCTTCTTTCACGACTACGGCGGCATCGCAGCAGAGGTACATGGCAGCGAGCGCAAGCTCGCTCCGCGCATGGCGGCAGGCCTGCGTGAACCCGCACGGCACGTGGATTCCGCAGCGTCCGCCGACCAGTACGGACGCTTTGGCACGTATGTCTGGGATCGTGAGGGCAAGCCCCTGCTGGCCCAGGAGTTCGAGGGCTGGCAGGGCGTGTACTGGGTTGCCATGGACGGCCAGGGTGCGATCGTCGCCAGCACCGGTTGGCGCAGCGGCAGCCCGGACTACGCGGGCTTCATCTCAGCGGTTGCCGTGGATAGCGGGGCCAGCCTGCTGCAGTTCGCGCTTCCTGGCCGCGGCAATGTGGTGAGTCTGGATCCCAACGCGCGTGTGCTGCTGGCGGGCGCGGACCAGGGCTATCTCTTCGCACGCGATCCGAACGGCGATTTCGTCGACACGCCGGCGACCCTTCCGCTGTCGGATGCCAGCGATACCGTGCTGGTGGCGGCGCTGTCAGCCGATGCCGGCCGCGGCCTCCTGGCCAGCTATCACGGCGAGGTGCTGCTGTTCGACATCGACGACGGCGTGCCCGCAACGCCGGTGCGCTGGCAGGTGCCGGGTTCCGCGTATCTGCATTTCGCCGCGCTGTCCGCGGATGGCGCCTGGGCCTTCGCAGGCGCCAACACCGGCGAGCTGTACGCCCTCGACGTCAATGCCCTGCTCGCCGGAACCACACGCGACCCGAGCTGGAGCGCAGCGATTCCCGGCGGCGCCACCACCATTTATGGGGTCGCCTGCAGCGCCGACGGCGCTCGGGTCGCCGCGGCGGGCAACCTGCCCTCCGGGGGCGGCAGCGTTTCGACCTTTGCCAACCAGCACACGCGTGGCGAACTGCTGTGGACGGCCGCGACCCTGCATTCGCCGAACTCGGTGAGTTTCGATGCCGACGGGCAGTGGCTGGGTCTGGCGGACGGTCATCCGGATGGCAGCCCGGGCGCGTTCTATCTGTTCGATGGCAGCACCGGCAGCCTCGCGTGGAGCTATGTCACCAGCAACATGAGCTGGCCGATTCAAGTGTCCGGCGATGGCAGCACCGTGGCTGCCGGCAGCGATGACGGCAGCGTCTACCTGTTCGCGGGCGGTGTGTGAGTACTGAGGCGAACGACGCCTCGACGGGGTCGAGCGAGGCTGCGCTGGAGGCCCCCACGCAGGCCGTCAGCCAATGGGTGCGCCTGCGCCGTGCCCGCGACATCGACTTGGAGGATCCCGCCCAGCGTCGCTTCGGCGACTTCGAGCTGATCGAAAGGCTAGGCGCGGGCGGCATGGGCGTGGTCTATCGCGCCCGTCAGCAGAGCCTGGAGCGCGAGGTCGCGCTGAAGCTCGTCGGCGTCGATTCCGCTTCCGGCGAGGCCTGGGTCACGGCGTTCCGCAGCGAGGCCCGCCACGCAGGACGGCTGCAGCATCCGAACATCGTGCCGGTGTACGAGATCGGCAGCGTCGATCACCTGTACTACCTGTCGATGGGTCTGGTTTCGGGGCCCACGCTGCAGGCCTGGGCGCAGGCGCAACCGCAGGCGGACCCTCGCGAAATCGCCCGGCTGCTGCGGCGCGTGGCCGAGGCGATCGAGTACGCGCACGGCGTCGGCGTCCTGCACCTCGATCTGAAACCCGGCAACGTGCTGCTGGACGCCCGCGGCGAGCCGCAGGTGAGCGACTTCGGCCTGGCCCAGCGCTTGGGCACGGAAGCGCGCTCGCAGGCCGTCGGAACGCCGGGCTACATGGCGCCGGAGCAGGCTGCGGACGGCCTGGCCCTGTCGCCGGCCACCGACGTCTGGGGGCTGGGCGCCGTGCTTTACCGACTGCTGTGCGGCCGTGCCCCGGTGCGCGTGGAGCACGGCCAGGTGGCGTCATGGCGGGTGGTCGATCCGCGGGATCTGCGTTCGGGCCTTCCGGCCGATCTCGCGGCCATCTGCCTGCGCTGCCTTCAGGCGGAGGCCTCGCAGCGCTATCAGACCGCGCGCGAGCTCGCCGATGATCTGCAGCGCTATCTCGATGGCCGTCCGGTCAGCGTGCGTCGTCAGGGCGCTGCGGAACGATTGCGCGGCTGGGCACGGCGCGAGCCGCGTACGGCCGCGCTGGCGCTGGGGCTTCTGCTGACCCTGCTGCTCGGCCTCGCCGCCAGCACCCAGCTGTGGCTGCGCGCCGAGGCCAACCGCATGCAGGCGCAGAGCACCCTGTGGCAGGCGCGGCGCGCGACCCTGCTGGATGCGGCGGCCCGCGGCGACCCGCTCCAGGCCTTGCCGGCGCTGGTCGACAACATCGCTGAGGCCGAGGCCGCGGGCCGCGTCGACGAGGCCTACATCGATCGGCTCCGCTTTGCGCTGCTGATGCAGCAGTCGCCGCGTGCGATCGCGGTCTGGCCTCAGGGGGACGAGGGCAGGGCGCTCGCTTTCGCCGAGCAGGGCGCGCTGCTGCTGGCGGGCCTGCGTGGCGGCGAGCTGCGCGCGCTGCAGGTCGAGGACGGCAGCCCGCTGTGGTCGCAGCGACCGCCGTTTCCGCCGACGCCGTGGGGGCCCAGCTACGTGGGGCGCATCCAGCCGACCGCGGATGGCCGGCATGCACTGCTGTATCCCAGCGGCAGTTCCGGTGTCGTCCGGCCGGATACCAGCGCCATGCAGCGCGTGGACCTGCGCAGCGGAGCGCTGCTGCCCCCGCCCGCAGCTTTCGTTGGTTTCGAGGCGGCCAGCTACAGCGTCGATGGTGGAAGAGCGCTGCTGCGCGCCGACGATGGCGCCATGCAGCTGTGGCAGGTCGTGCCCTGGCAGCCTCTGGGGGCCCGCTTCGATGGCTTGGGCGCGCGCCACTGCCTGCCCCTCTCTGCCAGTACGCGCGTGGCCTGCGCGCGCGCCGGGTTCACCGAGGTCGAACTGCTGGACGCGAGCGACGGCCGCAGCCTGCAGCGCGTCCGCTTCGACGACGGGGCCGAACTGCTGAGTTGGAGTAGCGACGCCGCTGGGCGCTGGCTGGCCTTGGGCAGCAGCGCCGGCGCGCTTCGACTGCTGGATCTGCGGACCCTGCAGCAGACCGAATTCGGCGAAGCGGGCGAGGGCGGCGTTGTTGACCTGGGCTTCGCGGGTGCTCGGCTTGGCGTCGTCTACGCCAAGGGCAGCGTGCGCCTGCTCGATCTCGCTGGCCCAGCGTGGGCCAGCCCGCGACTGCGCGCGGGCGGAGGCAGCCTCGACGCGGCTCGCATCGATGCCGAAGGCCGCTGGCTGCTCGGCAACGACGGCCGCATCGCCGTGTGGTCACTGGCCGAGTCCGAAGGCCTGCTGCAGCCGCGCGCGCAGACCCTGCTGCGGCACGCGGGAGCCGTCATCGGCTTCCAGGCCTTCGCGCTGCAGCCTGAGCAGGGCTTGGTCGCCAGTCAGGGCAGCGGCGGCGAACTGTCGCTGTGGCGACTGCCGTTCGCCGAGGAAGGCATCGGGCCGGGACCGCTGCAGCCGGGCGACGCCCGCGCGGCCGCCGCGGACGACTCCAGCGCGGACGCTGCCCTTGCCGCGCTCGCCCGCCAGCAGCCCGGCGCCATCGCCTATCGGCTGGAGTTTGCGGCCCGCGGGCGTCGCGCCGTGCTGGCCGAAGGCGCCTCGCTGTGGGTCGCGGACGATGGAGCCGTGCCGCAGCTGCGCCAGCTCGCGCTGCCGTCGAGCGCGCAGTACCTGCTCACGGCGCCCGCTGCAGAGCGCGCCTTGGTTGGGTGGATCGAAAGCGAGGGCGCGTTGCAGCTGCGTTGGCGACTGCTTGACACCGCGCGCGCCGAGTGGCTGGGAGCGGGCTTCAGCACCGAGGGTCAGCCCGCCGGGCTGCGTCTCTCGGACGGCGGTGAGCGCTTGCTGCTGTGGCAAGGGCAGGTGCTGCAGGACATCGATGCCGCCGGAGCTGGCGCGGTGCGTTCCCTGCAGCTGGACGGCGAGCCCGCTCTGCGTATCAACGATGCGACCTTCGACGCGAACGGCGAGCTCGTGCTGGCGACCCAGGCGCGCAGTGTGGTCCAGGCGGCGACCATCGAGCGATGGCAGCTGCAGTCGGGGGAATGGCGGCGCATCCAACGCATCGATACGCCCTATGGCCACGTGCGGGTGCTGCCGGGCCCGCATGGCGTGGTCGGCCACGGGCCGCGCCCAGCGCTGTACGCCAACGGCCGCAGCGTCGAACTGGGCAACTTCGGGGCCGAGTTCAGCGAACAGGCCGCCCTGTCGCCGGAGGGACGCATCGTCGCGCTCGGCAGTCGAGGCCGACTGCTGCTGGTGGATCTGCTCGCCCGGCAGGCGGTGCTGCCGCCACTGGCCCTGCCGCTCGACGCCGACGATACGCTGGCGAGTCTCGCGTTCAATGCCGCAGGTGACGCGCTGGAGATGCGCAGCCACTACGGCCGGCGTCAGCGGATCGACCTGCGCGCCGATGCGCGGCCGCTTGACCAGCTTCATCTTGAGGCTGCCGACTTTGCGCCGGATCCGACCTCGCCGCTGATGCTGGGGCGTGCAGAGGATCCTCAGTTGCGGCGTGCTCGTGATCCCGGGCCGCCTGTGCGCGACGGGGGCGCAGACCGATCCGCGGCGGGGCCGGTCGGATGGGCCAACGTCCCCGCCGGCCGCCGTTTCCAGGGCAGTCGCGGCGGGCTCGGCATCACCGACAGTGCCGCCTGGCCGCGGGGCCACATGCGTCTGCGTGGCATCGATTACCTGTTGGGCGATGCCCTGCAGCTGGCGCCACAAGGCGAGGCGCTGGGCGCAGCGCAGTTCCCCTCGGTCTCGCCGGTGCTGCCTGTGCCGAGACGTGACCGGCCCTTCCATCTGCTGTTGACCCAACAGGGGGCGCACGCTGCCGAGATCGAGGTGGAGTGGGTGGCCACAGACGAGAGCCAGGTCGCTCGGACGCGTGTGACGGTGCCCGCCGCCGCCGATCCTTCCGGCGCGGGTGCCTTGGGTGCGCCGGTGGCGCTTCTGGTGAGGACTGCCGAGTCGAGGCAGCGCGGTGGAGGCAGCCCCGTGCTGCGGGTTTTCGCGATCGCGATCGAGCCACCGGAAGGCGCTGGGCCTGCGGCCGGCATGCGCCTCCGGGCCCTGGATTCAGCGCCTCTGCTGGTCGGTCTCGAGGCGCCCTAGCCGCCCTGAAGGCGGCCGCGCTGGCCTTGCCTCTGGCATGGGTGAGATGTCAAGACCGGTTCACGCCTGCCTCACCCCGCCCGTGATCAATTCACGTCCGTGAAAACGACCCCTGGAGCACGGCCATGAAGTCACGCGAAGAATCCCAAGGCTTGATCCTTCTCATCGAGGACAACCGCAATATCTCGGAAATGGTGGGCGAGTACCTGGAGCGCAAAGGCTTCGGCGTCGACTACGCCAGTGATGGCGCCGATGGCCTGCGCCTCGCCGTGGAAAACAGCTACGACGTCATCGTGCTCGACCTCATGCTGCCGCGCATTGACGGGCTTGAAGTGTGCCGCCGCCTGCGGCAGGAGGCGAAGAAGTCGACGCCGGTGCTGATGCTGACCGCCCGCGACACGCTCGATGACAAGGTGCGTGGCCTGGAGGCCGGCGGTGACGATTACCTGGTCAAGCCTTTCGCGATCCAGGAGCTGGAAGCCCGTGTGCGCGCCTTGATTCGGCGCGACCGTCGCCAGGTCAGCGCAGAGGTGCTGAAGGTCGGCGACCTCGTGCTGGACACTGCAACCCTCAGACTCACCCGCGCTGGCCGCGACCTGCAGCTGTCGCCGATCGGGCTGAAGCTCTTGACCATCCTGATGCGAGAATCGCCGCGCGTGGTCAGCCGCCGCGATATCGAGCGCGAAATCTGGGGCGATGCCTTGCCCGATTCCGACACCCTGCGCAGCCACCTCTACAACCTGCGCAAAGTGATCGACAAGCCCTTCGAGAAGCAGCTGCTGCACACCATCCACAGCGCGGGCTACCGCTTGGCCGAGCTGGAGACCGAACCGGCGCAGCGGGTGGGGTAATCGAGCGCCGGGGTTCGGGATTGGGGATTCCTGAGAGCCGGGATTTGGGATTTGGGATTGGGGATTCGGAAAAGCGCGTGGACGCCTTCAGCGTCAGCGCGCTGAGGCGAGACTCCGCCGATCTTTGCAAGACTCCTGGCCGGCACCGCCGAGGCACGGGCCCCGCGCGTCGCGCGGGGCCCGTGCGCTTTTTTGGCCAGGAAAGACCTTGGCAATCGCCGCCGTCTGTATCGTCGTCGGTGAGCGGTGCCGCCGCTTCACGCTCGCATCCAAAGCCCAGAGGCATGCTCCGCTTGCCTGCAGCGGGATCGCCGCGGGCTGCGAATCCCCAATCCCCAATCCCCAATCCCGAATCCCAGCCAAGAAAATGCGCATCTCCACTGGCCTGCGCCGCAAGATCTGGGCGGCTTTCATCCTGCAGATCGCCGCCATCAGCTGCGCCACGGTTCTGGGCGTGTACGGCGCGTCCGCTGTGCTCAAGGATGTGCTCATCCAGCGCGCGCTCACCGATGAGGCCGCGCACTTCCGCGAGCGCCTCGCCCGCGACCCGAGCGCAACTCCGCCCGATACCTACAACATGCAGGGCTACCTGCTGCGGTCCGGCCACAGCGAGGAAGTTCTGCCCGAGAACCTGCGCGGCCTCACGCCTGGCTACTACAGCCTGCCGGCCCAGCGCGGCGGCGCACTGGTGCTGGTGCAGGAAGGCGAGGGCGGCACCCTGCTGCTGGTGTTCGACGCCGAGCAGGTCAATGCGCTCGCGTTCTTCTTTGGCGCTGTGCCGCTGGTGCTGGTGCTGGTGGTCATCTACATCATCGCCTGGGCGACCTACAGGATCTCGCGCCGCGCGGTGTCGCCGGTGATCTGGCTGGCCGGCGTGGTCCAGCACTGGGACCCGAAGAAGCCCAATCTCGAAGCCCTCTCACCCGAGCAGCTGCCGCTCGACGTGGAAGGTGAAGTGCTGGTGCTGGCGCAGGCTCTGCACGAATTCGCCTCACGCATCGATGCCTTCGTGCAGCGCGAGCGCGACTTCACCCGCGATGCGAGCCACGAGCTGCGCAGCCCGCTGACGGTGATCCGGATCGCCTGCGACATGCTCGGCGCGGAGGACGATCTGCAGCCCTACGTCAAGCGCCAGATCAAGCGCATCCTCGGCTCGGCGCGCGATATGGAGGGCTTGATCGAATCCTTCCTGATCCTCGCCCGCGAGGGCGATGCCGACCTGCCGGAAGAGGACTTCGTCATCAACGAAGTGGTGGCCGACGAGGTTGAAAAAGTTCGCCCGCTGCTGGGCGATAAGCCGGTCGAACTGCGGGTCGAAGAGCACGCCGCCTTCTCGCTGCACGGCAGCCCGCGCGTGCTGCGGGTGATTCTGTCCAACCTGATTCGCAATGCCTGTGTGTACACCGACCAGGGCAGTGTAGTCGTGCAGATTCACGCCGATCATGTGTGCGTGCAGGACACCGGCTGCGGCATGACGCCTGAAGAGTTGGATCGCGCCTTCGACCCCTTCTTCCGCGGCGGCATGCGCAAGGAAGGCGGGCAGGGCGTGGGCCTCACCATCGTCCGCCGGCTGTCCACCCGCTTCGGCTGGCCGGTCACCTTGGAGAGCGAGGCGGGCAAGGGCACCTGCGCACGCGTGCGCTTTCCGGCGGTCTATGACGCAGGCGGGCAGGCGGCTGCCGAAGCGAACTGAGCCCCTGCAGATCGTCTTCGCGGGATCTGGCGCAGGTGCGCGCCGCGACGACTGCGGCCCTGCGCTCCAGCCCATGGTCGTCCGTGCATTCGCTGCGGCCGGCTCTGAGCACTCGCAGGCGCGCTTGCCTCCGCGGGATCAAGCGCTGTCGTGCCCGATCCGCGAGCGCCCGCCATGGCGGGCGTCAACGCTGAACTGTTCACCCTTGCCCGAAGGGCTGAGGGGCATAGCGCGCCTGCGGCGACGTATCGCCGGGCTCGAAGCGCATCAATCTGCCGCACATCGCTTCGGATCCAAGGTCTTTCCATCGCACCGCTCATCGCTGCCTGTTTGCCGTCGATCCGCCGGCGCGCACAGGGTCTTGATGCCTCGGGCACAGCGCCTTGAGCTGCGTGCACGCCAAGTCGCTGCGTGTTGTCGCCGGCTTCAGATTCTCTGCAGGGGCGATTGACGTTCAGATGGGTACAAGTTCGGCGCGCCACAGTTCCGGCGCTCACCTGGGAGACCCTTATGAACACGATCAAGACGACTTACGCTTCCCTTCTGCCCGCTGGCCTGGCCGGCCTGCTGCTGTTGGCGCCTGCACTGGCGCACGCCGACGCGCGCGTGCTGGTCGGTCATTTCGCCCCGTTCAGCAACAGCCTGGCGGCGACCGCCGTGGATGTGCGCATCAACGGCAACACCGCGCTGCGCAACGTGCGCTACGGCGAGTTCACCAGCTATATCTCCTTGCCCGCCGGTGCCTACACGCTGGAGGTGCTGCCCGCAGGCACCACCACGGTGGCGATCCGCGCCAGTGTGACCCTGGCGGACAACACCGACTACACCGTGCTCGCGACGGGCGGTGCCAACGGCCAGCCGCTGGCGCTGCAGCCGCTGGTCGACGACAACCGTGCGCCCGCGGCCGGCAACCTCAAGCTGCGCGTCATCCACGCCGCGCCCTTCGGGCGCGATGCTGCCGCGACTGCCGTGTCCATCCGCACGGATCGTGGCGCCGTGGTCGGCGGCCTCAGCAACGTGCCCTTCTTCGCGGCCAGCGGCTACCTCGAAATCCCGGCCGGCAACTACGACCTCAAGGTGGCCACGCCGGACGGCAGCCGCAATCTGATCGATCTCGCTCCCGTCGATCTGCCTGCCGGCGCGGTGCTGTCGGTGTTGGCGACGGGCGATGGCGTCAATCAGCCGCTCGGTTTCACCGCGCTGCCACTCGGTGCGCTGCCCACGGAAACGCCGGTCGATGCGTCCGTCAGCGGCCACTGGTTCACGCCGGAGTTCAGCGGCCAGGGCTTCGCCTTCACGCCCAAGCCCGACGAGAACCGGCTGCTCGGCAGCTGGTACGCCTTCGACGCCAGCGGCAACAGGATCTGGTTCACCCTCGACAGCGCGGCAGCAGGCCTCGGCACAGCGGCTGCAACGGGCGGCGGCTTCAACAGCCGCAGTGCCGAGCTGGCCGTGCTCAGCACCACGGGCGGTCGCTTTCTTGCCTCTGATCGCGTGCAGACCACCCAGGTCGGCCGCGTGCGCGTCGACTTCGCCGATTGCCGCACCGCCGTCGCCGAGATCCGCCTGGATGGCCAGCCGGTGCGCAGCATCCCCTTGCTGAACTTGACGCCCTCGGGCATCTGCTCGCTCTGAGTCGGGGGCCGCGGCGGACCTGTCGGCCTGCGTTCGTTCGGCCCGAAACGGCGCGCGAGCAAGCTCGCGCGCCGTTTGTCCGCGCCTTTGCTAGAGCCCCAGCGCGAACAGTAGCAGACAGAGCACCAGCCCCAGGCCCGGCACGACCACCGTCAGCGCGGCCACAGGGCCATAGGCGGCGCGGTGGGTTTCGCCGCAGATCGCGCGAATCGTGGTGACCACGTAGCCGTTGTGCGGCAGCGAGTCGAGCACGCCGGACGAAATCGCCACCGAGCGATGCAGCTGCTCGGGGTTGACCCCCTGCCCGAGGAAGATCGGCGCGAGGATAGGCAGGGCGATGACCTGGCCGCCCGAAGCCGAGCCGGTGATGGCAGCGACGATGCTCACGGCCACCGCCGCGCTGACCAGGCCGCCGCCCGGCAGATGCGTCACCCAGTCGACGATCAGCATGAATGCAGGCGCGACTTTGGCGACCGCACCGAAGCCCACGACGGCCGCCGTGTTGCCGATCGCGATCAGGGCACCGGTGCTGCCCTCGGCGACGGCCTTGCCGGGGTCGCGCCGTGATCTGAAGCACAGCGAGTAGACCCCCACGCAGCCGGCGAGCAGGGCAAGGATCAAGGCCGAGGTCTCAAGGCTGTCGTGAAAGACGAAGCTGACGACCAGCACCAGGGCCGGCCCCACCAAGGCGCGCCACACCGCCGGCAGGCGGATGTCCAGCGGCTGCGGATCGTTGTCGCGGCCCTGGAAGTGCTCGCCGCGCGCCTTGGCGCGCTTCAGCATCCACACCAGCCAGGCGTAGCCGCTCGCCGCCATGAAAACCGCGGTGATCAGGCTGGCCTGCCAGGCCGCCCACGGAGTGGTGCCGAGGTACTGGATGGGAATCCAGTTCTGGATCTCGGGCGAGCCCGCCGAGGTCATGGTGAAGGTGACCGAGCCGAAGGCCAGTGCGGCTGGAATGAAGCGTCTGGGCAGGTCGGCCTCGCGGAACAGGGCCAGCGCGGTGGGGTAGACCGAGAACGCCACCACGAACAGGCTGACCCCGCCGTAGGTGAGGATCGCGCAGGCCACGACCACCGCCAGCGCCGCGCGCTGCGCGCCAATGCCGCTGACGATCCAGCGCGCCACGCTGTCGGCGGCGCCGGTGTCCTCCATGAGCTTTCCGAAGATCGAGCCCAGCAGGAACATGAAGAACCAGCTGGCGATGAAACTGGTGAATCCGCCCATGTAGGCGGTGACCACGTTGGCTTGACCGTCGCCGGCCAGCGGCGGCAGCAGCGCGATGTCCGAGGTGATCGCCACCAGCAGCGCGCACAGCGGCGTGGCGACGAACAAGTTCATGCCGCGGATGGTCAGCAGCATCAGGAGCAGCAGGGCGGTGATGAGCCCGATCAGGCTGAGCATGGAAGGGCACACGGGAGAGCGGTCGACGGCAGCGAGTATTCGCAGGGCGACGTGCGCGCCGTCACTGTACGAAGGTACAAGTGCCCACCTCCGGCCCGGCACCTAGGCTTGCGCAGAATCGGCAGCCTGCCTCGAAGCAGGCGCCGCGAGACCAAGACCGTTCCGGAGGGGATTCCACATGATGCGCAAGCCGCTCAGCTTCATCATCGGTGCACTGTTGGCCGCACCGTACGCCGCCCATGCGCAGCAAGCGCCCGCGCAGGGCGAGGAGGCGAAGCCGAGCACGCTCGACGCCATCACCGTATCGGCACGCAAGCGCGAGGAATCCCTGCAGGAGGTGCCGGTGGCGGTCACCGCCTTCACCGCTGACGGCCTCGACAAGCTCAACGTCGAGGACATCAGCGATCTCGACAGCTTCGTACCGAACCTCACGGTCTACGCCGCGCGCGGCTCTTCCAGCACCCTGACCGCCTACATCCGCGCGGTCGGCCAGAGCGATCCGCTGTGGGGTGTCGACCCGGGCGTGGGGCTGTACCTGGACGATGTCTACATCGCCCGTCCGCAGGGCGCCCTGCTGGATGTGTTCGACGTCGAGCGCATCGAGGTGCTGCGCGGCCCGCAGGGCTCGCTGTACGGCAAGAACACCATTGGCGGTGCGATCAAGTACGTGTCCTCGGCGCTGGAGGAGGAGTTCTACGGCCGCGGCTCGGTGACGGTCGGCAGCTTCAGCCAGCTCGACACCAAGGCCAGCGTCAATCTGCCGCTCGGCGGCGGCTGGGCCTCGCGGCTGGCGGTGGCTTCGCTCTCGCGCGACGGCTACGGCGAGAACGTGCGCACCGGGCAGGAGGTGTCCGACAAGGAGATCCTCGCAGCACGCGCCACGCTCGGCTATCTCGGCTCGCCCGACTTCAGCGCCAAGTTCACTGCCGACTGGATGGACGACCAGAGCGGCGTGCGCGGCGCGCAGATGCTCGGCGTCAACCGCTTCGCACCGACGGCCCTGCCGCTGGCGGACCGTTACGACGTGCGCAACGGCATGCCCAACGTCAACGACACCTCGATGAAGGGCGCGTCCGCGACCCTCAGCTGGAACCTCGGGGATGCCTGGGTGCTGAAGTCGGTCACCGCCTACCGCGAGTCGGACACCGAGACCAACATCGATTTCGACACGCTTCCGAACACGATCGCCGACGTCAAGGCGTTCTACTCCGACGACCAGACCTCGCAGGAACTCCAGCTCAACTACGACGCCGGCGCTGCGGTTCGCGGCGTGGCCGGCCTGTACTGGTTCACCGGCTCCGCTGGTGGTCAGGTGCTGAACAATTTCTTCGGTCTGTCCTTCGGCGACACCCAGGGCGTGGTCGAGACCGACAGCGTGGCGGTCTACGGTGAGTTCACCTGGGATTTCGCCGAGCGCTGGGCGCTCACCCTGGGCGGCCGCTACACCGACGAGAAGAAGTCCGCGGACGTCTACAACATCGGCTACACCGATGCCACGTTCACCCGACCGAACGGCGTGGTGGCGGCCGACTTCGAGGACTCGGTGAGCTTCCAGAACTTCTCGCCCAAGGTCTCGCTGGACTTCAAGCTGAGCGACGAAGTGCTGCTGTACGCCCTGGCCAGCCGCGGCTTCAAGTCGGGCGGCTTCAACATCCGCGCCCAGGCCACCGCGGTGCCGCGCTCGCGCCTGCCCTTCGATGACGAGACGGTGACCACCGTCGAGATCGGTGCCAAGAACGCCTTCCTCGATGACCGTCTGTTCCTCAACCTCGCCTACTTCAACAGCGACTACAAGGACATCCAGCTGTCGGTGTTCACCGCCGTGCCGGGCAGCAACCCGCCGGTCTTCTTCGGCGACTTCGCCAACGCCGGCAAAGGCACGGTCAAGGGCGTGGAGCTGGAGTACCAGGCCCTGCTGAGCCAGAACTTCAGCCTGCAGGGCAACTTCGCCTGGCTCGACGCCGAGTACGACCAGTTCATCACCAACAACGTCAATGTCGCCGGCAATCAGCGCTTCACCAATGCCCCCGAGCGCTCAGCGGCGATCACTGCCCTGCACACTCTGCCTTTGGCCAGCGGCGGCAACCTGTCGACCCGCGTCAGCTACAGCTACCAGAGCGAGGTCTACCCCACCACGGATCTGTCCGAGGCCATCAAGCAGCCCGGCTACGGCCTGGTCTCGGCCGGCCTGATCTGGCAGACGGACGGCGCCTGGCGCTTCGCGCTGGAAGGCGCGAACCTGGCCGACAAGGCGTATCGCACCACCGGCTACAACATCCCGGCGCTCGGCATCCTCACCGGCTTCTATGGCGCACCCCGCACCTACAGCCTGACCGCGACCTACGACTTCTGATCGCGAAGCAGAGCAGATGGCCGGGTTGCGAGGTGCGACCCGGCCCGGTTTCCAGGCGGCTCCCCCGCGGCCGGCCGGCGCCTCCCCTGAGGTCCGGCCGTTTTTTTGCAAGGTTCACTGCCATGACGTGTGTGTCTGACCTGCTCCCGCGAATCGCCTTGGGCACCTGCGCACTCGCGGTGCTGGCCGCCTGCAGCAGCCGCGCCGAGGCGCCGCCGCTGCCTGGGCTGCGCATCGATGCCGAGCGCATCGCCGTGGCGGGACTGTCCTCCGGTGCCTACATGGCTGCGCAGGTGCACCTCGCGTACTCCGACCGCATCCACGGCGCAGCACTGATTGCCGGCGGCCCCTACGGCTGCGCGCAGGGCGATCTCAACACGGCGCTCGGGCCCTGCATGCAGGCGCAGCCAGCCGCACCCGATGGCGAGGCCCTGGCTGCACGCGTGCGCGAGCGTGCGGCGGCCGGTGCGCTGGCGCCGCTGCAGGGGCTGGAAGGCGATCGCGTGCTGGTGCTGCATGGACGCGAAGATCGCAAGGTCGCGCCAGCGGTGGGCGCCGCCGCCGCCGATCTTTATCGCGCCCTGCAGCAGGACGCGCCGGGTCTGAGCGTGGAGGCGCGGCTCGACGGCGCCTTCGGTCACCTGCTGCCGCTGGAAGGCGAGGGCGATGAATGCCTCGACCCGCCCGCGCCCTACCTCGGCCGCTGCGGCCTCGATGCGCCGGGCCTCGTGTTCGAACAACTCTTCGGCGAGGCGCCGCGCCCGGCGAAAGAACCGGCGGGCCAGCTGCGCAGCTTCAGCCAGAGCGCGCTGAACGGCGACGGCCCCGACCCGATCCTCGCCGACAGCGGCTACCTCTACGTGCCGCCGCAGTGCGAGAGCGAAAGCTGCGGTCTGCTGCTGGCCTTCCACGGCTGCCAGCAGAACGCCGACAAAGTCGGCGAGGCCTTCGTGCGCGAGGGCGGCTTCAACCGCTGGGCCGATGCCTATGGCGTGGTCGTACTCTACCCGCAGACCCGCGCGAGCTACGCGCCCTTGAATCCGAACGCATGCTGGGACTGGTGGGGATACACCGGCGAGCACTACGACACCCGCGAGGGCGCGCAGCTGCGCTGGGTGGCCCGTGCGCTGGACGCACTCGGAGTCTGAGCCGGGCTGAGCGCGCATGAGCGAGGCCCTGCTGCTCGGCGCTGGCCTGCTTTGGCTCGGTGTGCTGTTCGGCGCCGCCGTGCTCGGCGAGCGCCGGCCCGCGCTGTTCGAGCGCCAGTGGTCGTGGATCTACAGCCTCTCGCTGGCGGTCTACTGCACCAGCTGGACCTTCTACGGCACGGTCACCCAGGCCGCGCGCTCCGGCTGGTGGCTGCCGCCGACCTTCATCGGCACGATGCTGCTCTACGCGCTGGGCATCGGCCTCCTGATCAAGCTGGTCAAGCTTGCGCAGGCGCATCGCGCGACTTCGCTGGCCGACTTCATCGCGACACGGCTCGGCAAGAGTTCCGCCCTCGCTGCCGTCGTGACCTTGATCGCCGTGCTCGGCGTGCTGCCCTACATCGCGCTGCAGCTCAAGGCGGTAGCGATGAGCTTCGGACTGCTCACCCGCGGCAGTGCACTGGATACGCCGGCCTGGCAGGACAGCGCGCTCTACGTGGCCCTGGCGATGGGCCTGTTCGCCATCCTGTTCGGCGCGCGCAGCGCCAGCGCCACCGAGCACAACCGCGGCCTGGTGCTGGCGATGGCGGTGGAGTCGCTGCTGAAACTCGCAGCCATGCTGCTGCTGGGCGTGTACGTCTCGGCGAACTTCGACATCAGCACGCCGCCGACGCCTGTGGCCGACGGCGCCAGCGGCTTCCCCGCGCTCATCGCGCTGGGCGTGCTCGCCATGTTCACCCTGCCGCACCAGTTCCATGTCGGCGTGGTCGAGTGTCGCGAGCAGCAGCATCTGCGCACCGCGCGCTGGCTGTTTCCGCTGTACATGCTGCTGATCGCCCTGCCGGTGCTGCCGATCGCCGCCGCCGGCTCGGCCGTGCTGGCGCCGCTGGGCGTGCCCTCGGATCTCTACGTGCTGGCGCTGCCTTTGTCTGGCGGCGACAGCGGCATGGCCCTGCTGGCGTTCCTGGGTGGGCTGTCGGCGGCCACCGGCATGGTGATCCTGTCGACCCTGGCGCTCAGCCTGATGATCGGCAACCACTGGCTGGCGCCGCTGCTGCTGCGCGGCAGCTGGAGCCAGCGCGCCGGCGGCAACCTGCGTGGCAGCGTGCTCTTGCAGCGGCGCCTGATCATCCTGGCCGTGGTGCTGCTGGCCTGGCTGTACAGCCGCGCCATCGCCGGCTCCGAAGCGCTGGCCGACATCGGCGCGCTGAGCTTCTCGGCGGTTGCCACGCTGGCGCCGGCGCTGGGCTTCGCGATCTGGCGGCCGCAGACGCCGCCGCGCGCAGTGCTGGCCGGGCTGCTCGCCGGCTTTGCGCTGTGGTGCTGGCTGCTGCTGCTGCCCAGCCTGCTGGAGGGCTTCGGTGGCCCGGTCGACTGGCTGCGCTCGGGCCCGCTTGCGCCTGACGTTTTCCTCGGGCTCGAAGGCTGGAGCCGCACCACCCGTGCGCTGGTGCTCAGCCTGCTGCTGGCCAGCGCGCTGACCTGGGCGCTGGCGCTGCGCGCGCGCGGCGAAGCGCAGCGGCGGCCGCCAGCGGCGCTCGATCGCCGCACGCTTGGTGAAGTGGCCGGGCGCTTCATCGCCGAGCCGCGTCTCGCCGCGCTGCTGCCGGCGGGCGAGGACGACAGCCTGGTCGATCCCGCGGCCGAGGCGCGCGTCGAGTCCGAACTCGCCACGGTGCTGGGCGCTGCCTCGGCGCGCCTGCTGCTCGATGCCGCGCGGCGCGCCCACGGCCGCGACCTCGACACCGTCGCCGCGATCGTCGGCGAGGCCAGCGACGCCCTGCGCTTCAACCAACGCCTGCTGGAGGCCGCGCTCGAGAACATGGCCCAGGGCATCAGTGTGGTCGACGCCGAACTGCGGCTGGTCGCCTGGAATGGCGTTTACCAGCGCCTGTTCGGCTTCTCCGATGACCTGCTGCGGGTCGGCGTGCCGGTGGCCGAACTGGTGCGGCACAACCTGCAGCGCGGCCTGGCCGGAGGCGTCGAGATCGAGCGCGAGGTGGAAAAGCGCATCGCCCACATGCGTGCCGGCACCGCTTACGTCACCGAGCGCAGCTTTCCTGACGATCGCATCGTCGAGATTCGCGGCAATCCGATGCCCGGCGGCGGCTTCGTGGCAACGTTCACCGACGTCACCGAATTCCGTCGCGCCGAGGCCGCGCTCAAGCAAGCCAACGAAACCCTCGAACAGCGCGTCGCCGAGCGCACCGCCGAGTACCGCGCGGCGCGCGCCGAGGCCGAGCGCGCCAACCAGGCGAAGAGCCGCTTTCTGGCGGCGATCAGCCACGACCTGGCGCAGCCGCTGAACGCCGCGCATCTGTTCACCCACGCCCTGCAGCAGCGCAGCAGTGAGCCGGCTCTGCGCGATTCGCTGGGCCAGATCGACGCCGCGCTGAGTTCGGCCGAGACCCTGCTCTCGGGCCTGCTCGATGTCTCGCGCCTCGATGCCGGCGGGCTGGTGCCGAAGATCGAGGACTTCGCGCTCGATCCGCTGCTGCAGGGGCTGGCGTCCGAGTTCAGCCTGATGGCGCAGGACAAGGGCCTGCGCCTGCGCGCCACGCGCACGCGGCTGTGGCTGCGTACCGATCCCCACCTGCTGCGCCGCGTGCTGCAGAACTTCCTGTCCAACGCTGTGCGCTATGCGCAGACGGGCGGGGTGCTGCTGGGCCTGCGTCGCCGCGGTGAGCGCATCGAGATCGGCGTCTACGACCAGGGCCCGGGGATCGCGCCCGAGCATCAGGCGCTGATCTTCGAGGAGTTCCGTCGGCTGGATCGCGGCGGCCAGGGGCTTGGGCTTGGGCTGTCGATCGCCGAACGCATCGCGCGTCTGCTGGAGCTGCCGCTGAAGCTCAGCTCGCAGCCGTCGCGCGGCACCTGCTTCGCGGTGGAGGTGCTGCGCGCGCCGCCGCGCGCGCCCATCAGCGAGCGTCCAGCGCCCGCCGCGAAACTGAGCCTGCGCGCACGCGTGCTGGTGGTCGACAACGACCCCGGCGTGCTCGCCGGCATGCAGGCCCTGCTGAGCGGCTGGGGCTGCGAGGTGCTGGCGCTCACCGAGCCCACCAGCATTCGCGCGGCCCTGCTGTCGACGCCGCCCGATCTGCTGCTGTTCGACTACCACCTCGATGGCGAGCTGACCGGCATCGAGCTGCGCCGTCGGCTGGGCGAGCCGGCGACGCGCATCCCCTGCACCATCATCACCGCCGACCACAGCGAAGCCGTACAGGCCGAGGTGGCGGAAGCCGGCTGCTGGCTGCTGCACAAGCCGCTCAAGCCGCTGGCCCTGCGCAGCCTGATGACGCGGCTGCTCGGCGGCTGAAGGGGATTACTCCGGGCGCTTCAGCACCTGCCCGTCGCGCAGCACCCAGTCGACCTGCTTCAGCGCGGTGACGTCGGCCAGCGGGTCGCCCTGGACCGCGATCAGATCGGCCGCGTGTCCTGGCGTGAGTGCGCCGACCGTGCCCTTCAGGCCGAGCAGATCGGCGGCGTTGGTGGTGGCCGCTTCGATGGCCTGCATCGGGCTCATGCCGAACTTCACGAGTAGCTCGAACTCGTCGGCGTTGCGGCCGTGCAGGCTGACCCCGGCGTCGGTGCCGAAGGCGATCTTGACGCCGGCCGGCACCGCGCGCTCCAGCGCCTTGCCGGTGATGCCGATGCGCCAGTCGATCTTGCTGCGCACCTCGCCGGTGTAGGCGTTGGGATCCTTGGCGATGCGCTCCAGGTAGCCATTCACGGTCGACAGGGTCGGCACGTAGTAGGCGCCGCTGTCGCGGAACAGCTTCAGGCTGTCGTCGTCGAGCAGGGTGCCGTGCTCGATCGAGTCCACGCCCAGGCGCAGGGCGAGGTTGATGCCGTCGGCCCCGTGCGCGTGCACGGCGACCTTCTTGTCGTACATGCGTGCGGTCTCGACCACGGCGCGGGCCTCGTCCTCGAACATCTGCGCGCCCAGGCCCGCACCGATGCGGCTGTTGACCCCGCCGGTGATCGTCATCTTGATCACGTCCGCACCTTCCGAGATCTGCGTGCGCACCGCGCGGCGGCAGGCGTCCACACCGTCGCAGACGTTGCCGTTGCGGTTCACCGCCGCGCGCAGGTCGCTGCGGAAGCCGAGCGTGGGATCGGCATGGCCCGAGGTCGCCGAGATGCTGCTGTTGGCCGTGAGGATGCGCGGGCCTTCCACCTTGCCGGCCTTGACCGCATCGCGCAGGGCGCGGATCACGCCGTCGGAGTCACCGAGGTTGCGCACCGTCGTGAAGCCCGCCCTCAGGGTCTTGCGCGCATTCATCTGCGCCTCGTAGGCGACATCGACCGGATCCATCTGCACCGACGCCAGCTGGCCCGCCACGCCGCCCTTGTCGGACGACAGATGCACATGGCTGTCGATCAGACCCGGCAGCACGAAGTGCGTGCGCAGGTCCAGCACCTCGGCGGACTCAAGCCCAAACGCCGCCGCATCCAGATGGCCCTCACGCACCTCGACCACCCGCCCATCGCGCACGTGCAGGGTGCTGGCTGCGCGCGGCGCCTGGCCCGGTGCATCCAGCAGGCGCCCGGCCTGCACCAGCAGGTCGGCGGCGGAGGCGGGCAGGGCGAGGCAGAGCGCAAGAGCGGCGGCGAGCGGGGTGCGGGCATGCATGGAGGAGTCCTCGGCAAGGATGGGCTGGAGTGCGGATAGACGGCGAGTGTAGGGGCCGGGCGGTGCGCGGCGATGTCCGTAAAGTCCCGATGGGCGCTCTGAGTCACGTTCGATCCTGCGCGCTGTCGAGCCGGGACCTTCCAACAATGGAGAAGGGCATGAAGCCTTCGATGATTCTGATTCCCTGCGTCTGGGTCTGTGCGCTCTGGCTGCCCGTGGCCGAAATCCAGGCTGTCGCTCCGACGGCGGCCTCGCACTCGCCGAAGACTGTGCTTCTCGCCGCGGCGGATGCCATGACGCGCGAGGCGCGGGATGACGCAGATCGCGAAGCTGTGGACGCCTACTGGCGCGAGGTCGCCGAGCGCTTGCTGGCCGGACAGCCGTCACTGGGGGCCTGCCCAGCCGCGCGGGACGCCGCGAGTTGCGTGCTGGCCGCGCGCCTTCTTGCTGCCGTCGAGAGCCAGCGCGAACTGGCTCCCGGAAGCCGTCCGCTGCAGCCCGAACGCGATCGGGTGAGGGCGCTGCTGGCTTCGGCGGCCGCGCGCGCGCATGAGGATCCAATGCTGTACTGGGTGATGACTTGGGATGTGTTCAAGCTCGATGCCCCCGAGCTCAGGGAACTTGCGATCGTCGAGTTGCGCCGGAGAGAACCTGACAACCTGCAGGCTTGGCTATTGTCTGTGTCCGGTGAGACCTGGACGCAGAAGCGTCTGCAGGCCGCCGCTCGAAGTACGCGCCTCGAAACCCACCTGTACGCCGTCCTTCGAGCGGATCTCGAACGCCTCGCCGGAATCACCGCCGATGCGCCCGCAGTCGACGGCTTGCCGTTCGAGCCGACGGCCGTTGAATCCGTGCAGGTGCTTCTCACCGGCATGCTGACGGCAGAAGCGATGCCCGGGCTGCAGGGGCTCATCGAGACTTGCGCGGCGGTGGATCCGGCCGTCCGGGCGGAAGTGCATGCCGACTGCTGGCGTATCGCCGAACGCCTGGTAGGACACGCGGAGTCGGTGGTCGACCTGGCTCTGGGCTCCGCGCTGATGCGGCGAGTTGCACGCGATCCACTTCAACGTGAGCGCGCCGCACAGGCAAGGCTTGATTACGAGTATCTGCAAGAGGGAATCGTTGAGGCGTTCAAGTCCGGAGAGCAGCAGCGCCTTTTCATGCAGCGGATCCGCGAGCCGGGAGGCACAGAGATCTCTGCCGCGCGTTTGACGCTCGTGGATGCCGGGCTGTCGCCTCCATGGTGAGGTCCGCCGGATCGGGCGGGCGCCCGACACGCTACAGACGTCGGGCGGGCAAAGCGCGCGTATGGAGACGGTGTTTCTCCAACAATCTGCGGATGCATTGATGAACAATCCAAGGACTTTCCAAACGATCATCGCGACAGCGCTGCTCGTCTTCGTAAACAGCATGCCCTGCCAGGCATCGCCGCGGCCCGATTGCAAGTCTCAGGGAAGTAGGGAGGAACTCAATCACTCGATGCCTGCCGCGAGCGACGAGGTGCTGGCTCGGGCTGAACATCGCGCCTATGTTCAGGAAGTGGCCCGAGAGCTGCTGCGTGGCCAGCGTTCTCCGGGTGACTGCCCTCCTACAAGCGATCCGCGTGCCTGTCTCTTGGTCGCAAGACTTCTCTGGTTCGAATCACACGCCGAAGCACAGGATGGCCAGCCGGAAGAAACGGTGCGCTCGCTGCGAGTTCGCGCCGCCGCGTTGGTCCGCTCCGGAAGCGCGCGTGCCATCTCTGACAGACAGTTCCTCTGGGCACACGCGCAAGACACATTCGAGGGCTCAGGTGAGGGGCTGGACTTTGGAATTCAGAGCGCTCAGCTACGAGCATCGGCCATCGCCGAGCTGCGTCGTCGGGAGCCGGACAACCTGCAGGTGTGGTTGCTGGGTCGCCATGACGAAGCCTGGACCAAAGAGCGCCTCAGTGCCGCTGCTGCGAGCCAGCGGTCGGACTCTCCCGTCTGGGAGTTCATCCGCACTGACCTGAAGTTGCTCAGGGACGCAGGTGTGCCTGACCCGCCGATTCCATTGGTCGGGAATGAGCTTGGCGCGCTCGACGCGAAGCATGTGTTGCTTTTCGGGATCCATCTTGCGACCGCTCAGCCCGGCCTCTACAGCCTGAGCAGGGCTTGCTCGGTGGAGGTAGGCCATGCCCACGCGGAAACTGCGGAACACTGTCTGAGGATCGCCAAGGTTCTGGTCGAGCGCGCAGACAGCATGCTGGATCTGGGCTTTGGATCCGCGCTGATGTCTCGCTTGGCGACGCGACCCGAAGATCGCGAGCGCGCAGCGGATGCGAGGCATCTCTCCCGCTACTTGTCGGAAACCTATCTGGAAAGCCAGATGGCGTGCGGAGGCCTGGCCGCGCACTTGCGAAGGATGCGAGTCGCGGAAGCTTCGGAATTGTCCGCGTTGCGCGAAGGACTGGTCGAGCAGGGACTGCCGCAAGAGCCGCCCGAGGCTTGGCGCGTCCACTCCGACTAGTCGCTTGGTTTGCTCGCCGCCGCGCGAACATACTGGTCGCGTTAGGCGTCCAGCTTGCTACGCTCGCCCCGAATCCCGAATCCCGAATCCCGAATCCCGAATCCCGAATCCCGAATCCCGAACCCCGAGGACGCCCCCATGAAACGCGCCCAGTACGAAACCCGCGGCCCGGTGCCGCAGGATGTGATCCACGCCGTCGACTTCGATCTGCCCGCACCTGCGTCCGACGAGCTGCGCGTGCGGGTGGTGGCGGCGGCCATCAACCCTAGCGATGTGCTGACGCTGACCGGTGACTATGGCCAGCTGCCGCCGCTGCCGGCGATCGGTGGCAACGAAGGCGTGGGCCGCGTTGAGCTGATCGGCGACGGCGTGCAGGGCTTCCGCGCCGGTCAGCTGGTGCTGCTGCCGGTCGGCTGCGGCACCTGGAGCACGCACGTGCAGGCGCCGGCAGCGCAGTTCGTGCCGCTGCCGGATGTCGCGGACCCGCAGCAGCTCGCGATGCTGGCGATCAATCCGCCGACGGCGCTGCTGATGCTGCGCAACTTCGTCGAGCTGCAGCCGGGAGAGTGGGTGATCCAGAACGCGGCCAACTCGGCGGTGGGTGGCTACCTGATCGAGCTGGCCAGGCTGCGCGGCCTGAAGACCGTCAACGTGGTGCGCCGTGATTCGGCGATCGAACAGATGGGCGATGCCCCCGGCGACGTGCTTCTGGTCGATGGCGATGACCTCGCCCAGCGCGTGGCCCAGGCGACCGGCAAGGCGAAGATCCGGCTTGGCATCGACGCGGTCGGGGGCATGGCCACCGAGCGTCTCGCCCGCTGCGTGGCCAGCGGCGGCACACTGGTGAACTACGGAATGATGAGCGGCGAGCCCTGCCAGATCTCGGCCGGCTCTCTGGTGTTCCGCGACGTGCGGTTGGTCGGCTTCTGGCTGGCGCGCTGGTTCCGCGGGGCCAGCCACGCCGAACAGGCCGAGGTGTATGGCGAGCTGGCAGGGTTGATCGCGAAGGGCCAGCTGCAGGCGCGCATTGCTGCGACGTTCACCGTCAGCGAAATCCAGCAGGCTGTGGCCGAAGCCGCGCGCGGCGGTCGCAGCGGCAAGGTGCTGGTGGTGCCGGGGGCGAACGAGTAGTCCGCGCGCCGTCGGATCGGCGGCGCTTGCTTGGGTCGCTTGGGCCAAGCGCAGCGCCGCCCAAGGTCGCGCACTGGCGACCTTGGGGTGGGTCTTGACCCACCGGCGCTCGGCGCTCGCTGTGGTCGCGAAGGACGTGGATTGCCGAAATCGGCAGGTGCTGTGCGTTCGCGGCCCCCGCTTCGGACGAGCCTTGAGCGGCAACGCGCTATGGACGGGCGGGGGTGGAGCTCCGGTGGGTCAAGACCCACCCTATGAGATCGCACGGCCTTGGGGGATTGGTGCGGCTCGGTGGGTCGAGACCCACCCTATGGGTTCGCGGGGCCTTGAGGATTGGCGTGGCTCCGGTGGGTCGAGACCCACCCTATGAGATCGCAGGGCCTTGGGGATTGGTGCGGCTCGGTGGGTCGAGACCCACCCTATGGGTTCGCGGGGCCTTGAGGATTGGCGTGGCTCCGGTGGGTCAAGACCCACCCAATGTGATCGTGGGGCCTTGGCGGTCGGCGCGGCTTGGCCGGGCGAGACCCGCCCGATGAGGTCGGCGGGCTCGGGGTGTCATCCGGGCTTAACGTGTGCGTCACTTGGGCGACACGGCGGCGGCACAGGCTGGGCGCATGTCGATCGTTCGCCGCTTCTCGCTGGTCACCGAGACCTACCCGCCCGAAGTCAACGGCGTGGCCCTCACCGTGGCCGGCCTCGAAGCGGGGCTGCGGGCGCTGGGCCATGCGGTAGAGGTGATCCGACCGCGCCAGGTGTCGGGCGAAGCGCGCGGCGATGAACTGCTGACGCCGGGGGCGGCGCTGCCGCGCTATCCGGGCCTGCGTTTCGGCCTGCCGGCAGGGCGACGACTGCTGTCGCGGTGGCAGGCGCAGCGACCGGACGCCATCTATGTGGCGACCGAGGGTCCACTCGGTTGGTCGGCGGTGAAGGCGGCCAATCGCCTCGGCATTCCGGTCGCCACCGGCTTCCACACGCGCTTCGACGACTATGCCGGCCGCTATGGCGTCGGCTTCCTGCGGCCCTGGGTGTTCGCCTGGATGCGCCGCTTCCACAACAGCGCGCAGGCGACCCTGGTGCCGACGCTGGAGCTGCAGGCGTTTCTGCGCGAAAACGGGTTTGCGCGACCCTGCCTGCTGCGGCGTGCGGTGGACACCGCGCTGTTCCATCCGCGCAAGCGCTCGGAAGCTGTTCGCGCATCGCTGGGTCTGGCGCCTGAGCAGCTCGCCGTGATCCATGTCGGCCGCATCGCGCCGGAGAAGAATCTGGGCCTCGCGGTGCGCGCCTTCCGCGCGCTGCAGCTGCGTCGGCCCGATGCGCGCTTCGTGTTGGTGGGCGATGGCCCGGCGCGCGCTGAGCTGGCCGCGGCGAATCCCGACTTTCTGTTCACCGGCGTGCTGCGCGGTGAGGCCCTGGCTGCGCAGTTCGCCAGCGCCGATCTGTTCGTATTCCCGAGCCTGTCGGAAACCTTCGGCAACGTGACGCTGGAAGCGATGGCCAGCGGCGTGGCCACGGTGGCCTACGACTACGGTGCCGCCCGCGAACATCTGCGCGACGGCGAGCACGGTGCCGCGGTGGCCTGTGGCGACGAACAGGCTTTCGTCGCCGCTGTGCTTGCGCTGGGCGTGGACGAAGCGCGGCGCAGGGCGTGCACGACGCGCGCCCGCGAGGCCGTAGCGCACCTGAGCCCCGCCGGTGTCGCTGCGAACTTTGCTGCCCTGTTGACCGACCTGGCCGAAAGGAGAGCTGCATGAGTTCCCGCCTAGTCCGCGGCGAAGCCGCGTTCTGCCTCGCCGCCAATCGCTGGGGTCACCGCGCTTGGGTGCGCGCCTACTTCTCGGCCGTCAGCCGCCTGGGCGATGGCGTGTTCTGGTACGCGCTGATGGCGGTCATCGTGCTCTGGGACGGCTACAACGGCCTTTCGGCTTCGGCCCATATGGCAGCCACCGGCGCCGCGGCACTGCTGCTGTACCGTGCGCTGAAGCGCTGGACCCGACGGCCGCGCCCCTTCGCCTCGGACCGGCGCATTCGCCCGCTGGTGCGCCCGCTGGACGAGTTCAGCTTCCCCTCTGGGCACACCCTGCATGCGGTGGCCTTCAGCCTGGTCGCGTTGGCGCACTACCCGCAGCTCGCCGCCCTGCTGGTGCCCTTCACCGCCAGTGTCGGCGTCTCGCGCGTCGTGCTCGGGCTGCACTATCCCAGCGACGTGCTGGCCGCGACCGCCATCGCCTGCGGTATCGGTGGTATCTCGCTGTGGCTGGGTGGGATGGGGTGGCCGTTTGCTTGAGAGCTGGGATTGGGGATTGGGGATTGGGGATTCGAAAGAGCGCGCAAGGTTGGTGACCCGCTTCGAGACTTAGGCACGGTCTGAACAGTTCCATCCAGGAGTTCGTCAGACGGCGCGAGTCAGGCGCGGGTCCGAACTCGCTGACGCCGGATCAAACACGTGTCTGCCTGATCCGCGAGCGCGCCGCCCTGGCGCGCGAGAATCTCCGACAAATCAGAGCTTCCTAAGCCAGGCGGTTGAGGCTGCTTCAGTCGCTCACTCGCCAAGGCCTGGCGACCTTCGGTCGAATCCCCAATCCCCAATCCCAGCTCTCAATCACCCCACCTCACACCGATCCCGCCCATTGCGCTTGGCCTGATACAGAGCCTGGTCGGCGCGCTCGAACACGCTGTCGCCGTCGTCGTCGCCGCGCAGGGCGGTGAGGCCGACCGAGGCGGTGACCTTGACTGGGGTGCCGCCGAAGTGGAAGCCGATCGCGCTGATCTTGCGGCGCAGCTCTTCGCACACGCGCTGGGCCTGGGCAAGTTCGGCACCCGGCAGCAGGCTGACGAACTCCTCGCCGCCCACACGCGCCACGAAATCGCTGCTGCGCAGGTGTTTGCGCAGCACCTGCGCGACCGCGAACAGCACCTTGTCGCCGGCCTTGTGGCCGTAGGTGTCATTGATGGACTTGAAGGCGTCGATGTCCCACACCGCGAGGGTGAGAGGGCGGTCGAAGCGGCGGAAGCGAGAAATCTCCTCGGACAGCGCCTGCTGATAGGCGAGACGGTTGGGGATGCGGGTCAGCGGATCGGTTGAGGCGATCTGCTGTTCGGCCTGCAGCGACTGGCGCAGCTGCGAGGTCTCGCGTTCCAGCTCGTCGATGCGCAGACGCATCGCCGCGCCGCGCTCCTCCAGTTTGGCGACGCGCTGTTCCTCGCGACTGCGGTAGTCCTGTACGTGGGTGTCGATCGCCGACAGGCGTGTGCTCACCTGGGTCTTCAGCTGCTCAAGCTCGGTCGCCTGGCGGGTCTGTCGGCCGAGCGAGTCGACTTCGCTGCTGATGCGCGTGCTGAGTTCGCTGCGGCTGGCGCGTTCGTCGACGCGGGCGTCGCGGTCCTGCAGCAGATAGGTCGCAAACTCGTCGAGCCGACTGTCGACCTGGGCCAACAGGCTCTCCATGCCGAGGCGCTCGCGGGCCAGCTGCTGCTGCTGGCGGTTGATCAGCTCAGCCAGGGCATCGGCGACGCCGCCGAGGGCGTCTTTGTCGCTGGCGCTGGGCAGGCGATCCCCCAGCGCTTCGATCTCCTCAGCCAGCGGCGGCTCCAGGCGCAGCTGGCCGAGCATGCGCTTCAACAGGCCGGCGCCGTGATCGGACGGCGCCGCGGCGGGCGCGGCTGCCGGCGCCGGGCTGGCCATCGCCTTCAGCTCGGGCGGCGGCGTAAACGCGGGGGCAGCGGGCGCCTCGTCGAGGGCGACGATGGCTTCCGACAAAGCGTCGATGCGCCGATCCAGCACCTCGATGTCGACTTTCTGGCGGATGGCCTGGGTCAGCTCGGTGAGCTCTTCGTCGAGCCGGTTGTCCAGCCCCCGACAGGCAATGCTCAAGCGGCCGATGGCGCGGCGCAGCGTCGTGTCCATGCGCCCCCAGCGCGCTTCCTCGCGCTCGAAGCGGTCGATCGCGTCGAGGTATTTGTCCTTCCAGTGTTCTTGGCTGTCGGGCATGGCAGGGCAGGGCGGCGGGGGCGCGGTTCGGCGAAGCAAGCCATGTGCCGTGCGCAGTCTTGACCTCACTCAAGGCGGACAGCGTTCCGCAGTCCACACTGCATGCTCCGACCGGCCGGTCGAACCCAGCGAGGAGAGGCCATGCGCAGCGTTCTGATTCCTTTCGATGGTTCCGACGGCGCCAAGCGCGCCCTGCAGTACGCGATCGATTTCTTCCGCGAGTACGGACGGCTGTCGGTCCACCTGCTCAACGTGCAGGACGAGCCGGTGGTCTACGGCGATTACCTCACCGCCAGCCTGCTCGACAGCCTGCGCCGCGCCGCCCTGCGCGCCGCCGAAGAAGTGCTGGCGGGCGGGCGCGAGATGCTGGCTGCGGCGGGCATCGAAGCGCATCTGCATACGGCACTGGGTGGCGTCGCCGAGCAGGTCGCGCGCGCCGTCGAGGTCCACGGCTGCGACACCGTGATCATGGGCACGCGCGGCATGGGCGCCGTCTCCAACCTGCTGATGGGCTCGGTCGCGACGCGCGTAGTGCACCTGTCGAAGGTGCCCGTGCTGCTGGTGAAGTAGCGGCGCCCGAAGGCGCGTCCGATCAGCCCTCGGCGGGCTCGTTCGGATCGGGGGCGGCGCGCTTCAGCTGGGTGACGAAGCGCGCGCGCAGCTGGCGCTTCTCGTGCGGCATCAGATCGCGCTGCATGCGCTGGCGACCGACCGTGAGCAGCTGGCGGTCGAGCATCGGCGGCACCGACTGCGCGCCGGTGCCAAGGCCGATCCGCGCCTGGATCAGCTCGTCCGGGTTCAGCATCGCGATCAGCGAGGCGGCGGCCTCATCCAGCAGCTGCTGGACCATGGCTGCGGCGGCCGGATCGTCGCCGTACTCGTCGTCCTCGCCGTGCTCGCTGCTGCTGCGGTCGTTCACCGTGGCGAACTTCTGCAGCTCTTCGAGACCAATGAGGCCCGTGGTGTCGGCTTCCTGCTGCAGCATCGAGCTCTGGTTGCGCTCGCCGTCCGGGTCGGCGATGCCGACCAGATGCACGCGCACGCCGTACTGCTGGGCCAGCACCACGCCGACGCGGATGTCCTCGTCGCCGGTCAGCACCACCGCATCGCTCATCGCGCGGTTCTGCGCCAGGTTGGCCATGTCCATGATCAGCAGCGAGTCGACGCCCTTCTGTTCACCGGCCAAGCTGACCATGCCCAGCCGCAGCTTGACGTTGGCCTGGTAGGCCAGCTTGCGGTGGGCGCCGGTCGGGCCCGAGCTGGTGCCGTCATACCAGTAGACGCGCAGCAGCTCGCGGCGGGTCAGCGCTTCGGACTGCTTGATGATGTACTCGAGGAAGTCCTCGTAGGACAGCGTGATCGCACTGCGGGACTGCTTGATGCCGGTGAGCAGCTTGATGGCGGAGGCGTAGAGGTAGCCGGCGTCGATGAAAACGGCAACTCGGTTCATGCAAGCGTCCATGGGGTTCGTGGGGCGCGGTCAGCGCGGTTTTCCCGGCATCGGGAAGGGGGTGATGACGCTCTCGCCGGTGGCGGAGTCGCGGATGCTCAGCTGACCGCGGCGCTCGACTTCCTCGACGCGGACGATGGACTGCATGGGGAGGTGCAGGACGCGGGTGTCGCCGAACTCGCTGCGCAGCCGTTCCTCGGTCGGATCGACCACCAGCGAATCGTTGGCGTCGAACACCAGCTCGGCGACCTCGGTGAAGCCCCACAGCGCGCTGCTGACCACGCGACGTGCGTAGAGCTCGTAGATCTTGCCGGCATTGAGGAAGGTGACTTTGTACAGACGGCTGCTCATGCAAACGGGGGCTAAAGGGCGAAGCTGGTCGAGGGCGAACGGCGGAGTATAGGCTTCACGCGGGGTCCCCGTAAAAGTTGGCTCGCGGTCCGCCCGCAGAGCCGCTAGCAGCGTGTTGAAAAACTCCCTTCCGGGGAGTTTTCTAGTCGGCGGTCCGGCGCAGGTCCGTACCGCCTCACGACAAAGCCATCGCTTACGCGCTTGCTTCGTCGTCCCGGCCATGCCTGGCCGGGCTGGCAGGCTGTTCTTTAACAGCCTGCTAGCTGCGGCGCAGCTTGCGTTCGACGCCGCGTCGCATCAGCAAGGCAAGGATCATGCCCAGCGCGAAGCCGGCGAGATGCGCCCACCACGCCACCGCGCCGAAGGTCGGGCCGACGTAGGCGAACATCAGCTGCAGCAGCGCCCAGATGCCGATCAGCACCGAGGCTGGCGTGCGCACGAACTCGAGGAACACCCCGAGCGGCAGAACAATGGCGAGCTCCGCGCGCGGGAAAAGCACGAGAAAGGCGCCGATCAGGCCCGACACCGCGCCGCTGGAGCCGATGATGACTGCGGCGGTTCCATCCAGCGACCAGGCGGCGCTCAAGTTCGCCGCGACCCCACAGAAGAAGAACACCGCGAGAAAGCGCAGCGGCCCGAGGCTGCGCTCGGCGGGCAGGCCGAAGATCAGCAGGAACAGCAGGTTGCCCAGAAGATGCAGCCAGTTGGCGTGCAGGAACAAAGCGCTCACCAGACTGAATGCGCGTCCGTCGAGCAGGGCCGAGGTCAGCACCGAGGGCGAGAACAGCGAGGCCGGCACCGTGCCCCAGCGCAGCAGGAACTCGGCGCGGGCGGCGGGTTCGAGCGGCGCCAGCCAGACGAAGCCGGCCATGCTTAGCGCAACGATGAGTGGCGTCACCCAGCGGCCTTGGGGCCGGCGCCGGCCGGGCACGTTGACGAACACGTTCATGCGCTCTGACTCATGGGCGCGGCAACAGATAGCGGCGACCTTCGAGCTCCAGCACGCTGCCCTCGCGACGGATTTCCGCAAGGCGCAGGCGCGAGTCCATGGCATCGCCCTCGCGCAGGCGACGGCCATCGATGATCACCACGCGCCCAGCCGGGTCTTCGGCGAACACATGCATGCTGACCTTGAGCGGCGGCAGGCGGCCACGTGCTTCGTGGTCCAGGCTGGAGAGCGGCGGCGGTGAATCGCTCGGGGCGGCAGGCGGCGCGACCGGCTCAAGGCCTGCCGCAGTCGGAGCCGAGGCGGCGGAGTCCCGCTCGGCCGCGACCGCAAGCGTGGGCGCTTGCGGCGCTGCGGGCTCCGCCGCTGCCTGCGCGGCGTCTGCTGGATCGGCGCTGGTCGCGGGCATCGCTGCGGTCGCAGGCAATGGTGCGCCGGGTGCGGCGGCCGGCGCGTCGACGGACGCGTCGGGCGGCGGCACGCTCGCTGCCGGCGCCGGCGTTTGCGCCGTAGCGACCGGGTCGGTCAGGGCCACCGCCAGCTGCGGTCTGGCCTCGCGCTCGACCGAATCGAAGCCGGGGTCGCTGGGCAGGCGCGATGCGGGCGTAGCGCTCTCCGCATCCTTGGATTCGGCTGCCGCCGCATGCTCGGGTGCAGCGGTGGCCGTTGGCGCGGACGGTGCGGGTGCCGCTTCGGCGACTGCAGAAGGCGCTGGCGCGGCAGCCGCCAGCGGCGCTTCGGCCGGCGCGCGGAGCAGGGCGAACCCGTAGCCTGCGCCCACAGCCGCAAGCACCAGTGCGCTCAGAACCGTCAGCAGCCCCGCCTTCGATCGGCGCCGCGGCGCGCGCAGCTGCAGGTCAAGCAGGCCGGGCGCGCGCCCGCGCTGGCGCTCCGCTTCGGACTTCTTGAGGGCTTCTAGAATCAGGGACATGGAGAGCGCTCGGAGTGCTTGAGGATCCCACGTCCTGTGGGCGTGGCTGCGGCTGCGTCCGCTGCCATCCGCGTCGCGAACGAGGCTGGCATCACACGATGCTGTGCCGGCGGGTTCAAGGCAGCCGCGCACGGCTGCGCGTGGGCGGCGAACTCATCTGCGCGGCTGGGCGATGGGCCTTGATGCACGGCGGGCGCTCAGCGCAGGCGCCGCAGGCGCGGCCCGCCTGCCTTGTGGCTGGTCGCCGCGAGCAGGGTCTCGGGACCGACGATGCCGTCCGGCACCAGGCCATGCGCGGCCTGCAGACGGCGCACCGCCTGCTCGATCGCGGCGTCGAAGCTCTGCGGCCCGGGCGAGAGCTCGCTGAGATGGCGCGCTTCGAGCAGACGCTGCGCGAGCCAATCGACGGCAGGGCCGGCATCGCCGCGGCGCAGATTGCCGCTGATGAAGCCCGGCGCTCGCCAGATCACGTGGAATTCGCCCAGCCACAGGCGCTCGAACAGGGCGCGCGGCGCTTCGATCGTCTCGCCGTCGAGCAGCAGGCGCACCCGCGCTTCACCGCTGCCGAGCAGCACCGCCCAGGCCTCGCGATTGCCCGAGGTGAGGCGCAGCAGCACCGGGCGCCGCAGGGTTTCGAGTTTGGCCAAGTTGCCGGCCGCGCGCAGGCAGTAGACGCCCGCGCCCAGCTCCAGCGGGCAGCGCTGGGCGGTGCGCACGTCGGCCTCGCGGGCGCGCAGGGTCCACAGCGCAAGCAGATGGTTCCAGGCCGCGAAGCTGGCACCGTCGCTGCCCTCGATCAGCGAGCGCAGCCCGGCCTCATCGATCAGCGCGCTCTGCGCCGGGTTGGCGGGGCTCGTCGTGGCGCTCGCGGGCGCTTCGGGGGCGGCTTCAGTGACCGCCTCGCGCCCACGCCAGAGCAGGGCGAACACCAGCGCAAAAGCGACCGCTGCGGTGACGCTCAGCAGCCAGGGGCGCGCCCGCCGCACCGGTGAGGCCAGCGCCTCGCGCGCCGCACGCTCGACCTCGTGCTCGCCGATCTGGCTGAGTTCGCCGACATAGCCGGCGGTCAGCGCGCGATCCGCAATCACGTTGATGAGGCGCGGCACCCCGCCCGCATGCTGGTGGATGCGCCGCACCGCCAGCCGCGAGAACGGAAAGCGCGGGCAGCCCGCCACCGACAGCCGGTGACGCAGATAGTCCGCGGTCTCGTCCGCCGACAGGGGCGTCAGATGGAAGCGCGCGGTGATGCGCTGGGTCAGCTGCCTCAGCTCCGGTCGCGCCAGCGTCTCGCGCAGTTCGGGCTGACCCAGCAGGATGATCTGCAGCAGCTTCTGGGTCGCGGTTTCAAGGTTGGTCAACAGACGCACCTGCTCCAGCGCCTCGAAACTCAGGTTCTGCGCCTCGTCGATGATCAGCACCACCCGCAGGCCTTCCCCATAGGCGCGCAGCAGGTAGGCGTTCAAGCGATCGACCAGGCCCTTCAGGCTGCCGCGGATCGGCTCGACATCGAGCTTCAGCTCCTCGCAGATGCTCTCGACCAGCTCGACCGGCGACAGCCGCGGGTTCAGCACGAGGGCGACGCGGGTGTCGGCCGGCATCTGCTCCAGCAGCAAGCGGCAGAGCGTGGTCTTGCCGGTGCCCACGTCGCCCGTGAGCTGCACGAAGCCACCACTGCCGCCCTGGCCGATGCCGTACAGCAGATGCGCGAGCGCATCCCGGTGGCGCTCGGACAGGAACACGAAGCGCGGGTCGGGCGTGATCGAGAAGGGCGGCTCGGCGAGGCCGTAGAACTGCAGATACATCCTGGCGGCCAAGGGCGGTGGGTGGACTGACGCACTGTAGGTCGGCGCGCCGTCGAGGCGGGTTAGGTCTTCGTTAAATCATTGCGTTGAGCTACAGAGGCAGGCGCGGCTGCTGCGGCTCGATGGCGTGCCGGCCTTCCATGATCGCCTTGAACTCTGCGCGCGACACCGATACGTAGCGCTCGTTGCCGCCGATCTCGACCTGGGGGCCTTCCGACACCGCTCTGCCGTTCTCGTCGACGCGCACGACCATGGTCGCTTTCTTGCCGCTGTGGCAGATGGTCTTGATCTCGGTGATCGAATCGGACCAGGCCAAGAGGTACTGGCTGCCCTCGAACAGCTCGCCGCGGAAGTCGGTGCGCAGCCCGTAGGCCAGTACCGGGATCTTCAGACGGTCGACGATCTCGGTGATCTGCCAGACCTGGGCCTTGCTCATGAACTGGGCTTCATCGACCAGCACACAGTGCAGCGGCCCGTGCACCGCGATGTCGCGCTGGGTCATGCCCAGCAGATCGTCTTCACGGTCGAATATCACACCGGTCGCCTGCAGGCCGATGCGCGAGGCGACGATGCCGGCGCCGTAGCGGTTGTCCAGGCGTGGTGTGAAGATGCGCGTGCGCATGCCGCGCTCGTGGTAGTTGTGCGCGCTCTGCAGCAGGGTCGTGGTCTTCCCGGCGTTCATCGCCGAGTAGTAGTAGTAGAGCTTGGCCAAGATCGGTTCCGTGCCGGCGGAAAGCGGCGGGAGTATGCCCGAACGCGTCCTACGCGGGCCAAGCGGCGCGAGGCGTCGGCGCATGCGCCAACGTCAACTCGCCACTGCGGCAGGGTGCCTGATGGAGGCACCGGACACTCTGCGGTCGCCGCACCGCGCTTGTGGCGCGCGGTCTGCTGCGTTCCGCCATCGCCGGCGACCGCGCCTGGGTCGGCGCCATTCACCGGCGTGCGGGAGTCAGCGCGCTCTCAGGGCTCGAACCCGTTCGAGAACAGACTGCCCGCCACGACCCTCAGCGACCACACGCCGCGCCCAAGCGTGCCGGCATACAGGGTGCGCTGGTCGTGCACGTAGCGCAGGTCGAACACCAGTACGTCGGGCAGGAAATCACCGAACAGCGCCCAGTCGCCGGTGCCGCTGGTCGCCGCGTAGACACCCGAGCGCGTGCCCAGCGCAATCCGTGCCGGCACCGCGCCGTCCGCGTGGATGAACTCGATGGTGCGGAAGTCCTGCGAGCTGATCGCGGGCAGGTTGCCGGTGATGTCGGTCCAGCTGGTGCCGCTGTTCGACGAGAAGAACACCTGGTTGTCGTCGATCGCCCAGACCCGGGCCGGGTTGATCGGATCCAGCGCGACATCGGTAACGGTCGATGCGCCCGCGGGCAGGGCGGTGGTGGCGACGAAGCCGCCGGCGGTGCGCTGGAACACCTGGCTGCCGCGCCCCACATAGGCGACGCCGGGGTTGCCGCTGGCGCCGTACGCCATCGCGTTGCGGTTGGCGCCCGGGCCTCCGATCGAGGCCAGGGTTGGCGATCCCGCATTGGCGTTGCTGGACTCGTAGAGCGTGTTGATTCCACCGACGAGCATCCGGCCTGGATCGTCGACGTTGACTTCCACGGGTGTCACGAACTGCGGGTCGGTGACGATGCCGCCGGTCGGGACCGAAACGTTCGCGGTCTGCGCATTGGCGGCGCTGTAGGTGGCGCGACGGAAGCCGCCGAGATTCTGCGAGCTGATGAAGCGCAACCCGTCGGTGCCCGAATCCTCGATGGCGACGTCGCCGCCATCGCCACCGTTGATCGACACCCAGATCGGGTTGGTCGCTGCCTGCTGCATGTGCGTTCCGTTGTCCTGCGTGCCGATCACCAGGATGTCGGAGACACGGTCGTGGTCGAGGTCGTGCACCTCCATCACCTTGAGATTGCCGGCGACCGAGGCCCAGGTGCCGGCGGACGAGGTCGGCGTCGCGCGCCGGTAGATGCAGCCATCGTCGACCTGCAGCAGATTGCCGTTGACGTCGAAGGCCATGTTGCGGCTGTCGGCATGCGGCGTCGTGTTGCCGGCGTTGGCGTCCATGATGGTGGTGAACTGGCTGCCGGCGACAGCGGTCGCATCGCCGCGTCGGATGTTGGCAGTGAAGGGCGAGGCGGTGATCCGGTCGCCGCCGATGTAGACCAGGTTCGGATTGCCCGGATCGACCACGATCGAGGTGTTGACCACGCCCTGTGTGCCCGGATGCACGGGAGGTACGTCCATCGCCGTCCAGTTGGTGCCCTGGTTGGCCGAACGGAATACCCCGGCGAGGGCGCCGGTGTTGACGACGGCGACGAATACCGCGCCGCTGGCGCCGGGTCCTACCGCCAGCCGGACATTGCCGCTGCTGCTGCCCATCGCTGTGATGCCGGCGCTGATATCGGTCCAGGTGGCGCCACCGTCATCGCTGCGCAGCACGTTGCGCGTCGCGCCGAGCACCGAGATGTAGACGCGAAGCGGCGCATCAGGATGCGCCGCCATGTCGCCGATGCCGCCCGCCGGCAGTCCGCCGGTGCCCGAGACCAGGGACCAGCTCGCGCCCGTATCGGTGCTCCGCCACAGGCCGCCGTTGCGGGCGGCCGCGAGGATCGTCGCACCGCGTGGCCAGACCGCGACCATCTTCTGACCGAGCAGGGCGCTGGCACCGAGCTGGGTCCAGGTGGTACCACCGTTGGTGGTGCGATACACGCCGACTTCGTCATCGCCACGCTGGGCGAAGTTGCTCCAGCGGCCGAGGCCTGCGACCAGTGTCTGATGGCTCGTGTCGGTCGGGTCGAACGCCAGAGCGCCGATCGACTGCGAGGGCAGCTGATCGGTCTGCGGCGTCCAGGTGGGCGAGGCTGCCAGTGCGTTGCCGGTGCGCCAGATGCCGCCGTTGACCGCGCCGATGTAGAGGATGTTGGCATTGGTCGGATGTGGTGCCAGCGCTTGGATACCCCCGCAGACTTCGTTGTTCGGCGGCACCCTGACCTGGGCGCTGCGGGTGGGCGCCGGGCCGCGTTCGATCCAGGCCAGCGCCGAGGGCGGTGCGCCCAGCAGGCGCTGCTTGTCAGGGCGTTCGGGCGGCAGCACCGGCTCTCTGTATTCCGCCGGGTCGACCGGCTCGGCGCCGCGCTTGCGGTATTCGCTGTCCGCATACTCACTGCGGACCGGTGCCATGCAGGCGGAGACTGTGCAGGCGATCGCCACTGCCGCGGCGAGACGCATCCGCGTCGAACGGAAAGACATGAAGGCCCCCTGGGCACACGTTTTGCGAAGGATGCGCCCGTTCGCGCCGCCTTAACAAGCGCGGCGGCCGTCCGTGATTCCGTGAGGGTGGCCGCGCCAAACCCTTCGGCCCCCGCCTTACTGCGCTGGTCGGCAGCCTCACGCGCGGCGACCGCGGTTCGGAGAAACTTGGCGCCCCTTCTGCCCTCCCGTTCGCCATGCGCGCCATCGCTGCCCGAGTTCTCTTGAGTGTGTCCGTGTGCGGTGGCGTCTCCTTCAATGCGGTCGCGGCCTGTGCGGATGCCCAGCCCCTGCTGGTCGAGCTGCGCGTGACCAGTGATCGCGGCGAAGGCTTTGATCGTCTGCACCGGATCCGCGTGCACGCCGATGGCTGCGTGGAGGTGCGGCGGCCCCCGTTTCATCGCCAGCCGGGGACGTACGCTGCGCGCATCGATGCCTCGGCGCTGCGCGCCATACAGCGCCTTGCCAGCGACGCCGAGTTGCGCGCCAGCGATCCGGCGCGCGCGCTGCGTGAAGCCGAAGCGGACCTGGCTCAGCGCGCCCAGGCGCTGGGCGATTTGCGGCGCACCCACATCTCGCACCCGACCGGCTACGTGCTGCGTCTGGCTGCGGGCGGGGAAACGATCGAGCTCAAGGCCGAATCGATTTTCCAGCAGGCCGAGCTGCACCCGCAGTCGAAGGAGCTGGCGCTTCTGGCCGAGACGATCGGCGAGGTGTTGGCGCTCGATGCGCTGCCGGACCTCCGCGCCGAGGTTTCGCGATGAGCGCCCTGCGCGGCCTGCCTTGGGCGGTGCTGGGTCTGCTGGCGAGCGGCGGCGCCAGCGCTGGCGCCTTCATCTTCGCCGAGGACTACCCCGATGCGGTGACCCATCCGCAGGTTTACAGCGGTACCGGCGGCGAGCGGCCGGACCTGACCGTTTGCCTCGATCGCAGCGTCAACAGCAGCCTGACCTCCGAGGCCGAGCCGGCCGTGATCAAGGCCATTGATACCTGGAACCGTGGGCGTTCGCTGGGCGCCGACAACTATGCGCTGAACAACGCGACCGACATCGCGTCGGGCTACGACTTCGAGTCTGTGCTGCTGCATGAGCTGGGCCACTGCCAGGGCCTGAACCATGTCAATCACGCCAGCGAATCGGGCTTCAACGATCCGCAGGCCAATGGCACCAAATCCGGCGTTGGCGCTGACGGCGTGCTCAACCAGGCCGCAGGCAATGACGGTATCCACGGCTCGCGCGACGACCTGCGCGGCGATGATGTCAACTTGCACTGGTATCTGCGCGGGCAGAACAATCCCGGGCTGTTCAACGCGATTGCCGACAGTACAACGATGGCGCGCGAGCTGAACCTCCTGCCGTCCGGTCATCGCTTCGCTGCCAATGCGGACCGCAGCGTGATGGCGGCGCTGGGCTTCGCCAACTCCGAGGCGGTGATGCAGCAGGGTACGCCGGCCCGCGAGGCCAAGCGGCATCTGCACCACGACGACCTGATGACGATCCGCTTCGCGCGCTCCGGCCTGAACCGGGTGCAGGGCAACAGCGACGACTACCGCTACCAGCTGCGCTACGTGGGTCGGCTCTCCAACCCCTCCAATACCGACTGCAATGTGCGCATCCGCATCGACACCAGCACCGGCTTCGCCGTGTGCGGCGTCAGTGCCTTGGCGATCAACAACAACACCAGCCAGTGGCGCATCACCCAGGCGCAGATCGCGATGAACTCGCAGATCAACTGGTACTACTCGCCGGGTCCCAACACGGTCACCCAGATCAGCTCGACTTCGCCGAACCCGAGCCCCGTCGGCCAGAGCTATACGGTCAGCGTGCGAGTGGAGGAAGCCAACGGCATCAGCATCAGCGGCAATCCCTTCGGTACTGTGGAAGTGGACGACGGCCAGGGGGCGAGCTGCAGTTTCGAGCTTGCCAGTGCGATGAACGGGCAGGGCAGCTGCGTGATGCCGGGCGGCAGCGCCGGCCCGCGCACCTTGACCGCGCGCTATCTCGGGCGCGGCGGGTTCGACTACAGCGAGGGCACGGCCAGCCACAGCGTGAGCAATACCGCCGCGACCACCACGACCATTACCTCGCGGGTGCCGAGCAGCACCGTGGTCGGCCAGAGCTACACGGTCAACGTGAGCGTGGCGGCGAACACCGGCACACCGACCGGCAGCGTGCAGGTCAGCGACGGCAGCAACAGCTGCCAGGCGACGCTGTCCGGCGGGAGCATGAGCTGCGTGATGCCATCGATCCTTGCCGGTACGCGCGCGCTCACCGCGAGCTACACGCCGAGCGGCAGTTTCGCTGCCAGCAGCGGCACGGCCAGCCATGTCATCGCGCGTGCCAGTGCGGTGTTCGCCAGCAGCGGCGTGCAGCCGACGCCGTCCGCGCATGGCCAGACGGTGACCGTGAACTTCGGCCTGGCCGCGCAGGCGCCGAGTACGGCCAGTCCGGTCGGTACCGTCACAGTCGCAGCGGTGCCGGGGGGCGAGAACTGCAGCGCGAGTGCCACTGCAGGCGCCTGCACCCTCACCCTGTTCGGCGCGGGAAGCCGCAGCCTCAATCTGAACTTTGCACAGACGCCGAACTTCAATGCGGCGAGCGCCAGCCTGACGCATCAGGTCAACCCGGCGAGCACCAGCCTGCGGATCGAGTCGGTGACGCCCTCGCCGGTGCGCGTGGGCCAGCCTTACGACCTGTTGGTGCGTGTCGAGAGCCCGAATGTCATCCCCGACGGCGGCGTGCAGGTCAGCGAAGGGGTGGGCGCCTGCACCGCCTTCCTGTCCGGTGGCGCCGGCAGCTGCCGGCTGAGTTCCGGTGGGGCGGGCACCCGCTCGCTGCAGGCCAGCTATGCCGGCAACGCCAACTTCACGGCCAGTAGCGCCAGCGGCAGCCAGAGCGTGCTGCGTGGAGCGACCGCGCTGCGCGTGACTGGACTGTACCCGCAGCCTTCGCCGGTCAATTCGGCGCTGCAGGTGCGCTGGGCCGTGGAGGTGCTGCCGCCGGCGGCCGGCAGCCCGGGTGGCACCGTCACGGTGACGGCGGGACCGGGCGAGACCTGCTCCGCGCCCGTGGTCGCGGGCGGCTGCACGCTGAGCCTGGGCGCGGCAGGACCGCGCAGCCTGCAGTTCAGCTATGCCGGCAGCGCAGACTTCGAGCCAGCCGTCATCAGCGCGGCCCACAGCGTCGATGCCGATGCGCTGTTCCGCAGCGGCTTCGAGGCGATCGAGGCGGCGGTCTCGCCGCCCTGAACCGCGCGGGGTCGGCGGCTGCGCCGTACCCTGTACGCGCCGTGCGGCCACTAGAATGGCGACCCCGAGGCCGCGCGCGCGGTCGGCCCCTACAGATCCCCTCGCATGTCCGGATTGAACCCCCAGCAGGCCGCCGCGGTGGCCTATCGCAGTGGTCCTTTGCTGGTGCTGGCTGGCGCCGGCTCGGGCAAGACCAAGGTGATCACCGAGAAGATCGTGCGGCTGGTGCGCGAGGACCATCTGGCGCCGAACAAGATCGCCGCGATCACCTTCACCAACAAGGCCGCGCGCGAAATGCGCGAGCGCGTTGGCAAGCTGATGAAGTCCGAGCAGGCGCAGGAGCTCACGGTCTGCACCTTCCATTCGATGGGGCTCAAGTTCCTGCAGATCGAGCACGAGGCCGCCGGCCTGCGCCGCGGCTTTTCGATCTTCGATTCCGACGACAGCACGTCGCTGCTCAAGGAGCTGCTGCCCAAGGGGGCCAAGCCGGACGTGGTCGACGGCGTACGCGGTCTGATCTCGCGCGCCAAAAACGATGTGCTCTCGCCCGAGCAGGCGATGGCGGCGGCGCGCAGTCCGCGGGAGCGCGAGGCGGCGGAGATCTATGCCGAGTACCAGCGCCGCCTGGGCGCCTTCAATGCGCTGGACTTCGATGACCTGATCCGCCTGCCGGTGGCCCTGCTCGCCGGCAGCGAGGACCTGCAGCGGACCTGGCGCGAGCGCCTGCGCTATCTGCTGGTCGACGAGTATCAGGACAGCAATCCCGCGCAGTACGCGATGGTCAAGCTGCTGGCCGGACCGCGCGGCATGTTCACCTGCGTGGGCGATGACGACCAGTCGATCTACGCCTGGCGCGGTGCGAATCCCGAGAACCTGAACCAGCTCAGCGTCGACTACCCGAACCTGCGTCTGATCAAGCTGGAGCAGAACTACCGCTGCGCAAAGCGCATCCTGCGCGCGGCCAATGCGCTGATCGCCAACAACCCGCACGAACATCTGAAGGCCCTGTGGAGTGAACACCGCGAGGGCGAGCCGATCCGCGTGTTCGAGTGTCGCGATGACGAGCACGAGGCCGAGCGCGTGGCCGCGGAGATCTCGCATCTCGCCGAGAAGCACCGCGCGCCGTGGAGCGACTTCGCCGTGCTGTTCCGCGGCAACCATCAGTCGCGGCCGCTGGAGAAAGCTCTGCAGCTCCTGCGCATTCCGTATCACCTGGCCGGCGGCACGGCGTTTCTGGATCGCGGCGAGGTCAAGGACACCTTGGCCTGGCTGCGCCTGGTTGCGAACCCCGACGACGACGCCGCCTTCCTGCGCGCGGTCACTTCGCCCAAGCGCGAGATCGGCAGCACCACCCTGGCCAAGCTCGGCGAGCTTGCCGGCCAGCGCCATGAGGGCCTGCTAAAGGCCGCCGAGCGCAACGAGGTGCTGAAGGTGCTGCCGGCACGACCCTCGGCGGCGCTGGATGGCTTCGTGCAGCTGATCCGCCGCTTTCGCCAGCTCTCGAACGCGCTGCCGGCGGCGGACCTGTGTCGCAAGCTGATCGAAGACTCCGGCCTGCTCGCCGAAGTGCGCGCGACATCAAGAGACGACAGCCTGTTCCAGCGCCGCCGCGGCAATCTGGAGGAGCTCGCCGGCTGGCTGGAGGCCGCGCGCGGCGGCGGTGGCCCGGGCGAGCTCGCGGCCCAGCTTGCTCTGCTCAGCCACGCCGATCGCGACGACCCGGGCGAGAGCGTGCGCCTGATGAGCCTGCACGGCAGCAAGGGCCTGGAGTTCCGCTACGTGTTCATCGTCGGCGTGCACGAGGGCTCGCTGCCGCACGACGCGAGCCTGGACGAAGGCAAGATCGAGGAAGAGCGCCGCCTGATGTACGTGGGCATCACCCGCGCCAAGGAACTGCTGCATCTGTCCTATCCAAAGCGCGCCAAGCGCTTCGGCGAAGTCTCGAAGAACGAACCCAGTCGTTTCCTCAGCGAGATCCCGGCTGCCGAGTTGCACTGGGTCGGTCGCGACGCGGAGAAGGATGCCGAGCGCCGAGAGGATGTCGCCGCCGCGAGCCTCGCCAAGCTGGCCGCCTTGTTCGGCGACTGAGTTCCGGCTGGCTTTTGGCAGATCCGATCCGTTCCGTGTGTGTCGAGTCCGCGGCGTTGGGCCGCGCTTCGCTTGGCCCGACCTACGGCAGACCATAGGGTGGGTCTCGACCCACCGGCACTCGCGCGCCTGCGCCGCGTTCCGATCCCGCGCGACTAGAATGCGTTCGCACTTCCGCTGCCCGAGCCCGCCATGTCACGCATCCCCGCCCGCCAGCGCCTGATCTTCGCCCTCGACGTCTCGACCGCCGCCGAGGCCGACGCCTGGATCGAACGCCTCGGCGACAGCGTGGCCTTCTACAAGATCGGCATGGAGCTGCTGAGCTCGGGCGACTACTTCCGCGTACTCGAAAAGCTCGCGGACACCGGCAAGCGGATCTTCGTCGATCTCAAGTTCCACGATGTGCCGGCGACGGTAGGCCATGCGGTGCGAGGTCTTTCGCGCTGGCCGGTCGACTTCTGCACCATCCACGGTCAGCAGCCGGCGATGATGCGCGCCGCCGCGGAGGCTGCGGGGGGCATGAAGATCCTCGCGGTGACCGTGCTGACGTCGATGGACGCCGGTGATCTCGCGTCCGACGGCATCAGTCGCAGCCCGGCCGAGCAGGTGCTGGCGCGTTCGGCGCTGGCGCAGGCGGCCGGCTGCCACGGGGTGATCGCGTCAGGTCAGGAAGCCGGCAAGCTGCGCGCCGCGCGCGGTTCGGAGTTCCTGATCGTCTGCCCGGGCATCCGTCCTGGCGGCCCGGTCGGAGATGATCAGAAGCGCACGGTCGGCGTAGCCGAAGCGTTTGCCGCGGGCGCCGACTACATCGTGGTGGGACGGCCGATACGGCAGGCGGCCGATCCGCGGCTCGCCGCGAACGGCATCGTCGACGAGATCGAGGCTGCGCTGGGGATTGCGTGATCGGCGCGACCTGTCGGTTGGGCGGCTCTGTGCCATTCACGCCCGCTCGTCACAAGCCGGTTTCCCGAGGAGCAGGGTGGGCGTGAGGTGGGTTTCACCCCTCTCCCCCGGCTCCTCTCCCGCAAGGGGAGAGGGGAGAAGAGCCCTTGGCGGCTGCAAGGGGCGGAATCAGGAAAGTCTTTCCACTCAGTGTGATGCGCGACTTACTTCAGGTGTTGCATCAGCAATTGACCTAGTCTAGGCTTGGCGCCGCCACTGACGGTTCACCGCCGCAGCGAGCGCCCAAAGCCGAGCAGCCGCAGACAGGGCTGCCGACAACAAGAAAATGCCGGCTTCGATCCGGCTTGACGGGAGTCCCAGGGGGCTCCCGTTCTTGTTTGGGGGTTCCGAGCGCTGAGAGCGAATCGCGGGCAACAAAAAAGCCGGCCCTAAGGCCGGCTTTCTGCTGTCCCGAAACCGCTGCGCGGCTCGATACTTACGCCATCGCCTTGATGCGCGCCGTGAGGCGGCTCTTGTGGCGGGCAGCTTTGTTCTTGTGGATCAGACCGCGGGCAGCGTAGCGGTCAAGCACGGGCTCGGCGGCGGCCAGAGCGGCGCGGGCGGCATCGGCGGCGCCGGTGTCGATCGCCTTGATGACCTTCTTGATCGTGGTGCGCACCATGGAGCGGGCGCTGGCGTTACGGGCGCGGCGAACTTCGGACTGCTTCGCGCGCTTCTTAGCGGACTTGATATTGGCCAAGGGAAACTCCTCGAGGCGTAGCGGTAAGGGCGGGACAAGACGCGCAAGTATGCGGGGGAGGCGGGGGCGCGTCAATCCGGCCGCGTTGCGGCCGGATGGGATTGGGGATTGGGGATTCGGGATTCGACCGAAGGTCGGGGCGATTGAGGAGGCCTTGCAGCGCCAGACTTCGCTTGCCGCCGCGCTGGGGCGTCGCTGGCCGCGCGCGTGGCGCAAGCTCTCGGCTGGGGTAGCCTTTCGCACCGCACGCACGGATCAGGGATCAACGCCCGCTTCTTGCCGCGACCGATGTTGCCCGCTCTACGAATCCCCAATCCCGAATCCCGAATCCCGCGCCGCGGCGGCAACGCCGCCGCGCCGGCACAGCCGAAAAAAATGCCCAACCTCCTCCGTTCGCTCGCCTCCTTCAGTGGCCCGACCTTCCTGTCGCGGATCCTGGGGCTGGTGCGCGAGATGGTCATCGCCCAGACCTTCGGCGCCAACGCGGCGACCGATGCCTTCTGGATCGCCTTTCGCATTCCCAACTTCTTCCGTCGTCTCTTCGCGGAGGGCTCGTTTTCGCTGGCCTTTGTGCCGGTGTTCACCGAGTACAAGCAGACCCGCGAGCAGGCCGAGCTGCGCGAGCTGATCGCGCGCACCGCCGGCACGCTGGGTGCGGTGCTGCTGGTGGTGACCGCGCTGGGCATGTTGTTCGCGCCGGAGATCGCGCGCCTGTTCGCGCCAGCCACCAGCGCAGACGCCGACAAGGTCGACCTGATCGCCGACCTGCTGCGGGTGACCTTTCCCTTCCTGCTGTTCGTCTCGCTGACCGCCCTGGCCGGCGGCGCGCTCAATGCGTATGGGCGCTTTGCTCTGCCGGCGGCGACGCCGATGATCCTCAATATCTGCATGATTGCCGCCGCCTGGTGGCTGGCGCCGCTGCTGGAGGTGCCGGTGATGGCGCTGGCGATCGCCATCCTGGTCGCCGGTGTGCTGCAGTTGCTGGTGCAGTTCCCTGCGCTGCGCCGGCTCGACCTGCTGGTCTGGCCGCTTTGGGGCGGCGCGCATGCGGGCGTGCGGCGGATTCTGAAGCTGATGGTGCCGACCCTGTTCGGCAGCTCGGTGGCCCAGGTCAACCTGCTGCTGGACACGGTGATCGCGGCGTTCCTGATCGCCGGTTCGCAGACCTGGCTGGCGCAGACCGACCGCCTGCTGGAGTTTCCGCTGGGCATCTTCGGCGTCGCACTCGGCACGGTGATCCTGCCGGCGCTGTCTCGACATCACGTCGATACCGACCCTGCCGGCTTCTCGCGCGCCCTGGACTGGGGCTTGCGCATCGCGCTCCTGATCGCGCTGCCGGCCATGCTCGGCCTGATGCTGCTCGCCGAGCCCATCCTCGCGACCTTGCTGCAGTACGGCGCGTTCACGGCCTTCGATACGCAGATGGTGGCGCTGTCGCTGATGACCGTGAGCTTCGGCCTGCCGGCCTTTGTGCTGATCAAGGTGGTGGCGCCCGCCTTCTATGCCCGCCAGGACACCGCCACGCCGGTCAAGATCGGCATCGCCGCGATGATCGCCAACATGGGATTCAATTTCGCGTTCCTCGCCGCCCTGCTGTGGTGGCGCGCCGACGAGTTCGCGCCGGGCCTCAGCGTGTTCGAGAAGCTGGCCGCGCTGCCGGGCCTGCATCTCGCGCTGTCGGCGGCCAGCGTGGCATCAGGTTGGCTGAACCTGCTGCTGCTGGCCTGGGTGCTGCGCCGCCAGGGCGTGTACCGCGCCCAGCCGGGCTGGACCCGCCACCTGCTGCGGCTCGGCCTCGCCTGCACGGCGATGGCGGCTGCGCTATGGACGGGCCTGCAGCTGTGGCCGGAGTTCGGGGCCTATGGCTGGCAGGGCCGCAGCTGGCGACTCGCCGTGCTGGTCGGCGGCGGTGCCGCGGTGTTCGGTCTGGTGATGCTGGCGCTGGGGTTCCGACCCCGAGACTTGAGGGAAGCGCGAGGCTAGGGCCTGGAAGCCGGGATTGGGGATTCGGGATTGGAACCTCCTCCAGCTCTGCAACATGAGGATGTCCGCTCGCCAGCGCACGCCGGCAGGCTCCCACAGGGCGCAAGCCCAAACCCACCGCAGCCGCCCCAGCGGATCTCGAATCCCGAATCCCCAATCCCCAATCCCCAATCCCAATCCCCAATCCCCAATCCCCAATCCCGGCGGCGCGCCCACGGCGCGCCGCTATACTCCGCCCCCCATGACCCGCCTATTCCGCGACCCGCTCGGGCCCTGCATCGCGCCGCGCGGCAGCATCGTCTGCGTCGGTGCCTTCGATGGACTGCACCTTGGCCACCGCGCCCTTTTGGGCGAGGTGGTGGCGCGTGCGCGCGCTTCTGGCCTGCAGGCGGTGGCGCTCAGCTTCGAGCCGCTGCCGCGCGAGCACTTCGCCCGCTCCAACCCTCCTGCGCGGCTGCAGCTGCCGCGCTCGCGCTTCGAAGGCCTGGCGGCGCTGGGCTGCGATGCCGTGGGCCTGCTGCGATTCAACGCGGCACTTGCGTCGATGAGCGCCGAGGACTTCGTGCGCGAGGTGCTGGTCAAGCGCCTGAATGCGCGCGAGGTCTGGGTGGGGCCCGACTTCCGCTTCGGCCGCGGCCGCGCCGGCGACGTGGAGTTGCTGAAGCGAATGGGCGCCGAGCTCGGCTTGGCGGCCCACGCGCTGGACATCGTCACCTGCGTTGACGGCGAGCGCGTATCCAGCTCGCGCATCCGCGATTCGCTGGCGGCCGGCGCGCTGGAGCTGGCCTCCAGTCTGCTGGGGCGCCCGTATGCGATCTCGGGCCGCGTGGTGCGCGGCCAGCAGCTCGGCCGCACGCTGGGCTATCCCACTGCCAACCAGCGCTTCGGCCGCTGCGTGCCGGCGTTGTGGGGCGTCTACGCGGTGCGTGCGCACGGCATCGGTGACGCGCCCCTGGCCGGCGTGGCCAGCCTGGGCACGCGGCCAGTGGTGCAGGGCGGGGAGCCGCTGCTCGAAACCCACATATTCGACTTCAGTGGCGACCTCTACGGTCGTCGTCTGTCGATCGAGTTCGTCGCCAAACTGCGCGATGAGCTGAACTTCCCCGATCTCCCCGCCCTGATCGTGCAGATGGACCGCGATGCGGCCCGGGCGCGCGAGATCCTGTCCTCTGTCCCCGCGGCCGCGCTCGGCCGTTCTGCAAGCTGGAGCCCGGCGTGAGTTCGGAACCGAAAGACTACAAGCCCACCATCCACCTGCCGGAAACCGCCTTCGCCATGCGCGGCGACCTGCCGAAGCGCGAGCCCGAGATGCTCGCCGCCTGGGAGGCCGCCGGCCGCTACCCGCAGATCCGCGAGAAGACCCAAGGCCGCAGCAAGCGCTTCGTGCTGCACGACGGCCCGCCCTATGCCAACGGCTCGATCCACATCGGCCATGCGGTGAACAAGATCCTGAAGGACATGGTGGTCAAGTCGAAGCTGCTCTCCGGCTATGACGCACCCTATGTGCCGGGCTGGGACTGCCACGGCCTGCCGATCGAGCTGGCGGTGGAGAAGCAGGTCGGCAAGGTCGGGCAGAAAGTCGATGCGCGAACTTTCCGCGCCAAGTGCCGCGAGTTCGCCGCCGAGCAGATCGAGGTGCAGCGTCGCGACTTCAAGCGCCTGGGCGTGCTGGGCGACTGGGAGAATCCCTACCGCACGATGGACTTCAGCTTCGAAGCCGACATGCTGCGGGCTTTGGCGAAGATCGTCGAGAACGGTCACCTGAGCCGCGGCTCGAAGCCGGTGCACTGGTGCTTCGATTGCGGCTCGGCCTTGGCCGAGGCCGAGATCGAGTACGCTGACAAGACCTCGCCGATGATCGATGTGGCCTACGTGGCGCTTGATCAGTCCGCGATCGCCGCTGTGTTCGGCGTCGGAACGGACGGCGCGCCGATCGCGATCCCGATCTGGACCACCACGCCTTGGACTTTGCCGGCCAGCCTCGCGGTCAGCCTGGGCGGTGAGCTCGACTATGTACTCGTCGAAGCCGCAGGCGAGGGCCATGCGCTGGTGCGCGTGGTGGTGGCAGAAGCCCTGCTTGCCGACGTCGCCAAGCGCTACGGCCTGGCGGAACCCGCCGTGCTCGGCCGTGCCAAGGGCGCGGCGCTGGAGGGCTTCAAGCTCAAGCACCCCTTCATCGACGCACGAGAAATTTCTGTGTTGCTCGGTGAGCACGTCACCACCGACGCCGGTACCGGTGCGGTGCACACCGCGCCGGGCCACGGCCAGGAGGACTTCGCGGTCTGCGCCAAATACGGCATCACCGAGCACTACAGCGCGGCCGAGATCAACCCGGTCGGCGGCAATGGCGTGTTCCTGCCGGGCACGCCTCTGGTCGAAGGCCAGTTCATCTGGAAGGCGAATGCGGTCCTGATCGAAGCCCTGCGCGAGCGCGGCGTTCTTCTGGCGCTGGGCGAGCTGCTGCACAGCTATCCGCACTGCTGGCGCCACAAGACGCCGGTGGCCTTCCGCGCCACCCCGCAGTGGTTCATCAGCATGGACGCGAACGGCCTGCGCCGCGCCGCGCTCGATGCCATTCCGAACGTGCGCTGGGTGCCGGAGTGGGGCCAGGAGCGCATCCACGGCATGATCGAAAACCGCCCCGACTGGTGCATCAGCCGCCAGCGCACCTGGGGCGTGCCGATCGCGCTGTTCGTACACAAGCTGACGGGCGAGATCCACCCCGACAGCGTGGCGATCCTGCGCCGCGTGGCTGACCGCGTGCAGGCCGGCGGCGTCGACGTCTGGTACGACCTCGATGCGGCCGAGCTGCTGGGCGCCGAGGCGGATCAGTACGACCGGGTCACCGACATTCTGGATGTCTGGTTCGACTCGGGCGTCACCCACTACTGCGTGGTCGAGGCCCGCGAAGAGCTGTCAGCCAAGGGTGTCGACGACTACCGCGTGATGTACCTCGAGGGCTCGGACCAGCACCGCGGCTGGTTCCACTCCTCGCTGCTGACCTCGGCCGGCATGTACGCCAAGGCCCCGTATCACCACGTGCTGACGCACGGCTTCACCGTGGATGCGCAGGGCCGCAAGATGTCGAAGTCGCTGGGCAATGTGGTCGCCCCGCAGAAGGTGATGGATACGCTGGGCGCTGACGTGCTGCGCCTGTGGGTGGCGTCCACCGACTACCGCAACGAGATGTCGGTCAGCGACGAGATCCTGAAGCGCACCACCGACGCCTATCGGCGTATCCGCAACACCGCGCGCTTCCTGCTCGGCAACCTCGACGGCTTCGATCCGGCCCGCGACCTGCTGCCGCTGGACGAGCTCCTGCTGCTCGACCGCTGGGCGATCGCGGCGGCGCATGCGCTGCAGCAGCGCATCCTGCGCGCCTACGATGACTACGAGTTTCTCGACATCGTCCAGGCCGTGCAGCAGTTCTGCATCAACGAGCTGGGCGCGGTCTATCTGGACGTGACGAAGGACCGCCTCTACACGATGCAGGAAGACAGCCGCGGCCGGCGCTCGGCGCAAACCGCGATGTTCCACATTCTCGAAGCCCTGGTGCGCTGGATCGCTCCCATCACCAGCTTTACCGCAGAAGAGATCTGGCAGCACCTGCCCGGTGAGCGCGGGGAGTCCGTGCTGTTCGAGACCTGGCATGAGGGGCTGGCGCCGCTGCCCGCCGATGCGGCCTTGAACGCGGAGGATTTCGACGCGCTGCTCAAGATCCGCGCCGCGCTGGCCGCCCTGCTGGAGCCCATGCGCAAGGCCGGCAAGCTGGGCGCTTCGCTGCAGGCGCGCGCGGCCGTGCACATCGACACCTCGAAGGGGTTGGGAGCGAAGCTTGGCGATCTGCAGGACGAGCTGCGCTTTCTGTTCATCACCTCGGAACTCAGCCTGGTGCCGGTGTCGGCGGAGCCCGTCCTCGGCGGCGAAGTCGCAAAGGTCGAGGGCATGGAGGTCTACGTTGAAGCGCTGCCGAGTGAAGCCGCGAAGTGTGTGCGCTGCTGGCACTATCGCGAGGACGTCGGCCAGCACGCCGAGCATCCCGAGCTGTGCGGCCGCTGCGTCGACAACGTCGACGGCGCCGGCGAACAGAGGCTGTTCTTCTGATGACGGCTCCAAGCACACCGACGCCGCGCGACAGCGCCCTGATCTGGCTGCTGCTGTCGATCGTAGTGATCGCGCTCGACCAGTGGACCAAGCATCTGGCGCTGGGCGCGCTCGACTACAACCGGCCAGTGCCGGTGATCGACGGACTGCTCAACTGGACCCTGCTCTACAACTACGGCGCGGCCTTCAGCTTTCTCGGCAATGCCGGCGGCTGGCAGAAGTGGCTGTTCAGCGGTCTGGCGGTGGTCATCAGCAGCCTGTTGGCCTACTGGCTGTCGCGCCTGCCGCGCGCGGACTGGAGGCAGGCGCTGCCGTTCGCGCTGGTGATCGGCGGCGCGATCGGCAACCTGATCGACCGCCTGCGCTTTGGCTACGTGGTCGACTTCATCGACGTTTACTACGACGTGCACCACTGGCCGGCCTTCAACATCGCGGATTCGGCGATCGTGGTCGGCGCGGTGATGATCGCGATCTCAGGTTTCGGCGCGCGCGAGCCGGCGAAGTAGCGGGCGCGCGACGTTCGGGCGAGGTGTTGGGCCGCGCTGCGCTTGGCCCAACCTACAACAGCCGGCGCCCCCTGGTGCGCTTGGACCGATCCGCGAAGCCCGGCGACCCATAGGGTGGGTCTTGACCCACCGAAGCCGCGCCCTCGCCGCGGCCATCGATGTTGAAGGCCTGACCCACGCCTCGGTTGGGGCCTGTTGGGCCGCGCTGCGCTTGGCCCAACCTACAAGAGCCGGCGCCCCCTGGTGCGATTGGATCGATCCGCGAAGCCCGGCGACCCATAGGGTGGGTCTGACCCACCGAAGCCGCGCCCTTGCCTCACCCTTGCCTCACCCTTGCCGCGCCTGCCTCCCTCCATTCCGCGCGCAAGGCTTGGCCTGCGGCGCGAGCGCGGGCCGGGCGCGTCAGCACACCAGCGCCTCCACGCAGGTGATCGCTCCGCTCGACAGCTCGATCTGCGGCTGCAGCTCCACGAACAGCTGCCGCTCGCGCAGGGCGACACGCAGTTCCACTTCAAGCCCGGCCTGTCGGCGCGAGCGCCCCTCCAGCCCGCTGCGGAACAACTGGGCGCGGCGCTACTTGGTGCCGAAGATCTTGTCGCCGGCATCGCCCAGGCCCGGCAGGATGTATCCGTGCTCATTGAGGCGTTCGTCGATGGAGGCGGTGAACAATTCGACGTCCGGATGGGTGTCGGCCAGGCGCTGCAGGCCCTCTGGCGCGGCGACCAGAAACAGGCCCTTGATGCGCTTGCAGCCGGCGTCCTTCAGCAGCTCGATGGTGGCGATGAGCGTGCCGCCCGTGGCCAGCATGGGGTCGACGATCAGCGCGGTGCGCTCGTCCATGTGGCCGGACAGCTTTTCGTAGTAGGTGACCGGCCGCAGGCTGTCCTCGTCGCGGGCGATGCCGACCACGCTGACGCGCGCCGCCGGGATCAGCTCCAGCACGCCGGGCAGCATGCCCAGACCCGCGCGCAGGATCGGCACGACCGTGATTTTCTTGCCCTTGATCCGCTGCACCGTCACCGGGCCGGACCAGCACTCGATCACTTCGTCCTCGGTCTCCAGATCCTTGGTGGCCTCGTAGGTCAGCAGCGAGGCGACCTCGCCCGCGAGCGTGCGGAACTCGCGAGTGCTGATGTGCGCCTCGCGCATCAGGCCAAGCTTGTGCTGGATCAGAGGGTGGCGGACTTCGATGACGGGCATGGGCGGCTCTCGTGCGCAGGGACTGCGCGGCATCCCAACCGATCCGCGCGCCTGAGGCAAGCGCGGGCTGCGGCGTCTTTCCTCAAGCCTCAATGCGGCCGCGGATGCAGGTGCGGGCCTGGCCGCCGATCCACAGGCGGCCGTCCTGATCGACCTCGACGCGGACGCGGCCGTCGTGCCCGCATTCGCGGCCCTGGCTGCTGGTGTAGCTGGGCGCGGGCAGACCGTCGCGGGCCTGCAGGTAGGCGCCAATCGCACCGTTGCCGCTGCCGCAGACCGGATCCTCCGGAATGCCGTCGGCCGGCACGAAGCTGCGCACGACCAGGTCGGCCTCACCGCTGGCATCGCGGCCGTAGACGCTGATGCCGACCGCGCCGGTGGCGAGGCTGAGTCGGGCAAGGGCGGCAAAATCCGGCTGCAGCGCGCGCACGGTTTCGCTCGACGCGAGGCCGGCGACGATCCACACGGGACCGACATTGACCGCGGCGGCGGGCGTCAGCGGTGCCTTGAGCGCGTCTTCGAGCTGTGTCTGTTCCGCGCCGGCGAGTGGAGCGATGCGCGGCTCGGGCAGGCGCACGAACAGCTCGCGCCCCGCGCCTTCGCCGCGCAGACGCAGCGGCAGGCGCCCGGCGGCGCATTCCTGGATCAGCTGGCCCTCGGCGTCGGGTGCGGCGAGGCCGGCCTCCAGCACCGCATGTGCGGTGCCGATGCTGGGATGGCCGGCGAAGGGCAGCTCCTGGCGGGGCGTGAAGATACGCACGCGGTAACTGCCGCCGGGCGTTTCGGGCGGCAGCACGAAGGTCGTCTCGGACAGGTTCGTCCAGTGCGCTATGCGCTGCATCTCGGCACCGTCCAGCCCCTCGGCCTCGAGCACAACGGCGACCGGATTGCCGCCGAACGGGCGACAGGCGAAGACGTCGATCTGGGCGAATTCGCGAGTGCGCATGCGGGTGACTCCGGCGACGGGCGGGGCGGTGATTGGGCAGCATCGCTGCGCTTGCGTCAAACTTCCGGCGGCGTGTCGCCGCTCGCAACCGCTCTGGGCCATGCGGTCCTGACATATCCCGGCGAGGGCGCTGGCGAGCCAGGTTCGCGCTTGGCATGCTGCGCCGCCGCGCTGGCGGCGCCGTGTGCCTGGGCCCGGCGCTTTCTCACCCCGATGATCTTTCAAGGAGTACCGAACTTGTCCGCCTCCGTTTCTGCCGCTGCCACCCGCCCGACGCCCGCCCCGACCGCTGCCTGGTCGGTGCTGAAATTCGGTGGGACCAGCGTGTCGAAACGTCATCGCTGGGACAACATCGGGAAACTCGCGGCCGCCCGCCGCAACGAGGGCGGGCCAGTGCTGGTGGTGGTGTCGGCGGTGTCCGGCATCACCAACGCCCTGCAGGCGATCATCGATGCCGCAGGCGATGCGGCGAAGCAGGCCGAGGGCGCCGAAGCCATCGTCCGTCGCCACGTCGAGTTCGCGGCCGAACTCGGGCTCGATGTCGAGCCCGTGCTGGGCGCACGCTTTGCCGAGCTGCGCGCGCTGGCTGCGGACCCACGCGCTGCCACGGCCGAGATCCCCTGGCAGGCCGAGCTTTTGAGCCTGGGCGAGCTGATGTCGAGCGCGCTGGGAGCGGCCTACCTGCGCTCGCAGGGGCATCCGATCGCCTGGGTCGATGCGCGCGAGCATCTGCGCGCGATCGAGCTGCCGCACCAGAGCGCGTGGTCGCGGCATCTGTCGGTCAACTGCCACACCACGCCCGAGCCCGGCTTCGCCGAACGCTTCGCGCAGCAGGGCGATCTGCTGATCACCCAGGGCTTCATCGCCCGCGATTCGGCGGGTCGCACCGCGATTCTCGGCCGCGGTGGCTCGGACACCTCGGCCGCCTATTTCGGCGCCCTGCTGAAGGCCGCCCGCGTCGAGATCTGGACCGACGTGCCCGGCATGTTCAGCGCCAATCCGCGCCAGGTGCCGCAGGCGCGCCTGCTTTCGCGGCTGGACTACGAAGAGGCGCAGGAGATCGCCACCACCGGCGCCAAGGTGCTGCATCCGCGCTGCATCGGGCCCTGCCGCGAACGCCGCGTGCCGCTGTGGGTGCGCGACACCGAGCGGCCGGATTTTCCAGGCACCCTGATCGATGCGGTGGCCGCCGATGCCCCGCCCGGCGTCAAGGCGATCTCCTCGCGCCGCAGCATCGTGCTGGTGTCGATGGAGTCGATCGGCATGTGGCAGCAGGTCGGCTTTCTCGCCGACGTGTTCGAGCGCTTCCGTGCGCATGGCCTGTCGGTGGACCTGATCGGCTCAGCGGAATCCAACGTCACAGTGTCGCTGGATCCGTCCGAGAACCTGGTCAACTCCAACGTGCTCGACGCGCTCTGCGCCGACCTCGAACCCTTCTGCCGGGTCAAGGTGATCGCGCCCTGCGCGGCGATCACGCTAGTCGGCCGCGGCATGCGCTCGCTGCTGCACAAGCTCTCCGACGTGCTGGCCGAGTTCGGCCGCGAGCGCGTGCATCTGATCTCGCAGAGCTCGAACGACCTCAACCTGACCTTCGTGGTCGACGAGGCCGTGGCCGAGGGCATGCTGCCCAAGCTGCACGGCATGCTGATCGCCAGCACCGCGATGCCGGTGGATGAAGTCGCGGTCTTCGGCCCGAGCTGGCTGGAGCTGTGCGGCACCGAGGCCAGGCGCAGCGCGCCCTGGTGGCGCGCGCGTGCGGCCGAACTGCTGCTGCGTGCGGGCGATGCGCCGCGCTATGTCTATCACCTGCCGACCGTGCGCCAGCGCGCGCGCGATCTCGCCGCCATCGCCTGCGTCGACCGCCGCTACTACGCGATCAAGGCCAATCCGCATCCGGCCATCTTGCGCCTGCTGGTCCAGGAGGGCTTCGGGCTGGAATGCGTGTCGATCGGCGAGCTGGAGCATGTGTTCGCCGCGGTGCCGGGCCTTGATGCTGCGCGCGTGCTGTTCACGCCCAGCTTCGCGCCGCGCGCCGAGTACGCCCGCGCCCGCGAACTGGGCGTGCGCATGACCGTGGACAGTGCCTATCCGCTGATCCACTGGCCCGAGATCTTCCGCGGCGCCGAGCTGGTGCTGCGCATCGATCCGGGCTTTGGCAGCGGCCATCACGAGAAGGTGCGCACCGGCGGCAAGGGCGCCAAGTTCGGTCTGCCGGCCAGCGGGCTGGCGCCGGTGCTGGACGCCGCGCGTGCCGCTGGCGCGCGCATCACCGGCCTGCACGCGCACATCGGCAGCGGCGTCTTCGACGCCGGCCATTGGCGCACGGTCTATGCGCAGCTGGCGGCGATCGCCGACGGCATCGGCAGCATCGAGAGCATCGATGTCGGCGGCGGCCTCGGCGTGCCCTACGAGCCCGACGCGCCCGACTTCGATCTCGCTGGCTATGCGGCGGCGCTCGCCGAGCTCAAGCAGGCCTATCCGCAATACGCGCTGTGGATCGAGCCGGGACGTTTCCTGGTGGCCGAAGCCGGCGTGCTGCTGACCCGCGTGACCCAGGTGGTCGAGAAGTCCGGCGTGCGCCGCGTCGGCCTCGCCGCCGGCATGAACGCGCTGATGCGTCCGGCCCTGTACGGTGCCTATCACGAGATCGTCAATCTCTCGAAGCTCGACGCCGCGCCCGGTGCGCCGGCCGACGTGGTCGGCCCGATCTGCGAGAGCAGCGACGTGCTCGGACGCAGGCGTCGCCTGCCGGATGCGACCGCCGAAGGCGATGTTGCGCTGATCGCCACCTCCGGCGCCTATGGCGCAGTGATGGCCAACACCTACAATCTGCGCCCCCTGCCGAGCGAGGATGTGCTGGATGACTGAGTGGACCTTCGATCGCGACGCGATCCGCAGCTTCCGCTTCGTCGCCAGCCGGCTCGACGCGCAGACCGGCGCCGTCGAGCTGGAATACCGCTTCGATGAGGGCCCGCTGCTCACCGAGCGCCTGCGCATTCCGGGCGCGCCCTTCGCGCTGGATGGCGAGCGCGCGCTGGCAGTGGGCCGTGCGCTGGATCTGCTGCACTGGATCGCCGGCGTCAGCTACTACAAGGCCGCCGTGCCGCCGCAGCTGGTGTTCGAAGGCGACCAGCCCTCGCTGAAGGCGCGCGCCCTGCTGGGCGAGGTCTATCGGCTGGGCCTGGGGGAATTCGCGCACCGCAACGGGCTCGACCTCGAAGCGCGGCTCAACTTCCCCGTGCCCGGGCCATCGCCCTCGACCGCGCCGGCGCTGGGCCTGCGTCCACACGCGCTGGTCGCGATCGGCGGCGGCAAGGACTCGCTGGTCTCGATCGAGAGCCTGCGTTCGCTGGGCGTCGAGCAGACCGTGAGCTGGATCGGCAGCTCGCAGCTGATCGCCGCCTGCGCCGAACGCACCGGCCTGCCGGGCCTGAAGATCGAGCGCGCGATCGCGCCCGAGCTGTTCGAGCTGAACCGCCAGGGCGCCTACAACGGCCACATTCCGGTGACGGCGATCAACTCGGCGATCCTGGCGCTGGCGGCGCTGCTGCAGGGTGTCGACCAAGTGGTGTTCTCGAACGAGCGCTCGGCCAGCTACGGCAGCCAGATCCCGGGCACCGGCGAGGTCAACCACCAGTGGAGCAAGGGCTGGGACTTCGAGCAGCACTTCGCCGCTCTGCTGCGCGACGAGGTCGCCGCTGACCTGCACTACTACTCGCTGCTGCGGCCCTGGTCCGAGCTCGCCATCGCGCGGCAGTTCGCGCGCATCGAGGGCTACGACCGCCACTTCTCCAGCTGCAACCGCAATTTCCATCTGCTGGGCGAGCGTCCGGCCGAGCGCTGGTGCGGGGTCTGCCCGAAGTGCCACTTCGTGTTCCTGGCGCTGGCGCCTTTCATGCCCAAGCCGCGCCTGGTGTCGATCTTCGGCCGCAACCTGCTGGACGAGCCGCAGCTGGCCGCGGGCTTTGACGCCTTGATCGAATACCGCGAGCACAAGCCCTTCGAATGCGTGGGCGAGGCCGTCGAATCGCGCGCAGCCTTTGCGCATCTCGCACAAAGCCCGGCCTGGCGCGAGGACGCCCTGGTCGCGCGCTTCCGCGAGGAGATCCTGCCCCAGCTCGATGCCTCGGCGCTGGCGCTGGATGCGCAGCTGCAGCCGGCCGGGCCGCACGGCGTGCCGATGGAGCTGATGGACCGCCTGCATGCGCATTTCGGCGCTTGAGGGCCGCGCCACCGCCGTCTGGGGCTATGGGCGCGAGGGCAGGGCGGCGCTACGTGCTTTGCTCGGCGCGCTGCCGGCGCAGCGCTTCGCCCTGATCTGCAGCGCCGACGAAGCCGAGTCCGCCCGCGCGGAGTTCGGCGAGGTGATCGATCTGCATGCCGGCGAGCCATCACTCGACCTGCTGCGGCGCTTCGAGTGGATCGTGAAGTCGCCGGGCATCAGCCCGTATCGCGGGGTGGCTGCCGAGGCGCTGCAGGCCGGCGTGCGCTTCACCTCAGGCACTGCGCTGTGGTTTGGCGAGCACCGCGCACGCGACCCGCAGGTGCCGGTGATCTGCATCACCGCCAGCAAGGGCAAGAGCACGACCACTGCCCTGGTCGCGCACCTGCTGCGCGCCAGCGGCCGCCGCGTGGCCTTGGCTGGCAACATCGGGCTGCCGCTGCTGGAGCTGCTGCTGCCTGCTGCGACTGCGGAGCCGCTTGCCGATGCTGGCGCGCTGGCAGCGCCAGCGCTCGACGCTTACGTCATCGAGCTGTCGAGCTACCAGACTTCGGATGCCATCGCGCCCGATGTGGCGATGCTGCTGAACCTCTATCCCGAGCACCTCGACTGGCACGGTAGCGAGGCGCGCTACTACGCCGACAAGTGCGCGCTGATCGAGGGCGTGGGCGCGAAGCAAGTGGTACTGAACGCCGAGAGCCCGACGCTCGTGCAGCGCTTCGGTGCATGCGCTGATGCGACGTGGTTCGGCACCCCGCAGGGCTGGCATTTCGACGCCGCGAGCGGCGGCATCCTGCGCGGCAGCGAGCGCGTCTTCGAAGCGGCCGAGCTGCCGCTGCCCGGCGCGCACAATGCGCGCAACCTGTGCGCGGCGCTGGCGGCGATCGAGGCGCTGGGCATCGATGCGCGGCCGCTGGCGCAGGCCGCGCGCAGCTTCCGTCCGCTGCCGCATCGCCTGCAGCCGCTGGGCGAGCGGGCCGGGCGGCTGTACGTCAACGACAGCATCAGCACCACGCCGCATGCCAGCCTCGCCGCGCTGGCGCACTACCGCGGGCGTCGCGTGGCGATCCTGGTCGGCGGCCATGATCGCGGGCTCGACTGGTCGGACTTCGTCACCGCGATGCGCAGTGAAGCACCGTCGGTGATCGTCTGCATGGGCGCCAACGGCCCACGCATCGCGCTGGCGCTGCGCGCTGCGGCGGCTTCAGGCTTCGCCTTGCTCGAAGCGCCGGATCTGCCGGCGGCGGTGGCCGCGGCCGAAACAGCCCTCGATGCGTGCGCATCCGACGACGACCGCGGCGTGCTGCTGCTCAGCCCCGGCGCACCGAGCTTCGGCGAGTTCCGCGACTACGCCGAGCGCGGCCGCCGCTTCGCCGCGCTGACGGGCTTCGATGCCGAGGCCCTCGGACAGATCGAGGGCCTTGGCATCCGCTAGGCTCTGGTCCTTCGACCGCGAAGCAAGGTTCCTTCATGGAATGGCCGCCCCAAACCTGCCCGGACTGTGGCTCGGACCGCATCGTGAAAGGCCGCGTCGCTGTTTCCGATGGCGCGGGTGCCGCCTTTGCGCCCGAAGGCCTGCCGCTGTTGAAGCTTGAGCGCGACGTGCGGCTCCTGTCCGGAGCGCGCTTCTACGGCTGCCGCGACTGCGATCTGGTGTGGTCGCGTGGCGTTGCTGGCCACCTGGCGCTGTTGCTCGGCAGCGGCGGCTGAGTTTCCCGAGGACCGCCAAGCGCATCCGCTGCCGCGGACAAGCGTCGCCCCACACGGCGTGAGGCGTCCGCTTGTTTGCAGGCGCTTTCCGTTACAGCGCCTCCGACGCGAAGTCGGCCAGCCGCGAGCGCTCGCCGCGGCGCAGAGTGATGTGGGCGCTATGCGGCCAGTGCTGGAAGCGGTCGACGGCGTAAGTCAGGCCCGAGGTGGTCTCGGTGAGATACGGCGTGTCGATCTGCTCGACGTTGCCGAGGCAGACCATCTTGGTGCCCGGGCCGGCACGCGTCAGCAGAGTCTTCATCTGCTTGGGCGTCAGGTTCTGCGCCTCGTCGATGATCACGTAGCGGCTCAGGAAGGTGCGGCCGCGCATGAAGTTCATCGAGCGGATCTTGATCCGCGAAGCCAGCAGTTCGTTGGTGGCCGCGCGGCCCCAGGCGCCGCCGTCCTGCGGGCTGGTCAGCACTTCGAGGTTGTCGGTCAGCGCGCCCATCCAAGGCGTCATCTTTTCCTCTTCGGTGCCCGGCAGGAAGCCGATGTCCTCGCCGACGCTGACCGTGGCGCGGGTCATGATGATCTCGCGGTAGCGCTGCTGGTCCAGCGTCTGCGCAAGCCCCGCCGCCAGCGCAAGCAGGGTCTTGCCGGTGCCGGCCGTGCCCAGCAGGGTGACGAAGTCGATCTCCGGGTCCATCAGCGCGTTGAGCGCGAAATTCTGCTCGCGATTGCGCGCCGAGACGCCCCAGACCTGGCGTGAGCTGGCGCGGAAGTTCTCCACCAGCTGCAGCACGACGCGGTCGCCCTTGGGCCCGATCACCCGCAGCTCGGCGTCCTCGTCGCCGTTGAAGCAGAGGAACTCGTTGGGTCGCCAGTCCTCGGCTTCGGCCGCGCGAATCTCGTAGTAGGTGTGACCGCGCTCGATCCAGCTGCGCAGGTCGCTCTCATGGCGATCCCAGAAGCCGTCGTCGAGCTCGCGCACGCCGGAGTAGAGCAGGCTGAAATCGTCGAGCGCGCGGTCGTTCTCGTAGTCCTCGGCGGGGATGCCGAAGATGCTGGCCTTGATCCGCAGGTTGATGTCCTTCGACACCAGCACGACTTCGGTGCCGGCCTGCTGCTCGCGCAGCTTGAGGATAGACGCGAGGATCTGGTTGTCGGGCAGGGGCGCGCCTTCGCGCTTCTGCGTGCCGGTGGCCTCGATCTGGAACAACAGGCGGCCGATCGCCGGCTGCGCGCGCAGATTGAGCGAGGCCGGGCGCTCGAGCTTGAGGCCCGCCTGGATGTTGCTGCTGCCGCTGGCCTCGATGAGTTCATTGATGAAGCGGCTGACCTGGCGGGCGTTGCGCGCGACTTCGGTGGTGCCCTTCTTGCCGTGGTCGAGCTCCTCCAGCACCACCATCGGCAGGTAGATGTCGTGTTCGGCGAACTTGAACAGCGCGGTCGGGTCGTGCATCAGCACGTTGGTGTCCAGCACGTAGATCCGCTTGCCTTGGCTCATCATCGGGAAGTCATTCCTCTGGCAGTGCTGCGGTGGCAAACGAAACGGCCCGCATCGCAGGGCGAGGCGGGCCGCTCGGTATCGGGGATGTTATCGATGCGTGCGTGGCGTTCAGCCATGCGCGGCGGCTTTCAGCGAGTCGAGGACGGCCTGCGCGTGGCCGGGCACCTTGACCTTGTGCCAGGCCTGGATCAGGGCGCCGTCCGGGCCGAACAGGAAGGTGCTGCGCTCGATGCCCATGAACTTGCGGCCATACAGGCTCTTCTCCTGGATCACGTCGAGCGCACGGCACAGGGTTTCGTCCGGATCGCTGATCAGCGCGAAGGGAAAACCCTGCTTTTCGGCGAAGCGCGCGTGCGAGGCGACCGAGTCGCGCGACAGCCCGAACACCTCCGCACCCAGCGCCGCGAACTGCGGGTGCAGATCGCGGAAGTCCTGACCCTCGCGGGTGCAGCCAGGCGTGCTGTCCTTCGGGTACGCGTAGATGACGACAAAGCGACCCTTGAGGCTCGCGAGGTCGAGCGTTTCGCCCGAGCCGAGGGCCACTTTCAGTCTGGGCAGGGTCAGGGGTTTCGTCATGCTCAGAACTTCATCGGGTCCATGATCGCGTCCAGGTTCAGATGGTCGCAGAACTCGAGGAAGTCGTCGCGCAGCGCGGCGATGTGCATGTTCGAGGGGATGCCAATGGTGACCTGGGCCGAGAACATGTCGGCACCGGTCTGCATGGCGCGGTAGCGGGTGCTGTGCAGGCTTTCGATCGTGATGCCCTGACGGTCGAAGAAATCGGCCAGCTGGAACAGGATGCCCGGCTTGTCGGCGGCCACGACCTCGACGATGTAGGGCAACAGGTTGCTCTGCAGCGGCTTGGGTGCGGTGCGATACCACACGAGGCGCAAGCCTTCTTCGCGTTCGAGACGTGCCAGCGAGGATTCCAGCTTGGCCACGGCGTCCCAGGAGCCCACCGCCAGCGCTACCACCGAGACGTCGCGACCCACCGTGGACAGACGCGCATCGACCAGATTGCAGCCGCTGTCGGCGATGCGCCGTGAGACGGGCAGCAGCGGCGATTCCGGATGCACGGCGAAAGCGTTGATCAGCAGGTAGTTTTCGTTGGTCTGCGGGCGGGGCGCGGGGTCGCTCAAGGCGGTGTCCGATCAAAGTGGCGTGCGGCCGCAAGCTTAACGCCTGCCGCAGTACATCGGCGACATGAACACGCGGTGACCTGCACCCGTCGCGGCTTGTCCGTGGATCGGCGCGGCCAGTACCATCGCGGGCTGCACCGCGGGGCCTTGGCACCCGCGGGTTCTCCATTCGACTGACGGGCGCAGGGCGCCCGCGCCGCCACGAGGCCCACCTTTGCGCATCACCGGCTGCCTGACCGCGCTTGCAACCCCTTTCACCGCGCCTGCTGCGGCGCATGACGGCGCGATCGATTTCGATGCCTGGAACCGGCTGGTGGAAGCCCAGCGGGTTGGCGGCACGGAGGGCATCGTCGTCGCCGGCTCCACCGGCGAGGGCAGTGCGCTGGACGAGTCCGAACTGCAGCAGCTGATCGAGCGCGCACTGAAGCTCGCCGGTCCGATGGCCGTCGTGGCCGGCACCGGCCTGTCGAACACGCGCAAGACCATCGCGTTGACCCGTCTGGCTGCTCGCGCCGGCGCGCGGGCCGCGCTGGTAGTGACCCCGCCCTACGTCCGGCCCACACAGGAAGGGCTCTACGCGCACTACATCGCGGTGGCCGAGAGTGGCGACCTGCCGGTGATCCTCTACAACGTGCCGGCGCGCAGCGCCTGTGATCTGCTGCCGGCCACCGTCGCACGGCTGGCCCAGCATCCGCGCATCGTCGGCATCAAGGAAGCGCGCACCGAGCAGGAGCGCATGGAAGCTCTGCTGCCGCTGCGCGGCGAGGGGTTCAGCGTGCTGAGCGGGGACGACCCCACCTGCGGCCGCGCGATGTTGGCCGGTGCCGACGGCGTGATCTCGGTAGCCTCGAACGTCGCGCCGGCAGCGATGCGTCGCCTGTGTGATCTGGCCCGCGCGGGCCGCGCAGAGGCGGTCGCGGTACTTGAGGCGAAGCTGGCCCCGCTGTTCGCGTTCCTGGGCTGTGAGCCCAACCCGATTCCGCTCAAGGCCCTGTTGGCAGGCAAGGGCCTGGGCTCCGACTACCCGCGACTGCCCTTGACCGGTCTGGCCGCCGACAACCGCCCGGCGATGGAAGCTCTGCTTCCGGACCTGAGCACCACTGAGTTCGCTGCCTCGACCGAGCTGGCGAAGGATCCGAATTTCCAGGGAGAGACCCGATGATGCTGACCCAATCCCCGCTGCGCGTGCTTGCCTCGCTGGCCCTGATCGCCTGCGTGCTGGGAACGTCGGGCTGCAAGTGGCTCCGAGGCAGCAGCCCGTATGCCGAAAGCCCCGAGAACCGTCCGCTGGAAGTGCCGCCGGACCTCACCCTGCCAAACACCACTCAGGCGATGCGGGTGCCCGAGCTGGCGGCCCGCTCTGCGGCCTTTCAGGTCGCGGATTCCAAGGCTTCCGTCTGGCGTCGCGTGGGTGTCGCGCTCGAGCGCATCGAAGGGGTGAGCATCAGCGAGCGCGCCGAAATCGCAGGGGCTTACAACGTCGGCTATCAGGGTGAAAGCTTCCTGGTGCGCGTGGGCGACGACGGTGGTCAGAGCCGCGTGTCGGCCGTTTCAGCCGATGGCCGCGAGGCGACTACCGCAGCGGCGACCGGCCTGCTCGGGCAGCTGCGCCAGCGCCTGCTGTAAGCCATGCGCTGCAATCGAGACAAGCAAAAGGGCGACCCGTAGGTCGCCCTTTTCGCATCGGATCTTTAGTTCACGCTCGGCGTCGACTTCCTTGCCGAAAGAGCGCGTCAGCGTTCGAGCAGCTTCAGCTTTTCGGGCTTGCCGTTCCAGCTCTCGGCGTCGGCTGGAGGCTCCTTGCGCACGGTGATCACCGGCCACGCTTTCGCCAGTTCGGCATTCAGTGCGGTGAAGTGCTCTTGGCCGCCGGGCACATCCTCAGCGGGGAAGATCGCGTTGGCGGGACACTCGGGCTCGCAGAGCGTGCAGTCGATGCACTCGTCCGGGTCGATCACGAGAAAGTTCGGGCCTTCATGGAAGCAGTCCACCGGGCAGACTTCGACGCAGTCGGTGAACTTGCACTTGATGCAATTCTCGGTGACGACGAATGCCATGGAGACCGGGAGGGTAGCTGCGGGAAGGCTTGTGCAGAGGCTGGCGCTGCCAGCGCGACGGGAAGAGGTGGCGCTCCCTACGAGGTTCGAACTCGTGTTTTCGCCTTGAGAGGGCGACGTCCTAGGCCGCTAGACGAAGGGAGCGTGGTGTTCAGCCTCTAGTCGAACCGCTAGTATAGCAGGCTTGCCGCCGCTGACAATGGCACGCGGAGGCGACATCCTGCGCCCCTTGAACGAAGCGGTCGCGCCTTTCGTCGATCCGCTGGCGCAGCGCGCCACGCATCCACAGCCTCGAATACTCGTGCATCCACAAGTCAGCGAACTCCGCATCATCCCCCGTGCCGAACACGGCATCTCGCGCAAGCAGATCAGTCCGAACGCATTGCGCGTGCTTTACCGTCTGCATGAAGCCGGCTTCGGCGCTTATCTCGTTGGCGGCGCGGTGCGCGATCTATTGATCGGCGGCGCTCCCAAGGATTTCGATGTCGCCACCAATGCCACGCCTGAGGAAGTGCGCGGCCTGTTCCGCAACTGTCGCCTGATCGGTAGGCGCTTCCGCCTCGCGCACGTCGTCTACGGTCAGGAGATCATCGAGGTCGCGACTTTCCGCGCCAGCGCCGATGACGGTTCGGGCGATCGTGAGGTCGACAACGGCGTGCTGGTGCGCGACAACGTCTACGGCACGATCGAAGACGACGCTGTGCGTCGCGACTTCACCGCCAATGCCCTGTACTACGCGATCGAGGATTTCTCGGTGCGCGATTTCGTCGGTGGCTACGAAGATGTAATGGCGCGACGTCTGCGCCTCATCGGCGACCCTGAGGCGCGCTACACCGAAGACCCGGTGCGCATGCTTCGGGCTGTGCGTCTGGCAGCCAAGCTCGGCTTCGAGATCGCTCCCGAAGCCGCTTCACCCATTCCGCGGATGGCGGCTCTGCTGGTCGATGCGTCCAGCGCTCGCCTGTTCGACGAGTGTCTGAAGATGCTGATGTCCGGCCACGGCGTCGAAAGCCTGCTCGGCCTGGAACGTACCGGGCTGCTGCCGGCGCTGTTCCCCGACACCGCGGCAGCGCTTGCCGCGGATGGCAGCGGGCAGTGCAGGGCGCTGATGCTGGAAGGCCTGCGCAATACCGATGCGCGTGTGCGCGAGGACAAGCCAGTCACTCCTGCCTTTCTGTTTGCCGCTTTGCTGTGGCCAGCCTATGCGCAGGACTTGGCGCGTTTGCTGGAGGAGGGCCATGAGTTGGCCGTCGCCGAGCAGCGCGCCGCCGACCGCGTCACCCTGCGCCAGACCGAGCGCATTGCGATCCCGCGCCGTTTCAGCGTGCCCATGCACGAGATCTGGTTCCTGCAGTCGCGCTTCCCACTGCGCCAGCGCAAGCGCGTGTTCCGCCTGCGCCAGCATCCGCGCTTCAAGGCTGCCTACGATTTTCTGGAGCTGCGCGCTGCCGTCGTACCTGAGCTTGCGCCTGAGCGCGATTGGTGGATGGATACCCTCGATCTCGATGACGCTGGTCTGGCCGAGCGCCTAGAGCAGGCTGCACCGGCTGGCCGCGGTGGTCCGCGTCGCCGTCGCCGCGGCGGTCGCCGCGGCTGAGACGCGGGTGGTCGCGTGATGTCGAGCGACCGGGTCTTTGTGGCCTTGGGCAGCAACCTTGATCAGCCCGAGCGCCAGATCGGCCTCGCTCTGCGTGCTTTGTCGAGCCTGCCGTGCACCCGCGTGCTGCGCACATCCAGCCTGTATCGCACGCCGCCCTGGGGCGACCTCGATCAGCCTGACTTCATCAACGCGGTCACGCGGCTCGAAACCTCGCTGGAACCCTTGGCCCTGCTCGACGCCCTGCTCGCCATCGAACTGCAGATGGGCCGTGTGCGCACGCGGCGCTACGGCCCGCGGGTCATCGACCTCGATCTGCTGATGCACGGCGACGCGGTGGTCGACAGCCCGCGTCTGGTCCTGCCGCATCCGCGCATGCAGGAGCGCGCCTTCGTCATGTGGCCGCTCGCGGAGATCGCGCCCGATCTGGTGCTGGGGGCTTGGGGCAGGGCAGCGGCGATCGCTGACGCGCTGCCTGGCGACGGCATCGTGCGCCTGCCCGCGGTCGAGTAGGCGCGAGAGGCATGGCCTCCCATCCACGGTGGGCTCCGGTAGCATGGCGGCCCGTTGTCATCGAGGCCGAACCATGTACAGCTCCGAACCGGGCGCGCCCACTGCGGCTCCGCTGGCCGTGCCGAGCTTTCGGCGCATGAAGTCGCAGGGGCAGCGCATCGTCTGCCTCACCGCCTACGACGCCAGTTTCGCCACCGCCATGGATGCCGCAGGCGTCGATCTGGTGCTGGTGGGGGATTCCCTGGGCATGGTCGTGCAAGGCCATGCCAGCACCCTGCCAGTCACTGTGGATCAGATGGTCTACCACTCGGCGGCCGTCGCGCGTGGCTTGCATCGGGCCGTGTTGATGACGGACATGCCCTACCAGAGCTACGCCACGCCGCAGCGCGCCTTGGATTCTGCGGCCCGTCTACAGGCCGAGGGCCAAGCGTCCATCGTCAAGCTGGAGGGGGCGGGGCATGTACTGGACGCCATCGAGTTCCTCAGCGCGCGCGATATTCCGGTCTGCGCCCACCTAGGGCTCACGCCGCAGTCGGTGCTGAAGCTCGGCGGCTATCGCGTGCAGGGGCGCGACGCCGAGGCCGCCCAGCGCCTGCGCGAAGACGCACGGCGCGTGGCTGAGGCCGGTGCCGAACTGCTGGTGCTCGAATGCGTGCCGGCCAGCCTCGCGGCCGAGATCACCCGCGATATCGCCATTCCCACGATCGGTATCGGCGCTGGCCCCGACTGCGATGGGCAGGTGCTGGTCATGCATGACCTGCTGGGCGTGACCCCCGGGCGCAGGCCGCGCTTCGTCAAGGATTTCCTGGCGGGTGCTGGTACCGTCGAAGCGGCCTTCGTCGCCTATACCGAGGCCGTGCGTAGCGGCAGCTTCCCTGCGCCGGAGCACTGCTTCCAATGACTCTTGAGCGCGTCGAATCGGTCGAGGCGCTGCGCGCGCGAGTGTCGGAATGGCGCCGCGCCGGGCTGCGCGTCGGCTTTGTGCCGACCATGGGCAACCTGCATCGAGGACATCTGGCCTTGATCGCGCAGGCGCGCGGGCAGGCCGACCGCGTGGTCTGCAGCATTTTTGTCAACCCGACCCAGTTCGGCCCCAACGAGGACTATGCGCGCTATCCGCGCACGTTGGAGGCCGACGCGAAAGCCCTGGATGAAGCCGGCTGCGATCTGCTGTTTCTGCCTTCGGTGGAGGCCATGTACCCGCTGGGCGTCGAGCGCACGGTCCGGGTCGAGGTGCCTGAACTGTCGGATGTGCTCTGTGGGGCATTCCGCCCGGGCCATTTCGCCGGTGTTGCTACCGTCGTGGCCCGCTTGTTGAACCAGGTCCAAGCCGACGTAGCCGTGTTCGGCCGCAAGGACTTCCAGCAGCTGGCAGTGATCCGCCATCTCGCGGCTGACCTGGCTTTTTCGACCCGCATCGAAGCCGGCGAGACGGTCCGCGAAGCGGATGGTCTGGCCATGAGTTCGCGCAACCAGTACCTGCAGCCCGATGAGCGCCGTCGCGCGGCAGTTCTCTACGCGACGCTGTGCGAGGCGCGCGAGCGTCTGCGCGCTTGTGAGCCGGTGGCAGCCATCGAAGCCTGGGGGGCCGACGCGCTGGCGGGCGAAGGCTTCAAGGTGGACTACCTGGCACTTCGCCGCCCCGCTAAGCTCGCGGCCCCTGCGGTGTGGGGAAAGGGAGATTGGGTGGTGCTGGTGGCGGCCCGGCTCGGTTCAACGCGCTTGATCGATAACCTTGAGTTTGCCGTCGAGTGAGCCATGGGCAGAAAGGCGACTTCGAAAGCACAAGTTGCAAAAAAACATCGCGGGTGTTGTTTTTTCTCTTCGACAGGCGTAGCCTCTGACTCCGTCTCCAGAGACGGCCGCGACTGACAGGCGCTGGCCCCCGAGGAGCAGCAGGGCGTATCGCTAGGTAATCGTCACTCCGTTTCCACCCTCGCAGGGCATCCCGCGAGGGTTTTTTTTTGCGCAGAGTTGGGCGAGACGAGCAGGGGATCCCGCCTGCGATGCCTGACCAGCGCGGTGTTGCGTCTGTGCAACGCTCGCTGGGGCCTCATCCGTCTGCGGTCCGTTGCTTGGTTCGCAGTGCAGCCCCGACTTGCCCGTCAGCAGTGACGCTCGCCGATGGCGATAGTCGGACACGGTGCATGCGGGCGGAGGGGCCGCAGTGCATGCGGGTGGCTGCTAGGCTTCACGCTCGTGTTCCTTGCGCAGACGCCAATCCATGTCCATCGATCCGCAGCTGCTGTCCGATCATGCCGCCCGGCTGGGCGAGGTTTCGCTGGTGTCCCTGCTCAGCGAACCAGACCGGGCGGAGCGCATGCGGGCAGCGGGTGCTGGCATCGAACTGCACTACGGTCGACAGCGGCTCGATCAAGGGGCTCTGGCTGCCCTGCTCGGCGAGGCCCAGCGGCTGGGTCTAAAGGAGCGACTGCAGCATCAGTTCGGCGGGGCGATCGTCAACTCCACCGAAGGCCGACCCGCTCTGCACACCGCACTGCGCTCGGATCTGGTCGACCACGCCACGGCCAAGGCGGCGCGCGGCGAGGTGCACGCCACGCTTGAGCGGATGGAGCGGCTCAGCGCCGCGCTTGAAGGCAGCTCGGTCACCGATATCGTCAGCGTTGGCATCGGCGGCTCTGACCTCGGCCCACGTCTGGTGGTCGACGCGCTCTCGGCGGAAGCGCGTTCGCGTTTCCGCGTGCACTTTCTGGCCAATGTCGATGGCCACGCCGCAGCGCGCCTGCTGCCCGCGCTGGACCCCTCGCGTACCGCAGTGGTGCTGGTGTCCAAAAGCTTCGGTACGCAGGAGACCCTGCTCAATGGCCAACTGCTGAGGGCCTGGCTGCGCGACGACACGCGGCTCTATGCGGTCTCGGCCAACGTCAAGCGCGCCGCCGAGTTCGGCGTGGCCGCCGAGCGTGTGCTGCCGATGTGGGATTGGGTGGGCGGCCGCTACTCGCTGTGGTCGGCCGTGGGCTGGTCGATCCGGCTTGCGCTGGGGCGCGCCGGTTTCGACGATCTGCGCGAGGGTGCCGCGGAGATGGACGCGCATGCGCTGGAAGCCCCGCTGGAGGCCAACCTGCCGGCGCTGCATGCCTTGCTGGCGGTCTGGAACCGCAGCGGCCTGGGCCTCGCCACGCAGGCCGTGCTGCCCTATGACCAGCGGCTTGCGCTGCTGCCGGATTTCCTGCAGCAGCTCGTCATGGAAAGCCTTGGCAAGCGCGTCAGTCTTGACGGCTCCGAGCTGCAACTGGACAGCGTGCCGGTGGTGTGGGGCGGCGTCGGCACCAACAGCCAGCACTCGTTCTTCCAGGCCCTGCATCAGGGCACCCAGATCGTGCCCTCGGATTTCATCGGCGTGCTGCAGCCCGATCACGGCTTCGAGGACAACCATCGTGCCCTGCTGTCGAACCTGCTGGCGCAGTGCGAGGCGCTGGCGCGCGGGCAGGACAGCGAAGATCCCCATCGCCACTATCCCGGCGGCCGGCCGAGCAGCCTGATTCTCCTGCAGCGGCTCGACGCGCGCAGTCTCGGCGCGCTGCTGGCGCTGTACGAGCACTCGGTCTATCTGCAGTCGGTGCTGTGGGGCATCAATGCCTTCGACCAGTGGGGCGTGGAGCTGGGCAAGCAGCTCGCCAACCAGCTGTTGCCCGCGCTGACCGCGGAGCAGCCTGCCGGTGATCCGCTAACGCAGGCCTTGCTCCAGCGCATTCGTTCTGCGGGCTGAGGCCTCGCGCATCCGGCTCGCGAGGTGTGTCGGGCAGAGTGGATCGACGGCAACGCGGACGCCGTTAGAGCTGCGGTGCGCGCTGCAGGGTAGGGCAGCGGATCGAGCGTGCGATGCCGCATCCGGCGCAAGTGAGTTCGGAAAGGTGTCCGGACTGGCGACCACGGATCGACTTTAGTATCGACTTGATCCGCCTTGCCCCAGCCGGGGCCGACGCCCTCACCGGTGGCCGCTTCGTCAGCCTGGATCTGACGCGTCCTGGCGTTTCAGCGCCCAGTCGACATGCTCGCGCACCAGCGCTGAGGGATGCGCCTGATGCTTTGCGAGCGCCGCGCGCACCACGGGCGAAGGCGGTGCATTGCCGAGCGCCACCGCGATGTTGCGCAGCCAGCGCTCGTGGCCGATCCGGCGGATCGCCGAGCCCTCGGTCTTGCGCAGGAATTCCTCCTCGCTCCAGTCGAACAGCTCGACCAGGCTGCTCGAATCGAGCGCATGGCGCGCCCGGAAATCCGGTTCGGCGCTGAGCTTTGCGAATTTGTTCCAGGGGCAGGCGAGCTGGCAGTCGTCGCAGCCGTAGATGCGATTTCCCATCGCGACGCGGAACTCTTCCGGGATCGCGCCGTGCAGCTCGATGGTGAGGTAGGAGATGCAGCGCCGTGCATCGACCCGGTAGGGCGCGACGATGGCCGCGGTCGGGCAGGCGGTGAGACAGCGCGTGCACGTGCCGCAATGATTGCTGGCTGGTGCGTCGATGGGCAGCGGCAGGTCGGTCAGGATCTCGCCGAGAAAGAACCACGAGCCCGTCTTCGAGTCGATGAGATTGCTGTGCTTGCCGATCCAGCCCAAGCCCGCATTGCGCGCCAAGGCTTTCTCCAGCACCGGCGCCGAATCGGTGAACACGCGGTAGCCGAAGGGGCCGATGGCCTTGGCGATGCGATCGGCCAGTTTCTGCAGGCGTGTGCGCATGAGCTTGTGATAGTCGCGGCCCAGCGCGTAGCGCGAGACATAGGCCCGCTGCGGATCGGCCAGCGCGGCCTCAGCCTCTGCCTGCCCCTCGGGCAGGTAGTCCATGCGCGCCGAGATCACCCGCACCGTGCCCGGCACCAGCGCCTGCGGGCGCGAGCGCAGGGTGCCGTGGCGCTGCATATAGTCCATCTCGCCGTGGCAGCCCTGCGACAGCCAATCGAGCAGATGCGCTTCGTCCTCGCCGAGGTCGATGCCGCTCACGCCGATCGCGGCGAAGCCCAGCGCGCGCGCCCAGCGTTCGAGCTCGGTGCGCTCGACCAAGGTCGCAGTGCCGCTGTCTTCCGATACGTCGGTGGGCGCTTTCATCGACGTCAGTATAGAGGCGCGAAACGTTGTCAGATCAGGCGCTTGCAAGACGCGCGTGACGCACGCTCCAGGCCCTTCACCTGCAGTTGACTCTGATCAACCGCGACCGAATGTCGCACCGCCACACTTCGGCCCGACTCAATAGAGGGGACCGCCCCCATGGCGATGGCGATAGACAGATCCGCGTACTACAACGACAAGGTGGTGCGCCAGTTCGCGGTGGTGACCGTGCTCTGGGGCATCGTGGGCATGCTGGTGGGGGTGATAATCGCCGCCCAGCTCTACTGGCCGGATCTCACGGCCGGCATCGAGTGGCTGTCCTACGGGCGGCTGCGCCCGCTGCACACCAATGCGGTGATCTTCGCCTTCGGCGGTTCTGCGCTGTTCGCGACCAGCTACTACATCGTGCAGCGCACCTGCCACGTGCGCCTGTTCGCCGAGAAGCTCGCGGCCTTCACCTTCTGGGGCTGGCAGCTGGTGATCGTGCTCGCTGCCATCACCCTGCCGCTGGGCATCACCCAGGGCAAGGAATACGCCGAGCTCGAGTGGCCGATCGACTGGCTGATCACGGTCATCTGGGTGGCCTACGGCATCGTGTTCTTCGGCACGATCGCGACGCGCAAGGTCAAGCACATCTACGTCGCCAACTGGTTTTTCGCCGCCTACATCATCACCATCGCCGTGCTGCACATCGGCAACAACCTGGCGCTGCCGTCGACTGGGCTGAAGTCCTACGGAATCCTGTCGGGCTCGGTCGATGCCATGACCCAGTGGTGGTACGGCCACAATGCGGTCGGCTTCTTCCTGACCGCCGCCTTCCTCGGAATGATGTACTACTTCATTCCGAAGCAGGCCGGCCGCCCGGTGTTCTCCTACCGGCTGTCGATCGTGCACTTCTGGGCGCTGATCGCCATCTACATGTGGGCCGGCCCGCACCATCTGCAGTACACGGCGCTGCCCGATTGGGCGCAGAGCCTGGGCATGGTGTTCTCGCTGGTGCTGCTGGCGCCCTCCTGGGGCGGCATGATCAACGGCATCATGACCCTCTCGGGCGCCTGGCATAAGTTGCGCACCGACCCGATCATCAAGCTTCTCATCGTCGCCCTGTCGTTCTACGGCATGAGCACCTTCGAGGGGCCGATGATGTCGATCAAGACGGTCAACTCGCTCAGCCACTACACCGACTGGACGATCGGCCACGTGCACTCCGGCGCGCTGGGCTGGGTGGCGATGATCACCGTGGGCTCGCTGTATGCGCTGCTGCCGCGGCTCCTCGGCCTCACCGAGATGTACTCGGTCAAGTTGATCGACACCCACTTCTGGGTGCACACCATCGGCGTGGTGTTCTACATCGCTTCGATGTGGATCGCTGGCGTCATGCAGGGCCTGATGTGGCGCGCCACCAACGAGGACGGCACGCTCACTTACACCTTCGTCGAGTCCCTGGTCGCGACCTATCCGTACTACCTGATCCGGCTGCTCGGAGGCCTGCTGGTGCTCGGCGGCATGCTGGTCATGGCCTACAACGTCTGGAAGACCTACCAGCTCGCCAAGCAGGTGGAAGACGCCCCCGTGCTGCCGCCCGCCGCCGAACCGGCTCACGCCTGAGGTCGACCGAACATGAGCAACAACTTCCACGAGAAAGTCGAGAAGAACATCGGCCTGATGGGCATCCTGATCGCGGTCGCTATCTCCTTCGGCGGCCTGTCGCAGATCGTCCCGCTGATGTTCCAAGCCGAAGCGGTGCAGCCGCTGCCCGGGATCAAGCCGTATCCCGCTTTGGAGTTGGCCGGCCGCGATGTCTACATCCGCGAGGGCTGCTACAACTGCCATTCGCAGATGATCCGCACGCTGCGCTTCGAGACCGAGCGTTACGGCCATTACTCGCTGGCAGGTGAGTCGGTCTATGACCGGCCCTTCCAGTGGGGCAGCAAGCGCACCGGGCCTGACTTGGCCCGCGTCGGCGGCCGCTACAGCGATGACTGGCATCGCGTGCACCTGATCAATCCGCGCGACGTCGTGCCCGAGTCGAACATGCCGGCCTATCCGTGGCTGGCCGAGCGTGCGGTCAATCCGGAAAGCCTGGTCAAGCACATGCGTACGCTGCAGACCATCGGCGACCCCTACAGCGACGAAGAGATCGAAGGCGCGACGGCTGCCGTTGCCGGCAAGACCGAACTCGACGCCGTCGTCGCCTACCTGCAGGGTCTCGGCAAGCAGGCTCCGCGCCCTGGCGCTGCAGTCGCGCAGCAGGCAGGTGCGCCATGAGCCAGGGCACCTTCTCCGGCCTGCTCACGGCCTTTCTGTTCGTGACCTTCATCGTCGGCGTGATCTGGGCTTACAGCAGCAAGCGCAAGGCTGAGTTCGACGCCGCCGCCAGGCTGCCGCTGGAGGATGGCCCAGCCCCGCACGGCACCGCACAACGAAAAAGCGAGAACGCACCATGAGCGCCTTCTGGACCTGGTACATCGCAGCCCTGGTGATCATCAACCTGGTCGGCTGCGTCCTGCTGATCTACTACACCGGCCGCAAGCGTCCCGGCGACGCCAAGCCCGAAGACACCAGCCACATCTGGGACGGTGATCTGACCGAGTACAACAAGCCGATGCCGAAGTGGTGGATCAACCTCTTCTACATCACCATCGTGTTCACGGTCGGCTACCTCGTGTACTACCCCGGCGTCGGTGCGTTCGCCGGCGTGAGTGGCTGGAGCAGCGCCAGTCAGCACGACGCCGAAAAGGCGGAGTCCGAAGCGCGCCTTGCGCCGCTGTTCGCGCAGTTCGCCGATGTGCCGATTCCGCAGCTGGTCAACGATCCGAAAGCGCTGTCGCTGGGGCAGTCGGTGTTCGCCAACAACTGCGCGATGTGCCACGGCTCGGACGCGCGCGGCAGCCGTGGATTTCCCAACCTGACCGATACCGCGTGGAACTGGGGCGGCAGCCCTGAAGCCATCCTCACCACGGTGCTGAACGGCCGTCAGGCGGCGATGCCCGCCTTCGGGGCCGTGCTCGGCTCCGACCAGGCGATCACCGAGACCGCCGTGTACGTGCAGAGCCTGTCGGGCATGAAGGTTGACCCTGCGCTGGCCGCCGCGGGAAAAGCACGCTTCGAGGGCGTCTGTGCGGCTTGCCACGGTGTTGAAGGCAAGGGCAACGAGATGCTGGGCGCGCCCAACCTGACGGACGATGCCTGGCTCTACGGCAGTGACCTCCCCACGCTGCGCGAGGGTATCGTCAAGGGCCGCAACGGCATGATGCCGCCGCATGGGCCGATCATCGGCAACGATCGCGCCCGTCTGGTCGCCGCCTATGTCTATTCGCTCAGTCAGGGCCAAGGCCAGCAGCTCAGCGAGCGCTGAAGAAACAGGGCTTGAGGTCAACGCGAGGCCCGGGCACGTCCCGGGCCTTGTCTTTGGCGACTTCTTTGCGCCGAAATTGATCGAACCGGGGGTGCGCCCCGAGCCGAACGTGGAATGCTCGACTCCATCTTCTGCTTCCAGATCGGAACCGGCGCATGAGCCCTCCAGACCCGTTCGATCATCCTCCTCGCCCGCTGGCCCAGCGCTTGGGGGCGATTCTGTGGCCGAGCTTCTTCGCCGCTGGCGTCGCGACCATGGTGTTCTTTGCCTTCGTCGATCCGCTCGCCCTGCGCGACATGACCTTTCCTGACTGGGAGCTTCAGCGCGAACTCGGCTACACGCTGGGCTTCTTCATGTTCTGGGCCTGCACCGCCAGTTCCAGCCTGTTCACCTGGATCCTTCTGCGCCCCGCCAGCCGCTTCAATCGTCCCCTGCCCAAGGAGGACTGAAAACCTCATGGCCAAAGACATTCCCTCCGTCCTCACCGAGGGTGGCAATGCCCTCTACGCCTCCGAAGCCAAGGTGTATCCGCGTGAGACCCACGGCCGCTATACGCGGCTGCGCGTCGCTGCGGTCTGGCTGCTGCTCGGCATCTACTACGTTTTCCCTTGGCTGCGCTGGGACGATCGCCAGGCGGTCCTGTTCGATCTGCCGGCACGGAAGTTCTACGTGTTCGGCCTGAGCTTCTGGCCGCAGGATTTTATCTTCCTTGCCCTGCTGCTAATCCTGGCGGGCCTGTCGCTGTTCTTCTTCACCGCGCTCGCGGGGCGCCTCTGGTGCGGCTATGCCTGTCCGCAGACCGTGTGGACCGAAGTGTTCGTCTGGATCGAGCGCTTCTTCGAAGGCGATCGCGCCAAGCGAATGAAGCTGGACGCCTCACCCTGGACGCGCGACAAGGCGATGCGCAAAGCGGGCAAGCACGCGCTCTGGCTGATCTTCGCGCTGTGGACAGGCTTCACCTTCGTCGGTTTCTTCACCCCGATCACCGATCTCGGCGCGCGCCTGTTCTCCCTGCAGTGGGGCGCCTGGGAGACCTTCTGGGTGCTGTTCTACTCGTTGGCGACCTGGGGCAACGCCGGCGTGCTGCGCGAGCAGGTCTGCAAGTACATGTGCCCCTATGCGCGCTTCCAGAGTGCGATGTTCGACCGCAACACGCTGATCATCAGCTACGAGCCCATGCGCGGGGAGCCGCGCGGCGCGCGCAAGCGCGGCCTGCCCAGCGTGCTGGAGCGCGCGCGTGGCCTGCTTGATGTGCGTGCAGCCACGGCCGCGGTGATCGCGGCGGCACATGCAGCGATGCGCGGCGAATCCAAGGTGCAGGCGCGAGCAACGACGGCGCTGGCGGTTGATGAACTCGACACCAGTGCAGCGCCCACGGTGAACTCGCCGGAGGATCTCGGAGACTGCATCGACTGCACGATCTGCGTGCAGGTGTGCCCGACCGGCATCGATATCCGCAACGGCCTGCAGTACGAGTGCATCGCCTGCGGCGCCTGCATCGACGCCTGCGACGAGGTGATGGACAAGGTCGGCTATCCACGCGGCCTGATTCGCTACACCACCCAGAACGCCGTCGACAGCAAGCCCACCCGCGTGCTGCGGCCGCGCGTGATCCTTTACGGGCTGCTTCTGTCGGGCATCTTCGCTGGCTGGCTGTGGGGCGTGACCCACCGGCAGAGCTTGAACGTCGATGTGCTGCGCGATCGCAATGCCCTGTATCGCGTGGCTGGGGATGGCAGCATCGAGAACGGCTACACCCTCAAGCTCATCAACAAACAGGCTCACGCCCAACGCTACCGAGTCACCGTGCAAGGTCCGGATATCGAGCTGGCAGAGACGCCACTCGAGATCGCGGCGGGCCCGGAGGAGGTGGTCAACCTCGCCTTTACGCTTCGCGCGGCCGCAGGCGGCATTCGCGGCAAGCGCGATGTTGTGCTGGAAGTGCAGGGCCTCGACGACCCGAGCCTGCGGCTGCAGCACACCACGCGCTTCTTTGCTCCTGAGCCGTGAACACCGTCGGTGCTTGGGTCTGAGCGGCCACAAAAACTACCCATCGGTTGCTGCGTCAACAGCCACAAGGCTGTTGGGTCAATTGTGCAGCAGCCGGCAGCGCTTCGCGCCTGTCAGATTCGACAGGGTGTTACTGCACGAACAGCAGTCGGTTGGGCGAGCCCGTGCCGGCGCCCGTGACGACGTTCTGCGTCGCGTTGTTGAAGATGAAGCTGCGGACGGTGGCCGGCGTGGCCGAGGGAGCGCCCGCCAGGTAAAGCGCCGCAGCGCCCGCCACGTGCGGGGACGCCATCGACGTACCGCTGATCGAGTTCGTCGCGGTATTGCTGGTGAACCAGGCCGAGGTGATGCTGCTACCCGGCGCGAAGACGTCCAGGCAGGTGCCGAAGTTCGAGAACGAGGAGCGCGCATCGGTGCTTGTGGTCGAGCCGACCGTGATCGCGTTGCCTACCCGCGCCGGCGAGAAGTTGCAGGCGTTGGCATTGCTGTTGCCAGCCGCCACGACCACGGTCACACCGGCATTGATCAGGTTGTTGGTGGCGGTGTCGGTGGCTGCCGAGATGCCGCCGCCGAGGCTCATGTTGGCGACCGCCGGCTTGACGTGATTCGCTCGCACCCAGTCGATGCCCGCGATGATCGTGGAGTTGGCGCTACCGCCCGTACACCCGAACACGCGTACGGGAATGACGCGCGCACCCTTGGCGACGCCGTGCACCGAACCCGCTACCGTGCCCGCCACGTGCGTGCCGTGGCCATTGCAGTCGGTGGTGCCGCGTCCATCGTTGATGAAGCCGGCGCCGCCGCTGACCCGTCCGCCGAACTGCGAGTGCGAAGCCAGCACGCCGCTGTCGATGATGTAGGCGCGCACATTTGTGGCGGTGGTGTTGTAGATGTACGTACCGTTCAGCGGACGGCTGCGCTGATCGATGCGATCCAAGCCCCAGGTGGCACCGGTCTGGGTGACGTCGAGATAGACCATGCCGTCTTCCTCGACAAACGCGACGCGGTCGTCCCAGAGCAGCTGCTCGATCTGCTTCTGGTTGGCGTTCTTCACCACAAAGCCCTTGAGCGCGTGCTCATACACGCGGTCCACATCGAGCTTCAGGGACACCGCCAGCTCCGCAGCCAGGCGCATTGCGTCCGGAGCTTTGGCGCCGCGCTCGGCTTCGAACGCCGAGTCCTTGAGAACCACGATGTACTGCCCGCTGATGGGCGCCTCTGCGCGCCGCAGCTCGTTGGCGGTCGCCGGCAGCGAGGCAGCAATCATCGAGCAGAGCACTGCGAGTTTCATCTTCATCTGAACTTTCCCCGTTTGAGTGATGGGGCCGACTGGCCCCGAAGGTGACGCGGTGATCGGGCGAATGCCGTCCGCAACAGCTGCGGAAAAGCCATCCCCCGATGGCCCGGCCCCGCCCGCCGCGAGTTTTCGCACCTCGTTCAGACGCTGTCAATGTTCTGCTGCCGGCCGTTCTGGCTGCGCTGCGACAATTGTGGCTTACGCGCCAAGCCGTTGAACCGTCGGGACAAACCCGACAGCAGGCGCCGAATGTGGGGCGCGCGAGAGAGCGTCAAGTACCCAGCGCGGCACCGAATGGACCCGTATGTTCCACCGCGGGAAACACCGAGCGGGTCAAGTGCCTGAACGTTCATCGCTTTGTCGTGCCGGCAGCCCTCGCTGATCGGTCATGCGCGCGCGAACCCCGGGACTGTCCGCCTTCGTGAGCTTGGCCGAGAACGCCGGCCGTGCACTCAGTCCTGTTCCGCATGTCGAGATGCGCGCCTCGGCTGCGGCGCAACACATGTTCTGCCTTGGCCGAGCTTGGACGGTGGCGTGATTGATGGCTTTCGCGGAGTTCAGCGCCGAACCCTGGCAGGCTGTTGAAAAGCAGCTTGCAAGTTAGTCCGGCCAGGGATGGCCGGGACGACAAAGCAAGCGCGCAAGCGATGGATGTGTCCTGAGGCGGTACGGACCTGCGCCGGACCGCCGACTTGAAAATCTCCCCGGAACGGAGTCATTCAACAATCTGTTAGCGGCGACTCGACCCATGTGCCCGCCGGCAGGCTCACGAGCGTTGCGAGGCGAAGGCAGTGCGGGTGGGCTGCGGACACCTTGCCTTCGCTCAGCGCAAACAAAAAAAGCCCCGCCGAAGCGGGGCTTTGAAGATGGTGGCCAAGGACGGAATCGAACCGCCGACACGGGGATTTTCAATCCACGTTCGCAGGATTCTAAGCCCCTGATTTCCGGTGCGAGAGACGCGTCTAAGTGCCTGTCTTATATGACAAGTATTGCCTTTGCTGTGACACAAGGGGAAACTGTGTGCGCCCCGATTACCGCCTGCCCACCATGACATGGGCGTGACACGGAACACGGGGACTAGCCCAAGACCGGAGCGCGCCGACATGCCCAAGACCCTTTCCGCCAGCACCTGCCGCAGCGAGCCTGCGCCCGAATCAGGCCAGAAGATCGTCACGGATGGCCACAAGGACGCCCCCGCCGGTTTCGGACTGCGGATCACTGCAGCGGGCGCGCGCAGTTTCGTCCTGAGCTATGTCACGGCCGATCGCAAACAGCGCCGGCTGACAATCGGGCCGTTTCCCGACCTGAGCCCCGAGGCTGCCCGACGCCGTGCGCGAGAGCTTCGCGCGGAGATTCTGCTAGGCGCCGATCCCCTGGCCGAAAAGCGCGCAGCCGCAGCGGAGCGTGAAGCCGAGGCGGAGCGCGGGACGGTGGGCAAGTTGCTGGGGCTGTACGCGGATGCCCTAGAGGCGCAGGGGAAGGCCAGCGCCGCCAAGGTGCGCAAGGCCCTGCAGCTGCACGTCCGCGATGCGCTCCCCAAGGTGTGGGGACTGGCTGCGGCTGACTTCCAGCCGGAACATGCAGTCGAGGTGCTGGCCCGGCTTCATGCTGCCGGCAAAGATCGCGAAGCCGCCAAGGTGCGCGCCTACCTGCGGGCAGCCTTCGCCCGTGCAGTTCGCGCGCGACTCGATCCCAAGGCAGCTACCGACCTTCGCGCTATGGCCCTGCGCGTCAATCCCGTGGCCGATCTTCCGCCGTCCGAGACGCCAACCGGCACACGCGAGCGCGCCTTGTCGGTGGAGGAATTGCGCTGCTACTGGCGCCGTCTGCAATCCGAGCCCGAACCCTATGGCGCAATGCTCCGGCTGCACCTGCTGTCCGGGGCGCAGCGCGTCGAACAGATGGGCCGCCTGACGCTGGCGGATTGGGACCGCGACGCACAGACCATCACGTTGAGGGACAGCAAGGGCCGCCGCGCCAAGCCTCGCGCGCATATCGTGCCGCTGCTGGATCGAGCCGCCGACGCCTTGCGCGCGATGCGCCCGGTTAATGACGCCAAGGGCGCACACTTGTTCACCGCGAACAAGGGTAAGACCGGCGCGGGCTATCACGTCGCCCGGCTTCGCGTCGCCCGGATCGCGGCAGCGATGAAGGATGCCGGCGAGGCTTCGGAGCCGTTCACCTTGGGCGACCTTCGCCGCACCGTGGAAACTCGCCTAGCTGCTGCTGGCGTGTCACTTGAAGTCCGGGCACAGCTACAAAGCCACGGGCTGGGCGGAGTGCAGGCGAAACACTATGACCGCCATTCATACGGCGACGAAAAGAGGGCCGCCCTGCTGCTGCTGCTGCAGATTCTGGAGGGGGAGAGCGCGAGCGTGACGCCGATCGCTGCGCGGCGCCGGGGGGGCGCCAAGTGAAAGCCGCCGATGCTGTTGCCTTCGAGCGCCTGATTCTGGCCGGCCCCAACGGGATGCGAGCCCACGCCGCGAGGCTGGCCCCGCAGATCGACAAGCGTTTGAACGATGCCTTCCCGGAGCTGGCCGCCCGTTGGCGTGCCGAGTATCTATTCGCGCGCGACGGCGCCGGATTGCTCGATTGCCTGTTCACCGCAACCGATGGCCGCGAGTCTGAACCCATGATCGGCGAGGCTGTCGCATTGATTCAGTTGCGCGGCCTGCTGGTCGCCGTCGCTGAGCTTCCGATGACAGAGCTACGCCAGAGGGTGCAGGTGTTTCAGCAGCTGCTGCACCTGTCTTGGCTCACGATGCAGGGCCGCCAGCTCAAGGCCGTGGAGTTGCGCGTTACGCGATGCGTGAATCAGGCCGAGTCCAAGGCGAGGGCGGCGAAGCCCCGCCACGCTGAATGGCAACGCGTCGCGCTTGAAGTGTGGGCGGACCATCCGCGCTGGACGAAGGATGCTGTGGCGCAGGAAGTGCGCGACCGTCTCGGCTGCGAGGAAAAGGCCGACACAATTTCGCGGGAGATCAGCAACCCCAACGCCAAGCCCCGTAAGCCGAGGAAAGCCCGCGTGCGCTGACATTCGGAGAGCCGTTCGGTCTTCCGAAGTGTTCGGAAACAAGCTTGTCCCCGAAGCGCACACCTTGGCGCTGTGGAGGACGAAGATGAAAAAGCTTGAGCAAGAAACTGCCGCCCCCCTACTGGCCGATTACCTGACCCGCGAGCAGCTGGCCGCGGAGCTTCACGTCACCGTGCGGACGCTTGCGCGGTGGCGCTGGCAGCGAATCGGTCCGCCGTCTGTCCTGCTGTGCGGCCGACGCCTTTACCGCCGTTCGGACGTGGCCGCGTGGATCGAGGCGCAGCGCGAGGCCGCCAAGTGACCGAGGCCCGCACCCGCGACCAGCTGGCCGTCACCGTGGCCCGCAATGTTCAGCATATGAACCGGCTGGCCGGGCTCTATCGCGTAGCCAGCGAGCCGCAAACCGATCCCGCCGCATTGCGCCAGCAGATCACCGAAGCGGCGCGGGCACTGGCATCGCATGACCTGGAGACGCTGGGGGGCGTCGAGGACTTGAGCCGCGCGCTGCCGGGCCTGACTCGCCTTGTCGGGACGCTGCGGCAGATCACCCGAGGTGGCACATGACCCCACGAAACGAGCGAAGCCCGGACGCTGGCACGTCGCGGGCTCCGAAGATGCAGGCACAAGGGCAGCGGCTGCGCGAACAGTCTAGCGGCTACCGCTTGACCACGCATGTGCTGTCGCCGCTGCAGGAATTGGTGCTGCCTCGTCTTGATCGCGTCCGCAAGACTGGCAGCGGCTGGACCGCTCGATGCCCTGCCCACACTGACAAAACCGCATCGCTGAGTCTCGGCGAGGGTAGGGAAGGGCAGGCCCTGATTCATTGCTTTGCTGGCTGCTATGTCGGCGACGTGCTGGCCGCGATCGGCCTTGAGCTGCGCGACCTGTACGCCACGCCCGTTCGCGACTTGTCGCCGATGCAGCGCGCGGAGCGACGGCAAGCGATGCAGCACGCGAGCACGCTTGCAGCTGCCCGCGTCCTGTCTTCGGAAGGGCTATTGATCGAGCTGGCCGCCTTGCAGATCGAGGCCGGCGAGCCCTTGCAGTCCCACGACAGCACCCGGCTACGCGAAGCGCGCGAGCGATGCACCGCTGCCGTGGCCGCTTTGGAGCTGGTGCGATGACCGCCGCCGCGTACGCCGAGGCAATCGAGCGACAGCGTGAGGCGGACTTGGCGCGGCTCGCCACGTTTGCGGACGCGCCGCACCCGGAACCTGAGATCGAGCCCGGAACCCTTCGCCCTGTCGAGGTAGCCCGCATGATGGACGCAACCCTAGCCCCGCCCCGTTTCGTGGTGGCGGACTGGATACCGCGCGGCGTGCTGACCTTGCTAGGTGCCCACGGCGGCAGCGGCAAGTCGCTGCTGGCGCTGACCCTATGCGCCCACGTCACGCAGGGCCGACCGTTCGGCGACTTGGACGTGAGCCCCGGCCGCGCCCTTTTCGTGAGCCTGGAGGACGCCGGCGACGTGGTT